>QMQO01000050.1 GCA_003650545.1 Candidatus Woesearchaeota archaeon | reverse complement strand
TGTATTTATTGGTTGTTGTTAATTAAATCAAAAACAACATCTAAATTGGTTATTGTTACTTAAACAAAAACATACACATAAAAACTATCGAATATTTTTCGGCAAATCTGTCTAAAAGTATTTAAACCTTAAAGGTTTATCTAACCTAGAATTCAGACGATATATTTGCCTTTAAACCAATTTTGGTTTTAACTTTGCTATAAAGCATTCATCTTAAGCCGAGAGTGCTGCAAAGTTTGGCAAGATTTAAAATGCGTAGAAGCCTTTGAGGTGGAGCATTTTCCTGAGCATTTTCATGCTGGAAAACCTGCTGGCAGAAAATCTTAATAAAAGTAATTATAATAAAATTTAAGGTAATTATAAAAGTAAGAGTAACTATAACTAGTTCAATCTATAATGTTCAATCTATAATTAGTTCCTGATAGATCTTCTTGATAAATCTATTGTGTTTTTAACTTTTGATCTAAAATAAAACGGAAAATCTCAAGAAAGGAGGTAATGAAACCATTCCGTAAGAATTTTAGTTCTGATAAATTAATTAAAAAAAAAGCAAAAGGAGGAGTACAATGGAAGGGAACGTCGTCTTATCTGCAATCTTTATGGTTGTTGGCTACATAGCCTCCTTCAGCATATTATCGATGATAATATGCCCGATCCTGGAGGCTGTGGGAGCCGACGGTGGGTGGGGGATAGTGGTGGCATTGATTCTGCCACTAATATTTTTTCCGATCACAATCGGGGTCGGATTGGTGGTAACGGTGATCGTAGTGATTGTGATCATCGTAGCGATTTTTGTGTCATTGCTCTTCGGCCCTTCTGCAGGCGAGGCTGTGATAGGCGGAGTAACATATCTGCTTATTCCCAAATAACAGCCCAAAATAAAATTAGATTTTAATTTGAAACTTAAGGGTGGCGAGTTTCTATAGTCCTTTCCCCTCTCAAGAAACCGTTGGTGTGCGAGTAGTTGAATAAAAAAAGTGATTATTTAAATAACACTCCTAAAACTAAATGTTAAAAAAGCCACCAATTATATTCTATAGCAAGAACATTGTTCATTGCTATTACATTAGTTTCCTACATATTTAATTCTTCTTTTTTTTTTAAAAAAAATATCTTCTATATTGATTATAAATTTCCAAATTTAGATAGGTCTTTGGAAAAACCAGAAAAAAGCGAAATACCCACAAGATTTAAATACTTCAATTTACACCTATTTAGCTATTTAACAAAATTAATCTGTATGAAAAATGAAGAAAGAAGACATTCTTGAAAAATATCTGCCAAAGGGAATTCCAAAAACAGAAGTGGATAAGATTTTCAAAGAGCTACAGACAGAGCGTATTGGTTCGATGAAAGCAGTTGTAGAAGACATAGAGGATTTAATAAATAAGAGAGAGAGGCTGAATAAGGAGATTTTCATGGATATAGAGAAGATTGAATCAGGCCTAAACAATTTCATTCTCCAGCTAGGCGAAAACCTTACACCAAAAGAACAATTCGATCTTAAAAAGAAGCAAATTGAGATTGAGCAACTTAAGATTCAGGAAAAACTGAATGCATGGCGTGACATAGCCGATCTAAAACACGAATTAAGAGAACGCCTACAGGAATTCCGCGAAAAAGAAACACGCGCAACAATGCTAGATAAATTACTTGAGTAAAAAACCCAAGATGCCACAAACATTGACAGTAGAAGAACTCTGTAGAAAGCTTAGACCTATTCTTGGAAAAAGGATAGACGATCTTTATCTGAAATATTCATTAGCAGACACACTAGAACAAAAACGTGAAATCGAACAAATGCTAATAGCATTGTATCATAAACACCTATCAGAAAGCATACTTAGCGAGAAAATCCTATTAGAGCCGCCACCAAAAGAAGTTATAAAAGGCGAATATCCATTAGGAATAGTCTCATACGCAGATCGTGACCTTTATCCATTTGGTTTACGCGAGCAAGATTGGCCAAGACATGTTTGCATCTCCGGGATGTCTGGTTCTGGTAAAACAAACTTTGCCTTTGTTATATTAAAGAATTTCATTGCAAAGAAAAAACCTTTTCTTGTATTTGACTGGAAGAAAAGCTTTCGTCCTTTGCTAACTCTAAACAAAAACATCATGTGTTACACAATCGGCAATGAGAATGTTGCTAACTTCTTCAAGATAAATGTAAACAGGCCACCAAAAGATGTGGCTCCAAAAGAATGGATGAACCTACTATGTGACCTTATTAACGAGAGTTTTTTCGCAAGCTTTGGTGTTCATAAGATCATTCGTGAGACAATGGATGAGGTGTTTCGCAACTTCGGCGTTTATAAGGGGAGTGACAACTTTCCAACATGGCACCAGATCCTTGACAGACTAGAAGATAAAGCTGAAGATATGAAACGTGGACGAGAGGCAGAGTGGATGGAGTCTGCTTTAAGAATCGGTCACGCATTGACATTTGGTGCTTTTGGAGAAGCAATAAACAGTAAAGACCAATTAAGCATGAAGGTTGAGGAACTATTGGATAAACAAGTTATCTTTGAGCTACATTCTTTGAGCAGCTCTGAGAAAAAATTTTTCTGTGAGTTCATCCTGACATACATCTATAAACTGATGAAGACCAGCCAACAACACATCAAAAGCACGTTTGATTTTGCAATCTTGGTGGATGAGGCTCACAATGTCTTTCTTAAGGATAGGCCTCAATTTGTAAAAGAGTCAGTTACAGACATGATCTATCGCGAGCTACGCGAGTATGGGATTAGTCTAATTTGTCTTGACCAGCATATCTCTAAGCTAAGCGAGACTGTTGCAGGCAATTCAGCAACAAACATTGCTTTTCAACAGATGCTTCCTCAGGATGTTGATGCGATCTCAGGCCTAATGCAGCTTCGCGAGCATAAGAGGTTTTTCACGATGCTTCCAGTAGGTCAGGCTATAGTGAAACTAGCAGAACGTTACTATAGTCCATTTCTAATCAAGGTGCCTATGATTGATTTTAGACAAGCGAAAATTACAGATGAAGAGATCCGAAATAGAATGAAAGACATTACAAAATATGACAAACGCATGAAACTTTTCAAGGAATCATGTAGACTGGAAAATATAAAAAAGAAAATAAAGGCTCAAGAAGATATGTTAAAGCATATAGGTGTTGAGCCTGCTGCAGACTTCACAAAACAACAGTTGATTGAAAATTTAGTAAAATATATAAAGGAGCAGAGATACACCGGTTATCATCCATACCAAATTCGTGATCATCTACTAAAATGTGGTTATAGATTAAAGGACATTAATAAGGCTCTTGAAGAGGTTAGTAAAGAAGAGGGCCATATCACTGATGTTAAAAAGTCATATTTATCTATTAAACCAGAGATAAGTCCAGATGAAGCTAATATGTTAAGAAAGCTTCTGAACCGTGCTTACCCCAGCACAACTGCATTATACAAGGCATTGAAGCTGAGTGCACGTAAAGGTAACACCTTGAAAAAAGGGTTGCTAAAGAAAGGACTTATAACAGTTAAAGAAATCCGCACTGCCAAAGGTTGGAAAAAATCCATAACAATAACAGACCTTGGCAGATCCTCATTAGAGGCAAAATAGCCTATGAGGGGTTTTCCATCGGTTTATCGATGGAAAATTAAAAAAATTAGAATTCTTTAGCTTTAGCTGTATATAATTTTTCTCATAATTTTTCCTTTTAGCAAATTAGCAAATGGCTGTCTTTTCCCTTTCAAAAGTGAATGGCTGTCCTGTCCAGCTCTGGTGGTGGATCTCCCCCTTTTGCCGATAACAAAAAAAGAAGGGCAGGACAGCCCCGAAAACAATGTCTTTAAGACTTAATATAGATTTGTGCTACTGTTCTGCTATAGGCCGCTTCATTCATAAACTCCTTTAGGGTGTGCCGACTGCTAAGGCGAAGCAAGTAGAGAGTGGTCGGCACACATTTTTTAATTTTTTGAATGTATTTAACGGGAATGATGAAATCCTGAAAAAAGGGGGGTGATAATTTACCGAATAAAAAAGTAAACTGAATAGAAAGGAGGTGATAAAAAGGGGGATGAAGTAAATGGGGTTTTCGGAAGAGTTCCACCGAAAAACTCTTGCCCTGCTGTGCTGCTCAGTGCCGGAGCAGGGAGCATAGCATTCTGTTGAGGATTTTCTCTTAGCATTTTTAGCCCGGAGAAAAGTAGCCCCAAAAAAAAAACAGGGTGAAATCAGGGTTAATAGTTATATGCAAAGAGATAATCATATCTCAACAAGTTTGTTGTTGGCTTTTGAAACTTGACATAATATTATAAATTCTAACAACAAACAAACCGGCACAAGTTTTTCAGAAGACAGGGGACGGTCTTGTTTGCTTTTTAAATGAGGCCGTCCCTAAGTCTCTGGAAATGGAGGATAAAATTGAGAGAAAGCAACAAAGTAGAAACTGAGATTTTAGTTCCGATCAATCTTCTAACAGTTTTGGAGAAGAAAGGATCAGTGCCTGAAGTCATTGTTGCAAGCATGGCAGGTATAGACCCATTCAACCCAAAGAATAACAAGGGGAAAGTGAATAAATGCAATAACATGATATTTGAGTCCAGTTCTGACATGATGATTCCTATACCTTGCATTTTTGATGCAAGGGACTATCGAAAATGGAGCAGATGGGCAAGGAAAAAAGGTTCATCCCTCGAAGAGTTGGCTCCTTACATTGCTACAAGGTTAAAAAACTAAACAAAAGCAAGGAGAACATATCTCATGATTCTTTTCAAATTTATAGTGCCAGCAATATTCATAGCAACTGGGTTAATAAGCGCATTCTTTGCAACATCAACAACAGCTATCATTAAGTGTGCTATAATCCCAGTATTAATTGCTATAATTCTTCATATTCTTGCAAAACTGGTCTAATCCAGTTTCTTTTTTTTAAATTTTCTATATTGAAAATTATTTTATATAAATACTACCACTACTCAAGGACGAAAAGTTTATATAGTACAAAGCAACATCTTTTTACTATTAGTATGTAGTAATTAAGAGTAAGAATACCCATTAAGTAACTTTGGGTGTTTAACTTACAAAAGTAGGCAACTGTTTGTGAAAATCTCTTAACCGTAAAAAGGAATGAGATACAGACAATGTTGCTACTTTTTTTGTGCTCTTTGTGTTTCGAAAAAGCAGGGTAAAAGGTTTATCACTGCCAGAAAAACAAAGATGCGCATCATGGTTTTCATGTAGATTTTGACGAAAAAATGAGAACCAAGTAAACAACATTTTTATAGCGTATGCTATGAAGATTTCCATATACATTTTACTTATTCTATGAAAAAACCATATATCAAGTTTTTCCCTCAAGATTTTACAGAGAAAGGAGGCCAACTTAACATACCTTAAAACGATTTGAATCATCTTTCTACTGTTAAGACTTTTGTTGATAGAAAAATGTTAATGGAGGAAAAAAGATGACCAAAACAACCAAATATCTAATCGTTCTGATTTTGATCTCATTAGTTGGCTTAGCAATCACAACAACCAGGAAGGCACAAAAACCTGAAGACGTACATGTTTTTTACGTCTGTGCACAGACAGTAGAGGATTCAAAAAAAATCAAAATTTACTGGGACGGTGTCCATGGTAAGCGTACAGTTTTAGTTTGTAATACAAAGGGTTACGAGTACCCACCTTACATTTTTACAGAACATTACCTAAGCACAGAAGAACTACACTCACTCGAAATAAAGAACTACAATGCTAGAACAGAAGATATCCTAACTATCATCATAAAGTTCTACGGAGAAGATTATCCAGTTTATCCAAAATTCAAGATTGCAATTAATAACGATCCTGTTCCTTTTTTTGTATATTTTAAGTCACACAACAATACTACAACATTGGCTGACATATTAAGCATTGAAAAGCCTGTACCGGACGATAGATAATTTGTTACTTTTTATGGTAAAATCTTAAGAAAGGAGGTTCAAAATGGGAAAGGGAATAGTGTATATGCAATGCCAAACACCACCGCAGACAACAATAATTTTTCGCAGAAAAACGCCACCACCAAAAAGCAGTAAAACCGAAAAGGAGAAGTAACCTCCCTGGGTTTTATCATATTCTCGGGCTCCTGTCCTAACAAGCAAAAACAGGAGCCCGAAACCTTTTTTTTGCAATTTTATTTTAACTCATATATTTACTATATAGTAAACAATAAATAAAAAATGATAGCCCGGCTCGGATAAACGTGTAGTGTCTGGGTCCTCAAACAACTACATTTCGAACCGAGGTCCCAGGACCCAAAATCCTGGATGATTGGTCTGAAAATCGAAGATTTTGGCTTTCTCCAATTTCCAATTGTCCACTACACCACCGGGCTAATAACAATAAGAATAAGAAGTTTGTTTTTAAATCTTTTTATATAACATGGAAAAAGTCATTCTAATAAAAGAAGAGAGTACATTAATCCAATTCCAACAATCAATGCTAACAGTTGCACCAGAGTCTTACTCACTTTAATCTCTTTATGCAACTCAGGAATCAAATCAGAACCAGCGATATAGATAAAACCTCCTGCAGCAAATGGTAATAAGTATATAGCAAGGCTTTGGAGTCTATAGCCCAAAATCAAAATGATTATAGCACCTAAAACTGCTGTTAAAGCTGATAAAAAGTTAAACATCAATGCCCTTTTCTTTGTAAGTCCTCCTTTCAACATCACTCCAAAATCACCAATCTCTTGGGGAATTTCGTGTAAAGCAACAGCAATTGTTGTGGTGATTCCAATGGGTATACTAACAAGATAGCTTGCACCTATTATCAATCCATCAACAAAATTATGAACAGAATCTCCAATTAAGTTCATATATGCTAGTGATTTTGGGTGTTTAGTACACTTCGGATTATAACAGTAGTTTTCTTCACATTCGATGTTGTGGCAATGGCGCCAGTGAATAAACTTTTCAATAACAAAGAAAATCACGATACCTAAAAGAATGACTATCGACACAAATATCGCAGGAAGTTCTTTAAATGCTTCTGGAATAAGATGTACAAAAGCTCCTCCGAACAACGAGCCAGCAGAAAAGCTTACAAGTATAAGCAAAATTTTTTTCAGTGTTTTATCTTTTAGAAAAAGGAAAAAAATACCTATTAATGAAATCATACTAACAATTATTACACTGAATAAGGTTATTAGCCAAACAGTCAACATTCTAATTAATTATTATTTTTTATATATAAAGCTATCTAGAAATCTCTGAAACTATTTCTGTTTACGTTTTCTTTTTTCTTTTCTCATTCTTTTGCGCTGCCATTTCCAGCGCATCTGTCCTTTTTTCTTCCAACGTCTACTGCTTCGTTTCATTACATCTACCTCAAGGATACCCAAACGTTTACGTTTGGGAGGAATTGAGGTCCTCCGTTAGTTTTTTCTAGTATTTTTGGTTGATGAATGAGTGCGCAGCGGAATGGGCGCACTCA
>QMQO01000049.1 GCA_003650545.1 Candidatus Woesearchaeota archaeon | reverse complement strand
CTCTTTATACAAATCATTCATATTAATCGTCTGTTATGCTAGACCCACTCTTTCAAGTATAAACCAAGTTGACAAAGTAAACACAATTAATGTTAGTATAACGGTGTCAACAGTAATTATTTCTTTCATCAGCCAAGCTCTAAATATTTGGTAGCCTAGAATAACTATTATTATGTCCTTTATTAACCCCCTAGCACCTGTTTTCATTTATTTGAACCTCTTTTTTGAAAACTATTTATCCTAACCTTTTTAATCACAATCTATCTTCGCATGCAATAAGCAAGCACGTAATCAGTAATCTTAAAGGTAATAATTCTTATAATTTTTTAAAGGTTTTTATTTGTTGGTTAATCCAAGTAAAAGGAGCAAAGGAGCAAATCTAAAAGCTTTTTTTTTACTTTACATTATTTTTACTTGATTTTTAATTCTTTGTGAGAAATATAAAGACAATCTAGACATATTTGTGTGGGCTATCAATATCAAAATTCAATTTTGCAATGTATCAGCAAAACTATCTTCTTGAACACGCCGCGGGAGGGATTTTCAAGAGGGTTTACATACACTTCATCTTTCTCTTCGAGATTGATTTATTGTATGCAAAACCTTTTGAACCCTCGATCCCAAAGGGACAGGATCTTTGCGACCTATGCATATTGCTAGGAAATCTAAAGCACAAAAAAAGTACTTAGCAATCCTGCGCAATACCAGATTGCACTAACCATCTATGCGGTTATCTATGCGACCGCGGCTTAAGAATATGAATAAATCATCTATTTTTAAAGTTTTTGTTTAGCCAGCCGGTTAAGTCAATTTTGGTGGGTTAAGACGCTTCGCCTTGTTTCAGTCGCCAAAAGGTGCAGGATCGCCTCAATATTAGCATATTTAATTAGACAATATTTAATTAGCACCTTATTTAATTAGCACACATAAGTTGATAGCACCCTGTTAGCCTAGTCGTTTAGAAGATTAGATTGGACAGAAAATTGAATAGAAAGGAAAGTTAGATAGAACTAAGCTAACTAAGCTTTTGGTGGATTCTCTGTGCTCTCTATGAATGCTTTATACGCCTTAACTGCCCAGTATAGATCGTGAATGCAAGCTATCTCGAGGACTCCATGAGCATTTGCAATGCCCATTCCTAAATTGATTGTTTGTGTTCCTTTAGACAAAAGTAAGTTGTTATATGTTTCCTGGTATGCCAAATCATCTACGGGTTGAAAAGAACCGCAAACCTGGTAGGTAATTTTTGCTTTATTTAGCAGATCCATAAAATAATCTACCAAAAATTGAGATACATTTGTTGTGTTATTTGATCCGTCTTCAACAGTAAGAACTACGCCATAGCCCATCTTAGCCGCATTGCGCTGGTCTATTTTATCTATATCGATGCCGCCAGAAGATACTGTTACATCTGTATTTATTGCGATAGATTTCCTTAAGATAGTTCTCAACATTCCGTCTGTTATGTTTTTTATATCAATGTTATTTTTAGCAGCAATCATTTGATAAAGAACATCATCGATGTAGTGACCTGCAGAAGAATCCCCCGAAAGTTCACCGACTTCTTCTCTGTCGAGACAAAAGAGAACCGTTGTATGTTTTGGTTCAGCTTCGAATAGTGCACGTAGTGCTGTGTAAACACCAATCCTGTTGTCGTGACCATAGCCAATAATATAGTTAGGTATCATTAATGGTTGAGACCTTGGAACCACATAGATCTTCGCTCTCCCAAAATCATCTTCTGATTCGAACCCGAGCTTGCTGATTAGCGATTGTCTACTGGGGTAACCTGTAACAACATCTGGCCCATCTGCAGGGAATGCTTCAGAATAATATTCTTCATTGAATTCTCGTGTATCTATGTGAATAGAATGATCCATTATGAATCCTGGCAGATTTATTTTCCTGCTTCTACCATTGCGGACAGCCGTGCCAGTGATTAACACATCTAAACCAAACCACTGATGAATCGGAACTCCACCGTAATGAAACGTATCCAAAAGAACACCAGGATAATGGTCCCTAAGCTCAGGATCCCAATTTAGAAGTAATGGTTTTGGTTTTACACGTAAACAGGGGCTGTCCGTATGCGCGAATAGAATCCTAAGCCCGTCTTCTAATGGTCTATCACCATAACGAACAACTGCAAAATTTGTTCTTTCTTTATTGTAATGATAAAAATCGGTTTTTTTTGATGTGGTTCTTATATCATTTTCTCTAGTTAATTTTAAAGATAGATCTGTCACTTGGTCAGGTGTTTTTACTTTAGATAAGAAATCAAAATAGCCATTGGTTATCTGCTTAGATTGTCTTTTTCTTATTTTAGATCTATTTATTGATCTCTCTGCTGGAAAAATTCTGGCTAATGTCTCACCTATTTCTTTTAGAAATATGTCATATGTTCGGTTGTTATTCTTCACCATTTTATTTCTTAACTTATATCAATAGGTTGAGTTCTACATTCTATTTATAAGTTTTATCAAATTATAAAACAATGATTAGAAAAACAAGATTTCAATGATTAGAATTGTTGTCCAATATTAGTCACTAATGTTAGTCACTAACATATTAGTCACTAACCAATTAATTCCACTATCTTCTTTGCAAATGCCTTTGCTGCTCTCGGACCATTAGCTGTTATAATGTTACCATCAACTTCCACAGCCTTGCCTGTGTATTCAGCCTTTCCACGTAACAAATATACTGCTGATGGAAAGATTGTTGCTTTCTTTTTTTGAAGGACACCGGCATTTCCTAGGATAGCTGGAGAAACACATATAGCTGCCAATATCTTCCCCTGTTCAACAGCTTCTTTTGCTATGACTAAAGCAACAGGGTCATTGAAGTAAATGCGAGCACCACTGCCGCCTATAAAAATAATCGCATCATAATCTTTAACTTCCACTTTGTCTATATCTATGTCCACTTTTACAATGCTACCAAGCTTGCCTAAAGCTTTTGAAACGCCTTTGCTGGCTACTGTGATTTCGAATCCTTCTTGTTCAAAGATTTTCTTTGTATCATCAAACTCTGAATCCATAAATTCTTCAGGGGATATTATCAATAGAACCGAAGTCATGTTACCCACATCACCCAATCACACCTGATCACACAAATATTTATCTTAAATATTTATTTTGGATATATAAGGATTTCTTTATTACTGTGGTTATTTCTGGATTTAGATTTTTTAGATTGCAATTTTTTTAGATTGCTATAGCTTAGATTTCTTAGATTGAAAAGATTTATATATGAAATAATATCCCGCCCTGGTATGCCAAAAAGAATTGCAAAACATAGTGGAAAAATTTTGATTGTTCTGGCAATGATAGGAATTATTATTGCAAGTTATCTTCTTTATGTTGAGCTGAATGCTGCTGCAGGTGCATGTGGGAAAGGCTGCACTGCAGTTAATACAAGTAAATATGCAAAAATATACGGTGTCCCTATTGCTCTCATAGGTGTTATCGGGTATTCCATTGTTTTTGTCACTGTAATTCTAAAGGTGACTTTGCTTAAAAAGCATAAACTACAGATAAGAAAATTCTTGTGGACAATCATATTTCTAGCATTTCTTTTTAGTTCCTATTTAACATATCTTGAGGTATTCATAATTCAAGCTATCTGTCCATATTGTATAGCTTCTGCTATTGTTGTATTGCTAATGCTAGTTGCTATTTCTATCACACTAAAGTATGGAAAACTGTAGAACTGTAGCCGGAAATCTTCCGTTCAGGGTTGACAAATATTTATAAACAGTGTTACTATAAATATTTATAAAGTGAAATGTAATGAAAATAAATTAATTATGATATTTTTAATTCTATTAGTGGTGTTAATATCCTCCTCATCTGTCCACTCTGTTGAGCTTCCTACTATTCAACCTACACCAACTAACAGCGGAAATGAATTTTGTAGAAATGACATGGATTGCCCTTCTGGAACATATTGTTCTGGAGCTGGCGAGGATTATTTTTTGAATGATAAATGCTGTCCTTATAATTCAGAATATGATTACCTGAAAGATGTCTGTGTTGTTTTATGTGTAGATCGCGATATGGACGGCGCTGGAAAGTTCTGTGAAGAAGGAGAAAACTGTATAAGTGACTTGCAACATGGTAAAGTGCTTGATGTTGGTAGATGTCTAACTATCGAAGATTGCAATGATAGTAATCAGCAAAACTCCCCTTATGGAACAGAGGTTTGTGATGACAAAGATAATGATTGTGATGGTGAGATTGATGAAGGTATAGTTTGCAACTTCAATGATAGTCACAATAATAATGGTAGTCAAGAAAATTGGAATAATTCAGACACAGCTTCAAATGATATCTCTGGGAAAACATGCAAAATGCTTTTGGAAGCATCTGCATGTGAATTTTGTGGATTCTTAACTGGTGTTTGTTATAGTGATACTTGTTATAATCTTGGCTATTGTGACTATATCGGTTTGGGTGACCTGGGTGGATTCTGTATTAAAAAGGAGTGTAATCTAACGGATGAGGATTTTAGGTACTGTTTAACTGATGAAGATTGTCTGGAACTAGGGGATTTTATTTGCGATTATGGTATATGCACGCCTCACATCCCTGAACTGCTTAGACCTGAATTCAATAAAGATGTTTCAACATTCACACCAACTTTAGAATGGACTCCGGTGCCAGAAGCTGACTTTTATAAGATAGACATTGTTGAATACGATTATGGGGATTATAATTTGGTTTCTACTGTAATTTTAAATACAACAAGTTATAAGATACCTGATGGATTGTTGAATCTGTTTGAAAGATATTACTGGCGCATCAGCGCATTTAGCAAAAAGTCAAACAGCTTTAGCCCAACTGCTGGTTTTTATAACACAAATGGTGAAATGTATTTTAAGGTCAATCCCCCTTGTACTGTGATAGGCGAAAAAAACTGTGTCGATGATAGAAAATACAGAGAGTGTAAGAAACAACCAGACGGGAAGTTTTATTGGACCTACAACAATTGTCCTGCATCAAAAGATTGTTTTTATGGTAGTTGTGTACTTAAAAAACCACACATAATATATCCATCGGATAGAGAAAAAATAAAACAGAAAAACCCTCTGTTCCAGTGGTCAATGGTACCTGGTGAGGGCGTAGAGTATAATCTTCGCTTAAAAGATAGCGAATCTAACAACTGGCTTTTGGACACACACACCAATTATACATTTTACAGATTGTCTGAAAACATTCTTGATAAAAATAAAACTTATCACTGGTTTATTTCGTCTTATGATAAAGAAAACGACTGGTATGGCTATACAGATTCTGCAACATTTTACACAGGCAGCTGTTTTGACATGTGTGAGATTGGCGACAGGAGATGTAGTGGCAGATCAGTCCAGGTGTGTAGCTGGAGCAATGAGGGCTGCTACGATTGGTTCCATGTAGCTTTCTGTGACAATTGCGCATCTGGTTATTGCCAGAGTTGTGAGAGAGATTCTGATTGTGGTGCAGAGATTCCATATACAGAGCCATACTGTGATGGAAACATTTTATATCAAAAGTTTACAATTGATTTTTGTTCCAATGGAGGTTGTGAAAGAAAGATCGAGACAAGGAAGATTGAGGAGTGTGAACTAAAATGTGAAAATGGTGCCTGTAAAGAGTATGATTTTTATCTTCTCGATAAAGCGGCTTTTCAGAAATTAATTGAATCATGCATCACTGACACTGATGAAGAGTGTGAAAGATTTTTCAACGGGTTAAATTTAACGACTTCTGAAGAACGTAGAAACTTTTTAGGGATGTCTGATAAAGGTGTAGGATATTTTGGCGATAGTGTTGAATTCATTGCTCTGTCTGCTGAGCTTCTTAATAAATACAAAATCATTAATTTGGGAAATGACTTGTCAAAAACTGCAGAAAGTATGGTAACCTCTGCAAATACTTTTTACTTGTCTTCGGCTTTGAATTATGAAAATGTGGGTGAAACTACCGTGATGATAGAAGAAGAACTTGACGATATTGCTAAATTTTTCAAAAGTGTTAGAGATTTTAATAAAAAATGGGAAACCCATTTTGCCCTTATAGGCGGTATAACTCATGCAGTGTATAGATTAAGTGAAGGAGCAGACCCTGTTAGGGCAATGGTGTATGGCATTGGTAAAACAGCTCACACAATTATCTTGCCACAAACTGTAATCGTGACTCTTCCTTTTGAAGGCATTAGTATAGTTTTAGAAACAATTGGTCTAGATGCTGGTATCCCATTTAAAAGGCTAATTTTAGAAAAGTTATTTAACACAGATTACTATATAGATTGTTATTTTGATCATCACGATCCAATAAGTGATCTTCTAGGACCATTGAGTTATCTGCCAGGCCTTAATACACTCAGAATAACCTTAGGAGCTGGTGAGTGCATTGTTGGAATGGGCGCAGACCTCTGGGATGTTGCTGTTAACACAGCGGATAACGCTGCAATAACCTTTGATGGTTTATTAAAACCTTGGGCCAGCCTGAAGATAAATAACAACATAGGAATGAAAGTAGATAATAACATAGGAATAGTGTTGCCTGGGCAGTCTGTAGATGTTGAAGTTTCTGTTGTTAATTTGAATACAGCTGGTTGTACCTGGGGTCTTGGTGCTGGCGATGTATTGATCAAGTCTATTATTGAAAGAAGATTTTTAATCGAAGGAAAAGACCAGAATGTATTTCGAGATAAAAGAATTGCTCATTTGGATGTTTCGTGTCCTTTCAATTATGGGAATGATATTATCCACTTTAATTTTATAGCGCCTGAAGAACCAGGAAAATACATGTTCCGGGTGGATGTGGCGAGAAAGTCAGAGAATGGTGAAACACAATACAGCATAGGTGATTACGGTTTCTCAGAATATAACATTTTTGATCAGATGGATTTTTATGTTGCCAGTTTGGAACTTAGTTATTCTGATTTGGATAGAGACTCAGTTACTTTAAAATGGGACCATGAAATTGCTTTTCCCATAGCATACTATGAAGTGTATAAATCTACATCTGAAGAGTTTTTGCCAAATGAATACACATTTGTGGCAAAAGTAAATCAAAAAGATTATACTGTAACAAATCTTTATCCTGACACACGGTACTATTTCGTGGTGAGGGCTGTTTATTATGAAAATGGAGAAAAAAAATTTTTTGACTCTCACTTAATTAGTTTAAGAACGCCTTCCTGCAATGAATGCTCAAACAACAGCTTGGTATGTTATGGAGATGGCTTTAGAGAATGTATCTTAAAGGATGGGTGTTTTATTTTGGATGAAAAAATTCATGATTGCCCCAGTGAAACACATTGTAAATATGGTTTGTGTGTTCCTGAAAATCCTCTCCTAATAACGCCTTCAGATGGCGAAGAAATTAACACACCCTTATTTAAATGGAGCCACGCAAGAGGTGCTGATGTTTATTTGCTGATTATACAGGATGAAAATGATGCTATTGTGTTAAAGGACTATGTACAGGGCACATCATACATTGCAGATGAGAACATATTTTTAAAGAATAAAAGGTATAATTGGCATGTCTATGGGTATAACAACAACACTCAAACATATGGTTTAAGCGCAAATGTTACAACCTTTTACTATAAATAGCTATAAATAGTTGATATGAATAGCTTTTCAATAAATGTTTTAATAAAATTGTTTTTTTATAAATTATGTGTGTTTTTCTTGTTTTTTCTTGTTTCTTTTTTCATATTTTTATTTTCCTTTTCGTATTTTTATTTTTCTTTTCATATTTTTTTATAATTTACTAAACCCTTACTTTTCTAAATACTTTTCTAAACATTTTTCTAAACACTTTTCTAAATATACTTT
>QMQO01000048.1 GCA_003650545.1 Candidatus Woesearchaeota archaeon | reverse complement strand
TTCATCCTTCTTTGAAGTTGGATCTCCAAGGTCCAAGTATGTTTTACTTTTACCGGAGTTTTTAGCTCTACTGAATACCTCCTTTATTAGGTTGTTTGCTCTTTTGTTCATATTCCAGCTGAATTTAAATATGAATCTCGATATTTAGAAGGTGGGTTACTTGAAGCCGCTTGAATCTTATATTGATGAGATGCTTCCAGTTCACCGTGAAGTTGCTCGTCAATTTTGTCTTCATCTTAAAAGTCAAGATTTGAGTTACGGCCGCATAAAGCATTATTTGATTACTTTACGTGCTTTATCTCATTTTCTCGGTGATAAGCGGTTTGAAGATGTGACGAAAAATGACATTGTAAACTTCATAATATCTCTGCAAGATAGATATGAGGAGTCAACAATTAATGTTCTTAAAGTCATGTTAAAGCGCTTCTATAAGTGGCTGCTCGGCAATGATGAAATTTATCCGCAATGCGTAAAGTGGATCAAAGTAAGTAAAATTGCCGATACAAAAGTCGATTTAAGCGATATACTTTCACGCGAAGAAATTAGAAAGCTAATTGAAACAGCAAGAAGCATACGCGATAAAGCAATAGTAGCAATGATGTATGAAAGCGCAGCCCGACTCGACGAATTCCGCAAACTTAAAATTAAAGACGTAAAAATCGATGAGTATGGCGCCGTCATAATTTTGCGTGGAAAAACCGGTAAGCGAAGAATAAGATTAATTGAAAGCGCCCCATACCTGCAAATGTGGCTTAACGTTCACCCATACCGCGACGATCCAAATGCATATCTATTTCCAGGCGAACACAAGTATAAGCCGCGCTGCAAATTCATCTACAAATACACTCTCGTAAACCTAGCAAAGCAGGCCGGCATCAAAAAACATGTCCACCCACACCTACTACGACACTCACGCTTAACTGAACTCGCAAAAATATTAACTGAGCAAGAACTAAAATTATTCGCAGGATGGAGCAAAAGCAGCCGAATGCCAGCCGTATATGTACATCTTTCGGGCCGCGACTTAGAACCGAAACTCCTCGAATACTATGGCATAAAGGAAGCTGAAAAACCACAACTCAATGATAAGCCGAAGCGCTGTCCACGCTGCAACACGCTCAATCAAAGCAACGCGAAATTCTGCTTCAAATGCGGCTTACTGTTGGATGAGTCGCGGATTCTTGAAAGTCTTAATACTGAAGAAAAAATTATTGAAATAATAAAGCAAATCATAGTTAATGCATTAAAAAACGATGAGACAAAACGAGAAATTATATTAAAAATCTTGGCAGAAACTGTGAATAGTGATGAAAATGATCTTTAAGCGAAAAGAAAAAATCGGTTACAAAGCGAAATATCTAGGTGGACATTCCGCTTTTCCAAAACCAATGAAATGTGAAATACAGTTATTGCCAGATCACATCTTTATACCGGAAATGCCATTAAAAATTCGTTATGAACAGATAGAGAATGTGCAGAGCATGACAAAAGAAAAATTAACGGTTATGCGCTTACTCTTACTGAATATTCTTGCATTTGCATTGAAAAAGAAGAAGCTCTACATGGTGTTAACATATAAAGATGAGTTTGACGTAAGGCATAACATGGTTTTCGATGTAAAGAACATTGAAGAAGTGCAGCCGGCAATTTATCGCCGCATGATTGAAGCAAAACAGAAAACTACCATCCCTTAAAAATCAATGTCGGCGTTCCACTAAGCACTTCAACTTTTGTGCAGCGCGGCTGAACACTCCTAATCGTCTCATTCGTCACACTCTCATTAATAAATTCACTTAAATCATCATTTAAAACTACTAAAAATGAAGTTGAAGCACTATACTCCATTAACTGCAACACGCTGCAATTAAAGTCAGCCGGCGTCACCGGATTCTTACCATAATAATGAAAGCGCTTATAATTCCAGTAATTAGCTTGAAATGTTTGCCCAATCTTCTTCATTATTATTGTTACTTTTAATACACCGCCTCCACTCATTGACTCTTTATTTGCAAGTGTGATGTCTTCAAACGCTCCATATGTTGCTGGCGACCAGTTCAGAATTGAATTTATAACATTATCATTTATTTTAAGGTAAATGTCGATGTCGCCTTCATTTATTGTTGCGTTAAGTATGCTGTCAATTTGAGTTTCAACTGCTGGAAAATCAATATCCGTTATAGTATTTTGATAAACTGTATATTCAGCTCTTACAGGCGGATATAGACCTGAATCATAACTTGATGTTCCATAATAAAGCCAGTATTCAACTGAGTAATCAGTTCTTGACTTCACATATACTTTTACGACGAGATATTCGCCTGCACTAAAACTAAATGACTGTGTGATTGTCTTAGTTTCTATTTCCGCGTCTATCTGACCGTTAGTATTCCAAGTGTCGCCGAACTGATGCTCAAATAACAATGTCTCAGTTCCACCAATAGTACGCTTATAAATGCTATATTTCATTGGTGCTCCTCCAGGAGTGTCTGCTGCATAAACTAACTTCAATGTCCATTTGCCTGCAGGAATAGTTTCATCTGTCGTGAATTTATATGCAAATTGTTCAAGTAAATGCCATGAAGCGGTTGATTCTGACGGAAGTTTAATATATGCTTCACCGGGTGTGTCATTATCTGGGCTGCCGCGTAACATCGATAAATAATCAGTAATGTCGCTTGGATCTTCGTCAAAGTAAAATGCTTTTTCAGTTCCAACAGTAATATTCACATCTGTGTCATCTTGATAAAGTGGTTCTTTTTCTATTGTTTGTTTGTAGGGCCATATGATGAGTTTCACAGCTGGATTTTTAATATAACGTTTCTCTACCATCTTACACAACTCCTAACAGATATCTAACAACAAGCTTTTTAAAGACGGGTGATTGTGAGGAAGTATTGGGCCGGCTAAAATTGAATTTTACTTTGAAGGTTTCGGCTAAGAGTGGGTTGAAGCATATGCCGTCGATCCAAGTGTATTCTGTGATGTTGTCGCTGGCCGGCAAGTAAATGCTGATGAAGTTAATATTTGACCAGTCGGGTGATCCAACGGCGGCCCAGTCACTTGTGCCGAGTTCAAGTTTAAATTCACGCCACACATAGCTTTGTGGAAATAACAATGTTTTCTCGTAATAGTCATTATCAGTTGTGTGTAAGCGGATCTTGACGGGTTGAGTGCTGCCTTGCAGAATATAAATGTGTAAATACTTGTAGAATAAGCAGTTTAAGCCAAGTGACTTACTTTTCGGATAAATTACGTAGCGATCTAAACCAGTTTGCCACTTAACCTTAATTGAATAAGCAGAAACAGCACTTAAATGCGAATTATCGACAAAACAATTCACAACATCATATTCATTCGCATTATTCTCACAAGCATCGAGATCCGCAGGATAAGGCTGAAGTGACTTATAAGACGATATGTTACTCTCAATAACGTTGTCAGCTGCATCAAGAATATCAACCGTAATCGAACCATCCTTCTCATCAACATCAAAATTCAAATCAAACCAATTTAAAAACGCTTCCTCATCAGCATTAACCTCAAACACAGCATAACCATCAAGGGCGCCGTCAACAAGCTTCAAATTACCATTCTCATCAAACCACACGTTACTTGACTCTTTAAAGTCTGGGCCGCGAAAAGTCAATTCACAAAAAACTGGTTCAACGTAAAGTGCAGCGAAAGTCGCTTCTTTAAGCGCTTCACTGCTCCGCTCAATCTTATGAGTCTTATCGTAAATTTCGGCGATAATGTCGCTTAATGATTTTGTTTTGCCGCGAAACTCGATACGCATAGTTAATTTATTTGTGCCTTGAAGCATAATTTTCTCTAACATGCGGATCTCATCAATGCCAAGCGAGTCAATTTTAATGTGTGCATATTCGCCGGCCCGGCAAAACTTAAGAACCGCATCAACATTACCGATAAGCTCGACATCCTTACTTTTCTCTAATTCTTGTATTGCAAGCGCTTCAGCATAAGACAAGTCGGTGATTGTAGGATCAACAATAACTTTTTCCCGCTCACCAAACCGCAAGATGCTCAAATCATCTTTAGCAGTATAAGTGATTTGCCGGCCGCCAATGAATGCGCCTTTCACAGTCACTTTATTTTTTAGGACGCTGAGATCCCGCTTCAAATCAAACCTAAGAATATTATCGCCTTCAACAAATTCATGAGCCGCCCAAGAACTCATAATTCCACCCATGAAGCACCATAAATTGTACCGTGATTATCATAGCCACTGGAATCATATGCAGTTGAGCCGTCCCCCTCATTAAACAATAATTCAAGCACCAAACCATCACGAACCACATAAAACGGATGCAAATAATTCCACAAAATTTCACTCTCACTCAAGGCTCGATTGTAGATTAGAACCTCACCAATGTCTTCTGGAACAAATTGAAAACCGTAATGCATACCCAAAGTTATGGGTCTTGTATTTCTTATATCTCCCACAGTTCTCATAACCTCTTTCTTCAAAACACCATCCATCCAAAACTGAACCTTTGTATCGGATGCAACCCCAACTAGAAAGTGCCATTTTCCATCTAATCCTTCTCCATCTCCTGCTCCTGCATCATTTTTAGTTCCACTTGCATCTCGAATATAGAAACCAAGACGATTGGGAGCTACCCAACCTAAGCCCCAACTTTCCTGAATCATTTCATAACCATATTTTGCTACTATTGTTCTGAACCATTCTCCACTATATGTTGATTTGAACCAAACCATAACAGTAAGTACATTTAGATTTAGTGAATCTGAATGAGGTACTTCCACGTAGTCATCCACACCGTCAAATTTTAGTGCGTATTGTTTTTGTGGTGTGAAGTGTAGGTTTAGGTAGCCGTCAACGTATAGTCGTGCATTTATGTTTTCTGCGAGTTTTCTGAGTGCTTTATAGATTGTTTCGCCGTTTGCGTCGAAATAAGGAATGTATCTTGTTGGTTTAACGTGATATGTGTTTAAGTTGATTCCGCTTAATTTTATCATGTCTTTTACTATTTCATCTGCGTAGCGCCGCGCATAGCGCTTATAAAGCACGTAATCGCGAAGCTTACTTAAATAGTCGAGAGCCTCAACACTTAACACGCAGCCATAACCGTCATATTTGCGTGAAACGCGATTAATAATGCCGCGCCAAAACCTCACATCATTAACATCAATTACAACGTCATTGCCTTCACGAAGCCACAAACCTAAACTTTCATCATAATTAATTGCCTCAAACATTAATGAGCTAATGCTGTTCACTTCATCACGCAAACGCCAACGCTTAACACGCTCAGAAAAGTCAACTTCAGCTTCAACCCAAGACGCACCATAGATAGTACCGTCATTTTCATTGCCACTCTTATCATATACAGTTAATCCCACACCCTCACTAAAATCAAAATAAAGCACCAAACCATCACTAATAAAATCACCACGATAAAGACGCTTAACCTCACTCTCACTCAAAGCACAATTGTAAATGCGAACAAATGCAACATCGCCGTCAAAGTATGCATCTATATCTCCAGAATCTCTATATCTTGCTCCTACGGAAATGTAGCCTCCGACTGCAAGGTCTAGACCAACACCAACATTTACAGTCGCCTTCAGCTCACCATCTATGTATAAATACATTTTTCCCCCATCATAGACGCCGACAAGATGATACCACCTGTTTACAACTGGTTTAACTCCAGACCTCGCATAGTAATGAATCATATCGTCTCCCCTAATCCTGAAAACCCAGTCCTTCGAATCTGATGCGTAGAAAAGGTTGTATGTGCTGGTTGTAATGGTGTACTTACCAATAACCACAGAGCTTACAAGTGTTCTTATCCTAGCAACAGCTTCAACAGTAATCGTATCGCTTATCTGTAAGCTGGGGCTATCATCTATTACCACGTAGTCGTCTTCGCCGTCGAAGCTTAGTGCTTTTTTGAGTGTTTTGAGTTTTATGTTGTATGTGATGCTCATATTTTCACCCGAAGTTCATCGCTTATGAGTTCACCGAGTTGGCGCGCTAAATCATATAAGTCGTATTCATTTGAGATTGTCACGTCGCTTATCGTGACGTTGACGGTTATGTTACCAAAACGGTTAAGTCTGTCAAGTGGAATTACGGCTTCGGGGCCACCTTCACCGATAAATGCGAGTGTTGGCCGTGTGACTATACCGCCTTCTTGCATTGCTGGGACTTCTGTTTCTACTGTTGGGCCTGCAACTGTTGTTGATCCTGTGGCTTTAAATAAGCCGCCGATCGCATTTTGAATTGTCTTTATTGCGCCGCTTATTGCGTCGAGTATGCCTTTGATTGTGTCGAGGGCCGGCTTAACTGAATTATAGATTGATCCGGCGAGATTACTTAATGCATTCATAAAGCCGCCGACTGCACTGCCAAGCCAACTAAACCGGTCATATATACCTTTAAGTATATTCCACATGGTTTGAAGCGCCGGCAATACATGTGGCTTTATGAAATTAATAAAGTCACGGAAACCACCGATCAAAAATTTAAGAGAAGGAACAAAATATGTGCGCAGGAAATTCGCAAGATCAGTAATAAGTGGAGCAAGTGCTTCACCTAAGTCAAGCATTAAATCCTGAACAGCAGCATTCATTCGCTTCATAACGCCGGCAGTCGTATCTAATTGTTTGCGAGTTACTTCGCTTGCCGTACCGCTTTTCTTTATTTTCTCGCTAAGCTCTTCAAGTACTTCGCCGGCCGACTTTCCAGCACTCATTAATCCTTCAATTTCCTGCCGCGACAAGCCAAGCTGACTTGCAAGTTTCATTACTTCTTCAGTCGGCATACTTTCAGCTAAATTGAGTAAGCCAAGCGCGGCCCGCATTCCTTGTGAACCGAAAACTTCAGTTAAATATGCAGCGCGCTCTTCTTCAGTTGAAAACTCATTAAGCTTATTTGCGAGGTTTTCAATGATTTCAGTTAGGCTTAGCATGTTGCCTTCGCTGTCATAGATTGAGAAGCCGAGCTTATCGTAATGCTCAATGAGATCAGTCAACATTGCATTGAGATAGCGGCCCGCCTTTTCCGCCGCTATACCTTGATTATTCAAGGCAACCAATGCAGCAAGCGTTTCCTCCAATGTGAAACCTAATGCAGCGGCTTGATTGCCGACATAAGAAAGTGCGAGTGCAAAGTCGCTTGCCGTGTCAATGCCAGCTGCAGAAGCATTGACGAGCATATCGGCGGTAATTTCAGCTTCTTCAGCACTCATTTTGAATTGATTTAAGACTCCAACGAGTAAGTCAGCGGCTTGGCCGGCGCTAATATTCTCAATAGTTGCTAACTCTAATGTTGCATTGAGCGCTTTTATTGCAGCTTCACCTTCAAGGCCGGCTTTGACAAGTGACTCTAATGCTTCAGCTGCTTGAACCGCACCGACACCAAACTCTAAGCCGGCGGCACGAGCAGCTGCTTGAAGTTCTTGCGCAAGCTTTTCAGCTTCTTCACCGGCGGCACCGCTAAGTGCAACTGTGCGTGTAATGACTTCTTCGAATTTTGCAAACATGTTTACGCTGTCTTCAAGTGCATCCTTTACTTTGTTTAACGCGTCATATGCAAGCATTCCGCCGAGAACGCCGGCGGCTGTCTTCGCTATTTCGCTTAAACCGCTTATGCCGCGCTTTATATTGTTGAGTGTTTGAGTAACATTATCCTTAGCTGTAAATTCAAAATCTACACGCGCGTTAAACGGCATTATCTCAATCTCCTGAATAAGCGTTTAAAGAAATTGGGAATGCAACGAGCTATTGCGGGCCGCAGATATGGTTGAGCCGCCATTTTACGAGTGCCATACTCAACATAACCGGCGTAATGCGCCTTAGCGCCGACAATAAGCTTGTGTTTGCCTTTCCTTTCATAATAAATTGTGGATCTCAAATAACCCGTTCTTACCGGCACAATGCTTCGTGCTTCATCAACAATATTTTCACCGAGACTTGTCAACTCA
>QMQO01000047.1 GCA_003650545.1 Candidatus Woesearchaeota archaeon | reverse complement strand
GATCTATTTTATTTGCTGCAATTATAAAAGGCGTTGTATGCTGTTTTAATATTTTTATACTTTCAACAGTCTGCGGCTGTATTCCTTGTGTTATATCAATAACAAGAACAGCCATATCTGCTAAGCTCCCTCCTCTTTCACGCAAAGACGTAAATGCTTCATGGCCTGGCAAATCTATAAACAACAACCCAGGTATTTTCAATTCTATCTTCATTTTTTCCAATTGGTTTTTACAAATAGCTCTAAGAACATCTTTTGGAACTTCACTTGCAGAAGTGTGTTGTGTAATGGCTCCGGCTTCCTTTGATGCAACAACAGTATTTCTTATTTTATCTAAAATAGAAGTTTTGCCGTGGTCTACATGTGCGAGCATAGAGATTTTTGGTTGTCTTATAGTTGCCATAATAAGCACCATTTACTTGATTTTATTATTAAATATTTTGATATGCAAGTATTAAAGTTTTATTTCTCATAATAGACAATTCTTTTTCCTGTTCCCCATCTCTTTAAAGCTGCGGCTAATTCTTTATGGTCCTGTGCGTACCAGTCAATAGGAATCTTTTTCATAACAGAGTCTATTGCTTGTCGCATTGCTGCTGCACCTGCTTCTATTCCGTCTGGATGGCCTGCTACTCCACCACCTGCTTGCAAAAATAGATCTGTTCCTCCTCGCTTAATTGTTTCCGGAAGGATTCCCGGATATAAACCGCCTGAAGAAACAGGCATCACTGGTTTTATATGGTGCCAATTCTGCGCCAAAATATTTTCTTTATTATTTTCCTTTATTTTTTTCTTAACAAGCGCATCCCTTATATGCAATTCCTCTTTCCAATAACTTTTCATTTTTCCTGTTCCAAATGTTCCTATATGTAATGAATCAGAGCCGATTAATCTATCTATTTTAGAAACAGTAAGCATTGTCATTCCGTGTTTGGGATTGTGTGTAAACATTCCGTGTCCTGCTCTATGTGCATGAATAATTAAATTAGGATGGTAATTGCGAAGTGTTTCAAAAGCAGACCATCCGCATGTTAAAATATCAATCATAGTTACTCTTCCGCCATGATCTTTAATGAATTGTGCTCTTTTCATCATTTCATTTGTTTCAGCAGAAACATTACACACATAAATCTTTTTTTCACCAGTTTCGCTTTCTGCTTTGTCCCTCATATCTAATGTTTTAATAACCCTTGTTTCAAATCTATTGAATTTCATATCTGTTAAATTTTCATCATCTTTTACAAGATCTAACCCACCAACCCATGCTTTGTATGCATATTCAGCATGATTTTTTGCTGTTCTTCCTACTTTTGGCTTAACAATTGTTCCGCAAAACGGCCTTTTCCTTACTTTTAACATTTTTCTAATGCCTTTTATACCATACTTTGGGCCTTTAAATGAATTTATTATGTCTTTAGGAAAGCTTACATCAAGCAGTCTCAGATTTCTGATTTCTTTCATGCCAAACACATTGCCTGCTATTGCGCTCATTATCTGGGGTATACTGCCTTTTTCAAATAAATCAGCAGGATAGGCAATCTTTACTGTTTTATTTTTTTTATTTATATAATAAATATGCGGTGCTATTTTTTTTCTTAGTTTCGGCCTTATGCCAGATACCTCTGTCCATGTGCCTATAGATGATTCAGCAGTTATGTGCTCTGCACCTTCTTTTAATGACAATCCTCTTTCAGGATCAATATAAAATTTGCATATCAGGTCGTTTGCTTTTGGTTTATATTTTAAGCTAGTGAAACCCATAAGACCACCGAGTTAATAAAGAAAAACAGATTTATAAATCTGCCCTGCTAATTTTCTTTTGGTGAAAAAATGGAGATTACTTTTTATGGTGGGGCAAGAGAGGTAGGAAGGAGCTGTGTTAATGTTGTCAGCAGGAGAAGACAGCTAATGCTTGACTGTGGTATAAAATTAGGAGACCCAATAGAATATCCTTTAATTCTTAAAGAAGATTTCAAACACATAAAAAATATTATTCCTACACATGCGCATTTAGACCATTGCGCTTATTTGCCGCACATAATCCAGAAGATTAAAAAACCAGCTATTTATGCTACTAAGCCAACAAGGGATTTAATGCAATTGCTTTTATCAGATTATCAAAGACTGCAAAAGGAAAAGAGATTCACAACAAAACATATTGAACAAGTTTTGACAGCTATAAAACAAACTGAATTTAAAACACAGATAAAACCAAAAAATGGACTAACATTTACTTTGCATGAATCAGGCCATGTTTTAGGAGGAGCAATGATAAGGCTTGAAGGCTCTAAGAAACTGCTTTTTACAGGAGATATTAACACAAGAGAAAGTAAGATATTGTCTGGTTGTGAAAAAGGTCTTCGTGCAGATGTTTTGATAATGGAAGGCACTTATGGAGGAAAAAAAGACAGGCTTCCTTCTTTAAAAAGTGCTTCAAAACAATTGGTAGACTCAATAAACGAAACATTAAGAGCAGGAGGAAAGGTGTTAATACCAACTTTTGCTGTCGGAAGAGGGCAAAACATAATGATGGTTATAGAAAGCTACATGCGTTCAGGCGCTTTGCCAAAAGTGCCTGTTTTTACTGATGGTATGGTTAACAGGGCAAATAGAATCTACAGGCATAATGTAATTTATGCAAAAGATGAAATAAAGATGAGAATCTTAATGAGTGATGAGGATCCATTTAAAAGCCCTTTTTATAAAGTTCCAAGAACAAAAGACAGAAGCGATGTTTTATCACAGTCTTGTATTATTTTATCAACTTCTGGCATGCTGACAGGCGGTCCTGTTTTAACATATTTAAAAAACATACTTGGCAATCCAAAAGACAAACTAATTATTGTCGGCTATCAAGTGGAAGGGACATTAGGCAGAAAACTGCTTGATGGAGAAAAATATGTGGTTTTAGATAAAGATGAAAATAAAGAGTATAAAGTTGAAATGAAAGTAGAAACAGTTCCTTTTTCAGGTCATTCTGATCATGATGACTTAATTAAATTCGCGCGCGGGATAAAAGGACTTAAAAAAGTATTTTTAATGCATGGGGAGCCAAGAAAATTAAAAGAACTGGCTTATGATCTAGAAGAGCCACATCTAGAAGTAATAATACCAAAAAACAAAGACACCTTTAGGATTTAGTAGGATTTAGGATTTTAACTCGGTCTATAGATAATCTTCGCAATATAAAGGAACTTCACACCATACTTCACACATCACAGATTCGCTGTGGTCTCCGATCGCATCTGTCCATGAAACAATTACATTATAAGTAGAACGCCAGGAGTCTGCTTCACATTTCCAATTTATCAATTCAGAATAATCGCTGGATCCATTTATTGTGATGTTTGTTCTCCAGAAATCAAAAGGTGCTGGAGCAACATTTCCTGATCCTATCACATTGAAATCAACATCTACTGGATCTGAACCGCTGTTAGTTGCCCCCAACACTCCTTCCTCATTATACCCTGTGCCATTTAAGTATATATCTTCACAAAAAGGTGTAATGTCTCCTGGTGCAGGTGGGGCACAATTAAATGTTACTATTTGTAAATTATCTACAAAATCAAATGGAATTCCTTCATCTACCAGATTTCCATAATCTACTTCATTTGAAATAGTGTATGTTCCTTCGGCGGGCGGAGTGAATTCAAATCTGTGGGTGATATTTTTATATTCTCCAAAATCTATACAGACCCCCCAATCATCTGGAAATAATGTTAAAACAGGATTTCCAGGAGCAAAATTTGGGTTTTGTGTATTTGGCATAGGAGGAACTGAAAATAAAGAAGAATTGATTATAGTCCCAGACGCATCTTTAAAACTGGCATTTGTCCATGTGGCGTTTTCTGTGCATATGTTGCCTACTCTTGTAGTAATTATCACTGTATTTGTTTCATTTACAACACAATCTGTGACCACAGGTCTTCCTGCAATTAAATTCGGATATGCTTCGCAGACCAAAGTTATATTGCCGCAATTATTGTCTTCATTTATCTCATCATTTTCAGTGTCATAAGCATCTGCGCATACTTCAAAAGAAAGATTTTGGTTCACTCCCATTGGGCATGTAAATGTGTATTGGTTTATTTGAGTCGCCCCATCTGCAAAAGGTGCAAAAACATCAAATTCCAGTGGTGAAAATAAATCAGGCCTGTCTGTTGAAATAACTCTTGTTATTGTGTCGTTTACTGTTGGCAATGAGCCAATATTAGAAGTGTTGACATCAAATGTTACTACATCGCCTTCTATTGCATAAATAATTCCCCCTGCTCCACTGCTTGTTATTGATGCAACCAAGTCTGGGCCTTGTATTATTGGAGTATCTCCGTCGTCACTTCCTGTTTGATCATCGCACACAGGCAGGGTTGTGTTGTAAAATACTTCAAAGTTTAATGAAGTTTCTATATATGGATCTGGTGCTGTTAATGTGCCTGGTATTACAACATCAAAAGCCCCTGGTTCTGGGATGAATATTGGATAGGAATCATCAGGGACAAAAGTAAATGTAGATGGAGTTATTTGAATATCTGTGACGTTAAACGCCATTGAAGTTGTATTTAACAATAAATGAACATCAACAGGCTTGCTTTGCCCAGGATTTATAACAACTCCCGGGATGCTTGATCCAACTTCTGTAACATAAATAGCATCTATTAATATTTCTGGATATTCAATAAACAATGTAAAACCTATTCTATCAGGAGGATTATAAGAATAAAGATGCCCTCCAGAAGGATCAGCATATTTGTAGATCGATTTTGTTGCTTTATCTCCTGGCTGCTCTTTAGTATTTGTTGTTCTTAAAGTATACATGCAATTTACTTGGCCCAAATCAGCTTCAATAAGATAAGTTCCAACACTTAAAGTATCGGATATTGACTGAATAGTTGTTTGTATTTCTTCAAAAGTAACAGTATCAACAGGAGCACCATTCACATAAATAGTAACATCTCCTTTACAAATCATACTTACTTTAGATAATTTATTGGTTACTGAACTAGGAGGGGTGGTGGCTTCATTATAATAATATGTTGCACATTCATCCGAGTCCGTAGGTATAGAACCAAAAAGTGGTTCATCAAGGTACACCAACATCACACTTTGAAGAGTATTATATAGGCTTTCGTTCCAAATACTAATCTGATTAAATGAATTAGAAGGACAATCAAAAGGCATCCCTCCCCCATTCCACCAACCAATAGGAAAAACTGCTCCAGCAAAAAATGTGCTATCTGCCCAAGTTCCTCCAGAGCTAGTAAAATCCAAATCTATTGTGCCAGGGCACACTGAATCTCCTTCTTCCAAATCAGTAGGATCTAATGCATCAAGAACTATACTCCCAGTAGATGCCCTAAAACTAAAATCTATAGAAGCATCAGTGGATATATTGTGGTGGCTAAGATCTGGGTCGCCAAATTTATACAAAGTAATTTCTCCTAAATCAAAACTTGTAGACTCTATCGAAAACAATAGATTAGCGAAAAGCAAAACAAAAATAAAAAAATAACATTTTCTAATCATTTTATCACCTTATTCTTCTTCAGGGCTTCCTTTCAATAATTACTTTAATTTCAAATGCGCCCCGTGGTCTCTCCACCCCAAATTCACCAACAGAAACATCAAAACCAAGTTTGAAGTTATATTTTTCAGTAGATCCTAATTCTACTTCTCCTGTTAAGCCGGGTGATATTTCTCCTCCGCTTATGGCAGCGTAGATGCTTGCTTTTAATCCAGGTTCAAGGTGGGGTAATGGGATATCAATCGTCCATGTTGGGCGTCTTTCTTCCTCAACTTTTCCACCAACAATTATCCGTCTAAATCCTAACATTCCGCCAGGTATCTTAAGAGATAAATTGATTCCACCATACTCACGATTTTCAATTTCTTCCATCAACTTTGTATTTGTCTTCTTTATCTTAATCCCCCCATACACCTCTTCTACTCTGATTATTTCAAATCCTGCCGTTTCTAAAAACGTTAACATTGTTGATATGTCATATTCCTTATCCCAATTAATTTTGGCTCCTGCAATACGCGCACCTTCACCAATCTTATCTCTTATAAAAGTCTTAACTCCTAATAGAACAGGAAGTTTAAGCGGACGAATTTTTAATTCTAACCCATATCTTGCTGCATATCGTTTAACCAAATCCAACTCTTCTGCACTCATGATAACTTCTCCCTGCATATTTATTATTTCAGGAGCATATTGTGTAGCTCCCCCGGTAACAGAAACTTCATAAAGAGAAAGCAATGAGGGATTTATCAGCGCCTTTAAAGAACGATATGTTATTGTCATATCTCCTGTAATTCTTGGCACAAAACGTTCTATAGCTGTTCCTGGATTTATGATTAAATTATCAGCCACCCTGTTATTAAGCCAACTTTCATCAGTTCTCTCACTACTATCCAAATCATATCCAAAAACTATCTTAAATGCTTCTTTAGGGTTGGTAGCAAATAAAGCTCTTACTTCATCCCAGGTATGGCCTGATGAAAACACATCCCCTTCAGCATAATTTTCCTCAAGGAATGTCAACTGGTCACTAATCCCTTGTTGGTTGCCAATAGATACCTGTAAGGATAGGTCTGCAAAAGTATCTGCAAAATCATTTCTTTTTTCATCTGTATCAAAAGAAGGAATTGCGCCCAAATCCGCAGTATAGCCTAGGTGTGCGCTTGCAATTTTGGTTTCAGCTTTGACTTCCTCTTCAAAAATTTCTGGATGTGCTGGTACTGTGTATGGGGGAGGTTTAACACCTATCTGAAAGGATCCAGCAGACACTCTTTTCAATGGATAATCCATACCTCTTTCAACCCCACAATATACTTGGTAGCTCGCCTCAGGAAGAAAGGCAATATCAAAGTATAGAGCGCATTTTCCTTCCTCATCAGTTCTTTCAAAGTGTTTAATAGCAGCCTCTTTTTTATCTTCAGTAAATTGTAACTTTCCATTTTCATCTAAAGCAGGAACATAACAGCTCCTCCCTTTATCAAATTCCAAAAGGATATATTTTTCTTCTCCAGAACTATAAAGAGAGAAATATATATCCCCATCCTTGAAACAAGGATCAGTTACTCTAAATGAAGGTCTCTTTTTTTTGCCAGTAGCATATGTCAGCAAACTAATATGGTCTGCATCTAATTCTACGGGGATTATGTATTCTTTGGCAATCCGCTCGTTAGTTTTTTTATCAAGTTTAAATTCAACTGTTGTTCCTGTGGTTGATACGCCTTTAATTTTTGGAAATGCGCCAAATTCTGCTTCTATAGTGTGCTCGAATTCTGTATCTATGGTATCTACGTCTAAAAGAACGTCATAATGGCCGTAATCATCTTCATGTGTTGCGCCTGAGAATAAGAATGCAGTTGCAAGTATAGGTGGAAGGCCTTTTGTGACTTTATCGTTTTTGAGAGTATCAATTAAAATTCTTCTAACCTCTTCTTTATTGGTTATTATGTTATTACGATCAAGGTACTGATAAATATCCATATCATGGAACCAGCCAGTTTCCTCTCTATACTCTCCACCACCATCTCTATACTTTATAAAATCTTCATCCATATAATCATAAAATTTTATTCTTTCTCCATTTTCATCTAATTTATCTATTGAATAATATGTTACATAGGAACCGTGGAACTTCCTATTCTGAAAATACTCTTCTAAAGGGATAACCCCATCCTCCTCGCGTGGTGTTGTAAGATAATACGCAATTCTTTCTGGTGTTGCCTCTCTACCTAATTTGATATAAATATCTGATGCAAAATTCCAAACACCATTGAACGCACTTCTATGGCGTTCTGCCCATCCTGGGCCGTAATATTTTGCTTCCCATTTTTCTGCATGCTCATATAATAATTTAGAAAGTTTATCAAATCTTTCTTCATTCGTCAAACCTTTATCAAGAACGTAAGACTCATATCTCGAGTCTGCAATCGCATTTCTCACGATCCTTGGTCCATAGGTTGCATAACCAGATGCAAGCATTATTGTTATTGAAGCATTTGCAAAATTTTGCGCAAAACTTGATTGATTTGTTGGGATATATTCATTACTATCTTCTATTCTTTCTTTCAAAACCTTTGCTCCTCCAATTAAACCTGCTATAAAATCATCCATCCATTTTTCTGTAAATCTCCACGCATTTGCTTTAAGCTCTCCTTCAGTATGTTCTATATTTTCTGCATTTAAATTTTCTTCTGGACGAAATGGTGTTCCTGCATAAGAAGTATCATGGATATATCCGCCCAAAAGCTCCAAACTTTGTTTAACATAAGTGGCACTTGGGGTGTGAAGATTTAAGGCAACGGCATGAGAAATAATATCAAAAGTAGCTTGTAGCTTTTCTTCTGGGTTTTCTATACGGCTTATTCTTATTAGTTCGTCAGAAGGTAGCCATGCTTGTATGTCTCTAAATATTTCTGTTTGCTCAAATGTAATCAATAAAACAATAGTTTTTCTTGGAACAACTCCCAAATCTCTAAGGGCCTCTTCTGCAATTCTTTCCTCTTCTTCTGGCGGCTTTATAACAGGTCCTCCATTTGTCATACTACCATCCTCCTGAGTATTGTTATTATTGCTATTATACGCGTAAACATATTCATTATGTGTATTTCTCTTTAAAAAAGTATTTAATTGCTTGGTTTCTATTAAAGGCTGCGCATAGGAAAGAGTGCTTTGAAAAATTATGGCGCCCGCTATTAATTTAACTG
>QMQO01000046.1 GCA_003650545.1 Candidatus Woesearchaeota archaeon | reverse complement strand
TAAGAAATAAATAAGAACAATAAATTTTTGATTTTATAGCTACCGATTTTATAGCTATCAAATAACTACTAATTAGAAACAATATGACATTCACTAATAACCTTTATAAATTCTCAACTTCTCCTATATCAAATGAATAGAACACATAACTGTGGAGAACTAAGAAAGCAAGATGTTAACAAGAAAGTTACATTATGTGGTTGGGTTCATAGCAGAAGAGATCATGGCGGAGTTATTTTTGTTGATCTAAGAGATAGATTTGGTATCACTCAGATCGTCTTCAATCCTGATTGTAAATACTTTTCAGATGCTGAAAAGTTGAGAAGAGAGTTCTGTATCGAAGTATCAGGCATAGTAAAAACAAGAAAAAAAAATATGGAAAACCCAAATTTAGCAACAGGCGAGATTGAAGTGCTTATTGATGATCTCACAGTTCTAAATTCGTCAGAAGTTCCCCCATTAGAAGTTGATGATCGCATAATTGCAAGCGATGATATACGTTTAAAATATCGCTATTTAGATTTAAGAAGACCAGTTATGCAGCGTAATCTAGCATTAAGACATAAGGCTGCTCAAGCAGCCAGAGAATATTTTAACAATCATGGTTTTCTTGAGATAGAAACACCTTTCCTTGTTAGGTCAACACCAGAAGGTGCGCGCGATTATGTTGTACCAAGCAGGGTCTCACCTGGTAAGATTTATGCGTTGCCACAATCACCTCAACTGTATAAACAAACATTAATGATATCTGGCTTTGATCGCTACTATCAAATCGCTCGCTGTCTAAGAGACGAAGACCTAAGGGCAGATAGACAACCAGAACATACACAGTTAGATTTTGAGATGAGTTTTGTTACAGCAAAAGATATTATGGAATTTGTAGAAGGATTATTAAAACATATCTTAAAAAAAACAATTGGTGTTGACATTAAAGATAAGTTTCCTGTTTATACTTATAAAGAAGCTATGGAACGCTTTGGTACAGATAAACCAGACATTAGATTTAGCCTAGAGCTGATTGATATTGGAGAAATTGCAAAACAATCTGACTTTGCTGTATTCAAATCAGCAATTGACGCTGGAGGCAGAGTTAAGTGCATTAATGCAAAAAACTGTGCTAACTTTTCTAGGAAGGATATAGAAGAATTAACTGAGTTAGTTGGAATCTATAAAGCTAAAGGTTTGGCTTGGATGAAGATAACAGAAAATGGTTTAGAATCCAGCATTGTTAAATTTTTTAGCAAAAAAGTACAAAAACAATTAATTAAGTTAACAAATGCTGAAAAAGGTGATCTCTTATTGTTTGTTGCAGATAAGGAAAAGATTGTTCATACTGCATTAGGCGAACTAAGGAATGAATTGGCAAAAAGACTTAAATTAGTAAACCCAAAAGAGTTTAAATTTTGCTGGGTGACAGATTACCCATTATTTGCATGGAATGAAGATGAACAGCGTTGGGAACCCGAACATCACATGTTTTCAATGCCAAAGAAGGAGCATTTTAAGTATCTTGAGACAGATCCTGGAAAAGTGCAAGGTGATCTGTTTGACGTTGTTCTAAACGGTATTGAGTTAGGTTCTGGATCAATTCGCATCACACAACCTGAATTGCAAAGAAGAGTCATGAATGTGATTGGCATGACAGACGAAGAAGCTAACAAAAAGTTTGGCTTCTTGTTGAATGCATACCGCTACGGAGGACCACCTCATGGAGGCATGGGTCTTGGTTTTGATCGCTTGTTAGCTTTGATGATAGGCACAAACGATATTCGCGAAGTTATTGCCTTTCCTAAGAATAAAGCCGCAGAATGTCCTATGGACGGTTCTCCATCAGAGTGGGACCCTCATCAGTTAAGAGAGCTAAGATTGAGATTAGACATAATTAAAAAAAGAAGTTAAGCCTAGATAAAACTAAATTTACTCTAAATTTTTACTCTAAAAACAAAACATTTATATAGCAATATAGCTTTCCCTATATTAGTATATTAGTTTTTAAAATGAGGTAATAAAAATGCCAGCGATGTTGCAGGAACACAAGCCAAAAGTAAACATAGAACAGTTCAGGGAAGATGTTGATAGTTGGATAAAACAAATCAGAGCAGAGCTCTCGATCCTCAAAGATCTCCCAGAAATGGTTGAAATGAATGCAGAACTCAATCAGGAAAATTATGAATCTATAGAAGAACTTAAAGAACAAGTTAAGGAAATAAAACAAGAACTACATCTAATTAAATTAATGCAATTAAAATTTATGCTCGAAGAGAATTAAAAATAAATTAAAAAAATGATAGTCAACAAGGTTAATATGATTAACAAGCATTTAGAAGTTAGAACTTTTATTTGAACATATTTTATTCTGAATGTTTTATATTTTTACATCAGTATTTTAAGTTTTAATATTCGGCTTGGATAGAAAGTCGTTGTACTAAATATGTATTTGTATTTTGTTCATCAATTCTCTGTGCTAATCCCCTTTGTTTAAGTAAATAAGCATACTCATTACCAACTATTTCTAAAAATCTTTTTGTTTCCTTGGGAATCTTTTTTTGCCAATCATCCCCATAATGAGCCATCTTGCACACAACACCCCGTCTTGTTCTTACCCCGCCTTTTTTAGTAAAACACTCCCTATAATCCTTTTTACCATAACCATAGTTATAGGATGCTGTTGCTGCAATTTGGTATTGGTCAACTAGGCCAAGCTTCTGCGCGTTTACACCAGCAATTTCTAAATAATGCCTCAGGATCTTTGCTGAACAATCTAAATTCGTATCAACATCGAACATCTGTTCTTTTAGGTTTGCATTATTTTTCCATGTAATTCCACATTCTGTTTTTGCAGTATATGGCATAATTTGACCAAGACCAAGGGCACCTGCACTAGAATGTGCTTTTCGATTAAGACAAGATTCAGAAATTATATGAGCTTTAAACCAATCTCTGTCTATACCATGTTTATCAGCTGCAGCAAATATCTCTGTATCATATTTGTTCCTATCTATATTACCACAATTCTGTAACCTGCCATTAAATTCAACATTCCAAACAATTGGAATATATTCTGCGTTTTCAAAGTCGATCATGCCAACAAAACCAGGGGTTTCATAAACATGACGGTTGTTTGGATTTTGATTCTCATCAGCAAATACATTACTTTTTTTATAATTTTTTTTATAATCTTTTTTATGGTTTTTTTCATAGTTTTTTTTATAGCCAGGAGTATTAAACTCATTTCTTCTAATAACAATGTCTGGATCACCTACAAAAAGCCATTTCTTAGGGTGTGTGATGTTATTATCTTTGATTATTATTTGAGGATCAACATGGTAAATCTTAGCAAGCTTATAGATAGAGTCTCCAGGCTTGATATGATGTAAAATAGGCTGATACTTGAATTCGATGGTTGCCTGTGCTTTAACAATAACATCTATCTCAGGCTTATTCTGTTTAATTGCACTAACATTAGAATCATTAGAATCAAAAAATGAATGAAAAATTTTTGCTATAGCTAGCCCTTTGCTTAAATTTTCAAAGCCAGTACTAAAATTTCTGCTTTTTGTTCTCTTTGTAGTTTCTGTTTCTATTCTAGAAATTTTAAAGCTGCTACCACTGCTACCACTATTACCACTACCACCACTAGTTTTTTCCCTGGATTCATAATCATCGCGATCATCGCAATACATCTTTAGCATTAGGCTGTTTACTCTGTCTTCAAATCTACTATTAGGATCTGCTTTTAAATATGAGTAAGGGATATAGTTTGCACATTTGTCAGCCAGATTTGGTTTTTCTGCAGCCTTAGTTTTATTTACAGAACTAGAAGTAACAGCAGTCAGCAAGAAAGCTAATACTCCAATCTTTAAAAATCTGTTTTTCAAAATTTTAACCCCTCTTGTTTTACAAGAACATTGTTATTCGTTGCTATTTATGAGTTACAAAACGAAATGATATTTAAAGATTTCGTTACTGTATAATAACATCCTATAACCTTAGATACCATTAGAATTGATAAAATAGTCTATTTATCCAATTTATCCATTAGATATCTATTTCTAGTTTCTTGCTTTGAAACAGTTTCTGGCCTTTATAGGCCTGTTTTTGAATCTCTTTTAGATAACAATTTTCATGATTTCTTCCATCGCATTTAGCAAAGCATGTTTTTAGATAAAACTCGCATATTCCCACTGTTATCACCTTTTTCTTTTTTTTTAATATACAAATGAGTATATTAGTACTCCTTTATATATTTTACTATTTTAAATTAAAGCTAAGAAATCTATATTTCTTTTTAATTCTCGAATAGGAACTTTTGTTCTCCTAATGGATTCTTTTATTACTAAATCATAATCAATATCAAATCTATTAAATGGGTCAGCTATAGCAATTTTGATCAATGATTCAAGATAACCTGAGTTATCTAAGCTTTCAAATTTAGGCCATTTTGTGATGTTTTCAAAACGTTTGATATTTTTGCACCCAAAAAATCTATCAAAGAGTCTATATACATAAGCTGTAAATCTTATACCTACACTAGGATAGAGTTCTCTTTTAACAATAGCATAACTAATCAATGGCAGATCAATTTCAGGGTGATTTTTCCATACATGTGCTGTATCAAAAGAATACTTGTTATCTTTACTTTTTTTTAATGCCACCAAAAATGCCTTTCCTGTGTCAGGACTAACAACCTCTAAACATGGTTTTAAGATATCTATGTATTTATTACTACCTTCTATTAAAAAATATCTGGTGCTTTGATAATTTAATGTTTTCAACAGACTTTCGTATGTCTCTTTAGCATGCAGTTTATCAGTTGGATTAGAAATTTCATCGAGAAATTTTGTGCTGACATCAATACTGACGATGGATTCTAAATCTATTCTCTCAATTAATCCAACAACCATTATTATCCCTAATAAAACAAAATGTCCTTTGTATTTATATATTTTTCTACTGTAGAGTAGTTAAATTTAATGGATTATGAACTATAAAAACTAACTAAGGAAAAAACTAAACAGAAGATATTAATTTTAAAGTTTTCAATATGCTATTAGCAAAAAAAAAGTTTTTGATGATTTGATGGTCTTGATGGCTAGAAAAAAGAATTTTTAGTATTATTATTGTTATTATTTGGTGTTATAGTGTTATTATTAGTGTTATTTAAAACAGTAATTATGCCAAAAATTTTTTGATGTTGATTTCAAAATTAATTTTTTTCAATGCGTTAAAATATTGAGGGAAGTCAATCCAAATTTTAAAAAATCAAATGCAAAGATTAGAAGTTAAAGAAGATAAAAAGTTTGATAGATAGCAAAAAGAAAAAAAAGAAGTTTCCAGTTGAAAGGACTCTGACTTGTTGAATTATAAAAAAATTGTTAAACTGATAAAAAAAAGATTGATGATACTGAAAAAATTTAGCTGATTTAAAATGACCAATAACAAGATGCGATTAGTGATGCAATTAATGACTTTCTCGAGAAATCTTGTAATCAAATTGTGAGAAAAAAATCTTAAATCTGCAACTCCATGTAAAGTACTTCATGTAAAGTACAAAACCTTTTTATATCCTCAGGAATATACTAAAACCATGAAAGAGGCGATGTACTATAAGAAGCTAAAAGATAACATTGTTCAGTGCCAGCTCTGTCCTCGTTATTGCACAATAAAACCAGAAGAATACGGCAACTGTAATGCACGCAAGAACATCAAAGGTACACTTTATAGCATGGTTTATCCTAACATCGCAGGTCCTCTAGCCATAGACCCAATTGAGAAAAAACCACTTTATCATTTTCTTCCAGGTTCAAGAGCATTATCATTTGGAACACCCGGCTGTAATCTACATTGTAAACATTGCCAGAACTGGCAGATTAGCCAATTCAAACCTGAAGAAATCTTCACAGAAAAGACAGAGCCAAAAAAAATAGTAGAAGCTGCAATCAAAAACAATTGTCAGAGCATTTCTTACACATATACAGAACCAACAATATTTTTTGAATATATGTTAGAGACAGCAAAACTTGCAAAAAAGGAAGGAATAAAGAATGTTATTGTTTCAAATGGCTTTATCAATCCAGAACCGCAAAGAGAATTGTTGAAATATATAGATGCTGCAAACATAGATTATAAAGGCAACAACAAGTTCTATCATGAGCAATGCGGAGCCTGGCTCAAACCAGTTCAGGAGACCATGATTGCGATAAAAAAAGCAGGCAAGTGGCTAGAAATTACAACTTTAATTATTCCAACTCTTAACGATAATATGGTCGATATAAAAGAGATGATCAATTTTGTATTAGAAAATCTAGGCACAGACGTTCCTTGGCATTTTACAGCTTATTTTCCTGCATATAGAGCAACACAACCGCCAACACCTTCTACAACATTATTAGAAGTAAGAAAGCTCGCTTTGGATTCTGGAATCAAATATGTCTATGCAGGTAATATTCCAAGTGGAGAAACGAACTCAACTTATTGTCCGAAATGTAAAAAAATATTGATTGAAAGGGTCGGTTTCTATGTAGAGAAAAATAATGTCAAGAATAGTAAATGTAGCTTCTGCAAAACAGACATTGCAGGAGTTTTTGAATGAACTTAAAAAACACAAAAACAGAAAACTATTAAAACACGGAACTATTTACCAGTACTATTTACTGAAAATTAAAGAGGTGAACAAAATGCTGAACGATTGTAATTATAATAAAGTTAGACTTCTATACGATCTAAGCAAGATAGTTGGTTTTCTTAAGAGGCATGCTAAAGAAGACGCAAATAAAGAAGGTCACAAGTTATGCTATGCTATGTACAAAGAGATCGAGGAAGACCTAGAGAAACATATAGAAAAGCTAAGAATAGCAATAGAAGGCTTATCAAAAGAAAGCAAATTTAATTGAAAAAAAGGAAAGAATGAAGCTTGTAATAGAAAGCATCAAAGATTCTGCAGAAAAACAAAAAGTGGAAATTGTAGAACATAAAGGACTTGGTCACCCGGATAGCATCTGCGATCAGGTTTGCGAAGCTGCAAGTATGGCTCTGTCACAATACTATGTAAAACACTTTAAACGGGTTTTGCATCACAACATAGACAAAGCTCTCCTCATTGCGGGCAAAGCAAACCCTGCTTTTAAAGGAGGTAAAATAATTCAACCAATCAAAATCATAGTTGCTGGACGAGCCACTAATAAGGTTGGAAATAAAATGATTCCTGTTAAAACCATCGTTCTAAGGGCAGTAAAAAAAATCTTAACCTCGTTTCCAAGAGCAAAATTCACGCTAAAAACAGAAATTAAACCAGGTGCAACAAATCTAACTAGCATTACAAAAAAACAAGTTGCAAACGATACCAGCATCGGCTGTGCTCATTACCCATTGTCAAAACTAGAAACACTTGTATTAAAAACAGGGAAGCTTCTTAGGTCAAAAGCTTTTCTTAGAAGGTTTCCAATGGTAGGCCTAGACACTAAAATTCTAGGTCTTAGAAACGAAAACAAAATAGAACTTACACTAGCTATCGCATTTATCGATAAATACATCAAGAATATCGATCAGTATATAACAGCAAAAGATACAATTAAAAACTACCTTAAAAAGAAAACAAAAGCAAAGGTTATGATTAACACACTAGATGATTATAAAAATATTTCTTCTTGTTATCTGACTGTTACTGGTTTATCGGCAGAGCAAGGTGACGATGGTAATACAGGGCGAGGAAATAGAGCCAACGGTCTGATAACACCAAATAGATATATGTCTTTAGAAGCGATTGCAGGAAAGAACATATATCATCCTGGTAAACTGTATCAACTATTTGCATTCAAGCTGGCTAAAGACCTTGTAAGAAGAGCAAATGTTAAGCAAGCAGAGGTTAAGTTGCTAACTCAGATTGGAATGCCTTTAGAACAACCCTTTGTTGCAGTTAGGGTTTATAAGAAAACAGCTAAAATTGAGTCTGTTATAAAGCAAGATCTTGCAAGACTTTCTTTATTCCAGAAAAGTTTAGTAAAGTTCTCTTAATAATTCTTCTATTTTATCAAATGCTTTTCCTACATTCGCGCACTGGTGAATAAATTTACCTGCTATAACTCGAAATTCGCCAACAAAACCATGTAAAGGATATCTTGGTTTATAGTTTAGTGCAATGTAATCAGGACCATCACCATATTCGACCATCCAGGTCAACCCGTTATCTAAAGTATTTCCCCAGATACGCCCTTTTCTGATTTTAGCTTTAGGATTAGACTGATTTATCTCATCAATCATATGAAGTAATGCGTTTTCTATCTGTCCTGTTTGAATCTCCAACAGGTTAATTTCATCTAGCACATCTTCCATCATTGATATGTGTATTTTTTAACTTTTAAAAGCTTTGTTTTTTTAAAAATTAAGATTGAACTAATATAGATAATAAACGCTTGGCTCATTAAACAATAGTATATCGCAACACATCTACATAAAACTTAAAATGCCTAAATGCGCTTACAATGCGCTTATCATTGAACAGCAATATTATTTAGGTGATTGGTTACTTTAGAAGCAGATAACAAAATTTTTATAAACAGCCAACATATTCATAACATCATGGAGATCACAAAAGAGTTATTAGAGCATACAGCTACTCTAGCTAGACTAAAGCTCAGCAAGGATGAAGTAGAGAATTTTATTCCACAATTGAAAGAAATCCTAGATTTCTTCTCAAAACTGGATGAGGTAGACACTACTAATGTTAAGCCAAGCTTTCAAGCTGTTGTACTAAAAAATGAGACAAGAAAAGACGAACTAGAAGACTCGTTCAGTCAAGAAGATGCTTTGAAAAACACTGAGCATAAGAAGGACGGATATTTTAAAGGACCGAGAGCTGTTTAATTGTTTATTAAAAAAAATTAATATAAAAATTAATTAAAAAAAAAAAAAAAAAAATGGAAAAAAAATAAAAAATTGAAAAAAAAAAAAAAAAAAAAAAATG
>QMQO01000045.1 GCA_003650545.1 Candidatus Woesearchaeota archaeon | reverse complement strand
GATTATATTGTTTCCATCTATACTAACTTGCACATTTCCGCTATCATTTGAAGTCGCCCAGTATAACAATGAAGTATTATCTACATCGCTAAAATGATTATCTAGATCGACTGTGTCATTAAAGCTAGCTTCTAAGATAGTCATATCTGGAAGAGCCGCTGCTATAACAGGAGCATCGTTTACTGGAGTAACAATTATCTGAAAATCATCAGAAATATTGGTAGCACCATCACTAGCTGTTACATTGACTGTTGCAGAACCAAACCAGTCTGCAGAAAGTGTAATATTTAATATTTCTCCTGTAACATCTTCAGTTACATTAGTGTCATTTGAGCTAACATAATATATAAGAGCGTCTCCATCAGGATCGCTGAAATATATGGTGAGGTTTGTTGTATCGTTAAACTCATCTTCTGCTATAGTCATATTTGGCAGAGGGGTGTCTAAAACAGGCGTCTGATTCACATTATTAACTGTGACTGTGCAATACTCAGTATCATTCAGTCCATAGGTATCATTTACAAACAATGTATAGTTGTAAAAGTTTGCATCTGTGAATGTTGTAAGCCAGTTGCTTTCATTAGTGTAAGAAACTAACGTGCCATTACGCTCTATTGTAAAATTTGCTATGTTATCATCATCTACAATAAAGCTTATGTTAACCCATTCTCCTTCGTTAACAGAGACAGGGCAGATTATCGATGTAATATTTGGAGCGGTATTAGATGTTGGTGGTGGAGTTATAATTTTCCAATCACCAGTATAAACATTTCCATTATTCTCGCCTGTATAAAGATAGAATATAACATTTCTTCCAACTTGTGTAACACCATTATGATTGAATTGTCTTTCGTCCATAAATAGGTCGGGTGTTCCATCATAGTTCAGATCTCTAAGATAAGAGCCTTGCATTCCTAACCCCCCGGCAGACTGGGTTCCACGAACGGTGAAATTAGCGTAAGTTGAAAAAGAGGGATGTGCTTTCTCATAATTCCATGTGTGGTAGAATTCTGCCCAAACAGTGTCGCCACTTGCTGGGGCAGTTATCCACGATAGATAGGCATTTAGATGTAAGGGGTCTGATAAATCTAAAGTATAATCAACACCATTTGTCTGTAGTACCCCATTTTTATAAACATCCAATGTTGATTCGTCGATATTCCAGTAATAGATCCACATACTTGTTGCAGATCCATCGCAAGGATCAGTACCACTGCCATCACAAATCGTTCTATTATAAAAATGATTAATCCGTGGGTCAAGGACATCATACTGGCCATTTGGCCATGGAAAATAAAACAACATCTCTGTCCCTGCAGCATTTTGTTGGAAATTATCAATCTGGTCTGAGTATATTAATAAATCATTATAACCATCAAGGTTTACATCAGCAATATCTTGGCTTCCTCCGATAAGATCGTTATGCATAGGGCCAATAAAAGTTATATTCGCATCTGTCACATTCCATTCGGTTGTCCAATTTCCACCTGGGTTATAGAAGACATAGGTTCTGCCAGAATTATTATACACTGGGTTATATGGGTCTCCAGAACGGCCACCAAACACAATATCGTCATAACCATCCATGTTGAGATCGCCAGATGTAACTTTGAAATAACCAATGCTTTCAGCAGATTGTGTTCCAACTTTTCCTTCCATACCATGGAAAGTTACATTTAAAATATTTGATATGTTGATAACACCTTTTTGTGAGATAGGGCCGTAAACAATGTAAATTTCACCTGCTAGGTAATACGGACTTGATTCATTTTGAGGGCCCCAGGGAGTTGCTTTATACGCAGAAACCAACCAATCAGTAATTCCATCGTTATTAAAATCATTAAAGTCCATTGAAAAACCCAGATAAGACGAGTTTTTTCCAACAATCATTAGATCTGCAAAGTCTGTGTTGTTGTAGATACCTGATAAAGTTTCAGAGGTATTTCCATAATGTAAATAGACAATCCCTTCTCTATATTGTTGAGGCCAATAAGTGCTAAAGCCAGCAGGAACAAACATATCATCAACACCGTCGTTATTGATGTCTGCAAACCAAACCAATCTTCCCCAGAATGTGCTGTCTGCTTTACAGTTAGGATCAGGATTTGATGGGTTAGGTTTTGTACCGCGTATTATAGAATCTACTATGTTTGAAATGTTGTATGGCCCGCCCCCTGCATAAGAATTGATATCATAAATTATATAAATTTCCCCATTGTTAGTATATCCATAAGTGTCACCAGAGCTAGAACCTAACACCAGATCATTCTTCCCATCTCCATTCAGGTCGCTAATACCAAATGCTTGTGCTAGTAATAGATTATTTTCATAGCCATATATTGTGATATCTGCAGTTGACGCATTGATATCACCATAAAATTTTCCAGGAGCTCCGTAAAAAATATAAACCTCTCCTAAGCTATTTTCTGCAGGATTTTGTTCAGCACTTATAGATGTTGTCAGAACATCTAAGTAACCGTCGTTATTAATATCAAATAAATAATTATAATTTCCTAATTTATCACTTGGATCCCGGCCATAGATAAAAGCATCACCACTTGAGCTGTTATAATCATTTGAGCTGTTAAAGAAGTTTTCCCCATATTCTGTGCTGTCGCTGAGTCCTAGTGCCCTTGGAATCTTTTCTCCTTTACCATAACAAAAATCTTGATAACAAACGCGAGCATACCATTTTTGTTCTGAAATAGCTTTTAAAGTGATATTTATCTGGTTTCCTGTGCTAGAATTACTCCACAGACAACCACTTTGGTCTGTATAATCACAATTAGCAAAATAACCATTATCGTCAATCAACAACTTCAGGTTATAACCATCAGGGTTGAGTAAATTTGCAGTGAATGTTACGGTCTCATTCACTTCATATTCGGTTTTATCTGTAGAGATATCGATAATATTAAAAGGCACTTTGACTTCTAAAATAAAACTATTACTTTGTGTGCTCTGGTAAGGATCGTAAGCTGTTATAATCACTGTCTGATTACCTTCCCAATCTTTATTTGGAACAAATGTTATCACATCATTTGTCAATACCAATCCATCTTTATCCCATAACATTGTTGTTTCAGGAATAGTGATGTAATCAGTCATGGTGATAGTGAACGCCAAAGGATCGCCATCTGGATCAACGAAATATTGAGAAACATTTAAGCTATGATTTGTATTCATCCACCACGATTGGTTGGGTATGGCGGTTAGTTGAGGTGGTTCATTGACTGTGATTGTGATGTTAACAGTGTGATTAAACTCAGAATCATTAACCATCAAAGTAACTATTGATTGGCCATGGGCTAGATTTGTGCAGTTGAAGAACCTATCCTGATTAATTTCACAATCGACAACACCGGTATTCGTTTCTGCAAGAATAGAATAGTTTATTGCATCATAAGTGGAATTCAAATCTTCCCAATCAGAAGTATAATCATATAGGTCTTCATTTATGTTTGCTCCACCTGTTAGAAAGTATGATTCTGGTATATTAAGTTTTGGCTGAGTGTTGTTCTGAACACAGCTAACTAATCTGCCTTCTGGCCATGGTGCAGATAAGATTGGACAAAACTCATAGACTTGCAAATTATCAGGCCAATTACACTGTCCAGAATCATGACCTGCTGTTGTGTAATAACCCCCACTGCCTGTCATTACAAATGGTGGACAATCCACATTAGGATAGCCACTTTCGCTCCATTCGTGACCATCGTACAGCCAAGTATGGTTTATCATATTTATGTACCAAGACTTATTTGTTGCATCAAATGGATCAAATGGTCCCCAATAGTTCTTTGCTACGGATAATGGATAGGTCAAATTTTTATTCTCGATACCATCGAACTGAACAAATGTTGTGAAGTTAAAGCTAACAGATATATTTGTGTTAGCAGGCGGTGCATTAGTAAAATTAAGTTTTGGTTCCCATATATCAGATTCATCAAGAACATAGTCTATGCCCTGCGTTTGTGGGACAACAGTGCCATTGCTTTGCCACGTGATGTTAACGCTTAATGTGTTAGCCTCAACATCAGGGTAATATAGCCAGAACTGTTTCTTCGTACCATTGCCCAAGAAACAGGATTGATTCATCCAGCCACCTTTGGGACACACAAAGTTCTGAGTATAAGTTCCACTATTACCATACATTGTGTTATATTCTATAACATTATCAATATTGGGGTGGGTGTATTCAATAGCAGCTTGCTTATTGTTTTTTATTGTGTTAAATTTTATAATGTTGTGTTGTGCACACTGACCGTAGTGCATCACGCCATTTAATCCTGCCCTCGACATTGTTTGTTCAGAATCACTCCAGAGAGGATTTCTCTCTGTATGCCACCAGGTACTATCCGTTATGTTATTGTACATTATTATACTATTGCGACATTGGTAACACTCGATTGCTGTATGTGCTGATCTGATTATTGTATTGTTTGTTATTTCAGAATTATCCCACGAATCTCCAAAAACAGCAAATTCGCCTATGTCTATGAAAGTGTTATTTCTTATGATGATGTTATTACTTATAGGACCTTGTTTTGTTGCATCTTGAATTGTTCCATTGAGTACGTTATTAATAATTTTTGTGTTACTGTTGAAACCATACAAGCTATAATTAAAATTCTCAAAATAACAATTTTTTAGAGTTACATTAACATGATCTTGAAAATAAACACTTGGCCAATAGGATGGTCCACCATCTTCTATGAATCTAGCGCCATTGCAATCAACAATAACATTGTCAGCGTCTATCAAAATAGCTGCTGTACCATTTCCAACACTTGGATCACCAGAATCATGATAGTATGTTCCTGGACAAAGATAGACATTACTTGATACTGTAATGCCGCCTGTGGGATCTGTACATGAAGCACTTACTACACCAATAAATATTAATGATAAGAACAAAAAAGAGAATGATTTTAATATTGGATTAGATGGTTTAATTTTTCTTCTTAGAAAAAATGCTAGTACACAAACAATGATTATAGTAGTTGTGACAATCCAAACATTTTTATTTTTATTTTTATTAGTGCTATTTTCTTCTTGTTCTTCAGGTTTTTTTGAAGAACCTTCTTTATTAGGAGTTGTAGGGATTGTGTTTGAGGTTGTGTTCAGATTTAAACTTTCTTCGATATTCGCAATACTATTTGGAGAATCTATTTTTTGATTTGGAGACCTTTCTTCTGAATCAAGAGAGTCAAAAGACCACTCTTCTTCCTTTTTTTGAATTGGTGAATAATCTCTCTCTTGAATAACATATTTCTGTGTAATACTTTTCTCTTTCATATAATCTTCTAAAAGAAAAATACTAACGTTGTAGTATGGTTCGTCTGTTTTGGTCTCTGTTATTTCTTCTCCTTCATGATCTAATTTGGTAAGTTCGATGGTTGCAAAGAAATTGTTTGGGTTAAATACTAACTTTTGTGGACATTCTACACCATTAATTTTGAATGTTAGAACATCACCCTCTACAGCACCATCTTTCTCTGGCGTGTTTTTCTTATCTTGACGTAATGACAAACTAAATCTTCCTTCTGTATATTCATCAACAACAAATGTATCTAATGGAGTCTCGACATCAGGTGCAAACACTTCAATAGTGTCACCTATTACCAGCTTATGGCCTGCTGCAGGATAAGTATCAAAACCATGTAAGCTAACATCAACCGCATAACAGATACTAGCCAAAATAATTGAAAGTAATGCTATTGTGACTGCTAATTTAAACTTCATTAAACTTCACCCGACTACTACCCCCTTATAAGAGATTTATTATGAAGCATAGTTTTTAAAGATTTCGGTTTTTCAATATAGATTTAATCACTTTGTGAGGACAATATTAGATTTATAAATAAACTCAAATTAAAACTGATATTATTATTAACACTATTATGTTTATGTTGTATTGTTGATATTCTGTTTTGTATTGATATTCTGTTTGGTGTTTCTGTTTATTTCTTTATTGCTTCTTATATGTTGCTATTCTTGATATGTTGCACACTGCTGGGCTACTTGTGACTTATGCTATTTGAAAATGTTTTGGAAATATTGTTCTATTCTTCTAGATCTGTTCTTGCTAAATCTGTTAAACAAATGTTTGTATATATATAACCAAGTTATAGTTCAACATCTTATTAAATGATTGCTGGAGAATTTTCATTTCATTTGGTTTAATTAGTTTTAATTTCCAGTATAATAATTCTTATATATTAGCCTATAAAATTTTTTTCTATGGAGTGGTTAGTTGACTTAGGCGATGTTGTTTGCAATCTAGATAAGGCCATCTGGTTGAGTAAATCATTGGTAGAATACTTAGATGGTAGCAAGTTTCAACAGAATAGGCTACCTGATTTTGAGCCTCCTAAAGGTATATCTATTGGTTCTTTAGAGCATATGTTACATCTTTTTTATGCTACAATATTCGACTCTCTCAGATCGTCTGAGAAAGTGTATTCTGATATGAGAAGATTTGTAAACGCTTTTGGAGCAAAAGAAATCTTAGATTTTTCTTACGAGGACATAATAAAAGGCTCTGAAGAATTAGGTGTACTAGACAATGGCATAGGAAAGCCAATGAAGGCTTTATATGAGAATTGTAAGAAATTAAGAAATGAATATAATGGAGATCCAAGGAACATCTTTATGGGAATTAGAGATGTTAACGAAGCATTGGCCCGAGTGAGTGAGTTTAAGCTTATAGGTCTTGGAAAAGCAAGTTTGTTTATCAAAAATGCAATTAAAGCTGGTGTTGCTGAATTTGATAACCAACAAGAAATGCCTATAAAGATTGATAGACACGTAATAAGGATAAGTTATGGTCAAGGTGTGATTCATCGGCTACCTCAACCTCGTGACTTTAAATATAAAGGTAAAAATCTAAAATCAAGTAAAGTGATCCGAGCTTACCGATCTTGTATGTTTGAATCTCCTCTTAGAAAGCTTTATATAATGGTTACAAAGCAGACTGGCATCAGTCAGTTAGAGCTAGATGATGCATTCTGGGCTGTTGGTTCATTAGGCTGTGCAAGGAAGGACTACAAGGCATGCAATGGTTTGTGCCCTTTGGAGCCATGCACTGTTCTTGCTAAGACAACACATTCTGGTACATTTTATCAGTTCTGGATAGACACGAGAAGGGGTCATGTTGGGCAAAGAGATATGTTTAAGGGAAAGTTTTAGTTGTTTTCTTGACGCTTTTTGGAGATCTTCCATAGCAATTCAAAATAACTGATATAACTATTTGAAATTTTTTTGTTTTTTATTACAAAACATAATGGTCTCTCTCCAAAGAGTATTGTAGCAACATAGTCCATACTAATATCTATAAGTGCTGGAGTCTTTATTTCTTTTGGCAGAAATCTAACTTGTGTGAAAGGCATTTTTTTTCTTATTTTCGCCCATTTTTTAGCATCTTGGTTGTATAGGATCTTACAATGAATCTTCTTCTTTACCCTTCTTTTGTGCCAATCTTGGAAATATGCCCCAAGCATCTCATTGGCTTCTCTTGGAGCTCCTAGAATGTAAAATGTATCCCCTTTTTTTAATTTGTTCAATATTAGTTCTACAAATGTTTTTATTCCTCTAGTGCCTTGTAAAATTTCAGCTTCTTGTGGTTGCTCTGCATATCTTTGTATCTGTTGGAGTTTTGGAATTAATTTTTCTAATTCTTGTTTTTCTTCTTGTATCCCTTTCTCTTTTAGTTCGATCAATTCGCGTAACCTAGAAGGATCTTTAGCTTCAAAATTTTTTCTGTTATTCACAACAACAACTCCAACCAGACCTTTTTTGCTGAGCCGGTCTAGAATATCGTAAACCTTAGAATTTGAAACGCAAGCTTCTTTTATTATCTTGCCTATTGTGGAAGAGCCAAGATTAAGAAGAGCTAGGTATACCTTAGCTTCTCCTTCAGTTAAACCAATTTTTTCTAGATTTTTAGTATCCATAACTATTTAATAATTTTGATGTTTTTAAATTTTTCGCCCTCTAGGTGAGGAAATAATTTTTAAATACCACCACACCACCCCTTTTTATTACTACTATAAAATAACTAAAATGGAAGGTGATAAAATGGACATGAAAATGAAAGGAAAGTACTTTTTCGGGGTTTTTGTGTTAGCAATCATTTTTCTGGTTATTGTTGGAGGTTGCGAACAAAAACAAGAAAATATAATTAAAATAGGTGCGATATTGCCATTAACAGGACCAGGTTCGTACCTAGGTGAACAGGCTAGAGATGGAATGTTATTAGCACAGGAAGAAATTAATTTTAATGGTGGGATAAATGGAGCAAAGATAAAGATTACATTTGAAGACAGCAAAGCCGATGCTAAAGAAGCTATTAATGCTTTTAATAGGTTGATACAACTTGAACATCCTAATGCTGTGATAACTGCATTTACTAGTCCAACACTAGCCATAATTCCATTAGCTGAAGAAAATAAAATTCCACTTTTAACAACAATTACAAGTGGTCCAGATATAGCTAAAAAGGGCAAATATATCTTTAGGGTTTTTACAAACGCAGACATGGACGCTCCTGTTATGGCAAAGACTCTAGTTGAAAATGGCTTGATAAATTTTGGTGTGCTTTATATAAACGATGACTATGGTGTTTCATATTATGAAGCATTTAAGAAGACTGTAGAGAATTATAATGGAAAAGTTGTAGTTGCTGAAACATTTTCTAGGGCGGATACAGACTTTAGAACTCAACTCTTAAAGATTAAAAATGCAAAACCAGAAGCAATATACATTGTTGGTTATGACAATCACTATATTATTTCGTTCAGGCAGACAAAAGAATTAGGATTGCATCAAGTTCTAGCAGGCAACTGGATACTTGCATCACCAAATGTTCTGGATAAAATGCAAGGTAATGCAGAAGGAGTTTATACAACTACGCCAACATATTATCTAGATCAACTAGATAATAAGAATGAAAGATTTAACACTAGATATAAAGAAAGATTTAATAAGACTGCAGATGCTTATTCAGCATTTGGTTATGATTCATTGATGTTGATTAGTAAAGCAGCAGCCATAAAAGGGGCACAACCTGAGCAGATACGAACTGGGCTTTTAGAAGTAAACTATAATGGATTAATGGGCAACTTAAATTTTGACAGTAATGGCGAAATCAACTTCAAACTCTATCCAGCTAGAATAAAAGAAGGGGAACTAGTACTAGAATAGTTTGATAATTAGTATCAAATTATAATG
>QMQO01000044.1 GCA_003650545.1 Candidatus Woesearchaeota archaeon | reverse complement strand
CGTGGCTTGAGGCCAAAGCTGCCGAAGACGCCGCACGGAGGCACCGGATCGAAATCGAAGAGTCTATCACCGCCGAATTGGGGGTTCGTGAAGAGGGGGCTCAGACCTACGATTTGGGCACACGTAAGATTACCGTAACCGCGGTCGTCAATCGAACGTTGGACAGGCAGGCTTGGGAGTCAGTCGAAGGGCGGATTCCAGAAGACCTCAGACCGGTCAAATACGAACCTAAGTTGGACGTCGCCGGCGTCAAGTGGCTGCACGCCAATGACCCGGCCACCTACCGGATCGTCGCCCGGGCCCTGGTGGTCAAACCCGGCAAGACCAATGTCAAAGTTACCGTCATAGATAAGGAGAAGAGATAATGGCCATCTCACTGGAGACGCTGAAGAAGTCGTCGCCGATGCCGCCCCGTGACCTAATCTTCGGCGTGGCAGGCATCGGCAAAAGCACGCTCGCATCGCTGATGCCGGCGCCGGTATTCCTGGCGACCGAAGACGGGCTGTCCGGCCTGCCGGGGGTGGATCACTGGGAGGTCAGGAGTTACCGCGACGCGGTGGAGGCGATCACCGCTCTTCACGAAGATCACCCGTTCAGAACGTTGGTTTTCGATACCGTTTCGGCGTTCGAGCCGATGCTGCACCGGAGGCTGCTGGAGCTGTGGGGCGTTGACAGCATCGACAAGGTCGGCGCGAGCGGCGGTGGGTATTACAAGTGGCGCATGGAGGCGCTTCCGCTGTGGCAGGAGATCCTCGACGGCTTGGACAGCCTGTGGATTAATAAGGGTATGCGCAATATAACAATTCAATTACATATGGGATCTATTTACAATTAAGCTGACAACTTCTTGGACGCATGCATCCATATCGTCTCTAACCTGATAAACCCAAAATCTTTTAACTCTCCATCCTAAAGCAGTAAGCCTTAAATCTCTAATCACATCACGGCGGCATCGGCTGCCATCCCATTCTTTATGATAAAGTTCACCATCTATTTCAATATCCAGCCAGAAATCACCTTCCTTTATAGCAAAATCCAGTTTATACTGATGTTCTCGATATTGTGGCATAGGCTTTATACCCGCTTTCAATAGAGCTTCATAAAATGGTCTTTCCCAGTATCCAATATCCTCCTCTGATCCAAAAGTAAGAGTTGGTTCACTTTCAATTCTGTTTACATAACTGACGAATTCCTCTATGTGCTTCACACCGCAATTATTACATGCTGACTTATTGCCAATTACATGGAGGACTGATCTCGCTCTCGTTATTGCAACATTAAATAAATTGCCAGTCGAGGCAAGAAAATACTTTGCTCCTCTCGGCATTTTTTCACCGATACAAGGAGAAAAAAGTATAACATCTCTCTCATCTCCTTGGAACCCGTGAGCAGTATCTACTATTAAGTCCGATGTCAATAAATAAGATAAGTTAATAGTTTCATTCACCAGATCTCTTATGCGATTAGTTTGCGCTCGAAACGGTGTCACAATACCTACAGTTCCTCTAAATCCTCTATCAATTATTAATGATTTCAATTCTTTTACAACCTCCTTAGCCTCTTTCTCATTTATAGCTCCACCACTACTCGGTCTTCTGACAGCACCCTTAACATCTGTCCAACGAATTCCTAATGAATAACCACTATCACTTTTAAGGCGACGATAATCAGTACACATTTTAAGAGTTCCATTATACCAGTTATGGTTGCTAAATTCAATTATATCTGTGTGGGAACGAAAGTGTTCTCTGAGTGAAATCACTTTTGCCTCACCAGCGCATGTTGCTGCCAAATCATAAAGAGAATTAATATTGAATGTAAATGGTTGGTCTGAAGTGTCTGTTAAACCATATTTACTTTGCAATTGTTGATCTCTTAGTTCTGAGAGTGATGTAATATGCCTAAGTTGATTGGGATCTCCAATTATCATTACTCGTTTTGCGCGATACAGAAGAGGGAGCGCTGAAGGAATATCACATTGGCTGGCCTCATCGATTACCAGCAGATCAAACAGGCAACTACCAAGCGGTAATGAGCCATTTGCTGATAGATTTGTAACACACCATGCTGGTAAGACTCGTGATACACGCTGAAATATTCTTTCGAGTTGACGCATTAGTCTTGCGTATGTTCTTCCGCCGACCTGGTCTCCAGCTAATCTCTCCATTGTTGCTCTGAATTCGCCAAGAGCACGTCTTGTTTCAGGATCTAATCTCTCTGGTAGCATTTTTCCATAGGCAGCAATAAATTGGTTACAGAAATCCCATAATTTCTCCTCGATAGAAGCTAATAACTTAGCAAATTGTGCTGTAGTATCAGCAGAAATTAGTCCTTTGTAATAATCTTTATATTTCATAAAAATTTTTAAAAACTCATATCGTCTCTTAACTTCATTAAAGTATTCATTCAGTTTATTAAGTTCATGATACGACACTTCCTCTGGTGATTTGCCAAATATATCAAAATGATTAGAAATAGAATCCAAATATGATGATATTTTTCTCAAATCCTTTTTTCGTCTAAACCATAAATAAATTGATTGCAATAATCCTTTATCTGCTGATAGTTGTTCATCTATTAGTTGGAGTATTGGTGTTGGATCAGAAATAGAAGGATATATTTCTGAATTCATTATTACATCTGCAACTTCCTCAGGCAAGTTATCCAATCCATCTTCCACTAATCTATCTAATTCATCTACAGTGTTCCTCTTTTTTCTTACAATTTCCAAATCATACCATAATTTATCTCGATTCTTAATGAGTTCTTCTACCTTCTTCCTTGTTTCATTAAGAACATACCTGTCCTCATCAGAAACAGATATTGAAAGAACACGTGAGACAAACTCGACAAGCTCTTTGCGGAGATTACGTTCCCCACTTCGCCTACCAACCCTGATAACTAGGGGAATTTGTGATAATGCATTTAATCGTGATTCTACTACATCTACCGCTTTGTTATTACGGCTGGTAAATAACACGCGTTCTCCTCTAAGGTGTGCGTTTGCTATTACGCTTATGACTACTTGAGACTTGCCTGTTCCGGGGGGGCCTGTGACTACAGTTAAGTCATTTTCAAAGGCTGATCTGACAGCATCTCTTTGTTCATCATTCAAGGGAACAACTTCAATAATTGGCTGTTTATTGGCATCTGTTTGTTTATTTGTCATAGCAATGGTATCATCACTGAAAAACAATCTTAAAGCGGAGTTATTAAGACCTTCATTATCAGCTTTATCTCTAAGAAGTGGAAGTTCATATTCGAGTCCTCTCGTGTAAGGTGACCGCTCACCAATTACTAAAACAGCTCGATTATAAATTCCTCCCTTATTAAGTTGAGATACAGGCGGAACTCCTATAATTTCTTCTGGATTTAATGTTTCAACCATATCTATACCAAGAGACCAACGGTTGTGATTTCTAACAAGGTTTGCTAATGCATTTTCCGGTGGTTCATCGACCGTTTCCAATAATCCGATATCTTTGAGAAGGTTTCTTTTTTCTTCTGGTGTGCGTGATAATTTTTTGAGATATTGAAGATTTATCACGGGCCATTGATTTTCCAGCCAGATTTCCAATTCTGTACCGACTAAATCATTCTCTACTGCTTGCAGAAACACAGGTATTCCAAATCCGCCTGTCCAACCGTTCCTCGATCTTTCAATCCAGTCAATATATAATGGATATCCATAGAATAGAGAAGATGTTGCACGTCGCTGTCTTAATTCTGCTGCAAAGCGGCTGTTATCGCCAGTAAGATCGACTAATAAGGTCTCTCCCCCAGACAATCCCCACTCTGTATCAATTGGTAAAGTTATAAACTTCTTTCCCTCATCATTCAGAAAGAAGCGTGATCCATGACCCTCGTCTTCTTTAATGCAGTCCAAGTAATAGGAAATGAAACGTTTAAACCTTTCCCATGGCATTGTTAACCTCGCTGTTATCCCGCTTTAGTTTGTTATTAATATAATACTCAACAACATCTTAGTCAAGTCTTATTTATCGAACTACGACAACTTTTAGACAGATTTAAACCATCCCGGCGTCGACCTGCTGGCGGTTCTGCGCCCCACCCAATCCACCGGTCTCTATGTCCAGATCGCCGGGCGGGGGATGCGGGTCGCCCGGGGCAAGGAGAACTGCCTGGTGCTCGACTTCGCCGGCAACATCGAACGGCATGGACCGATCGACATGGTTCAGCCGTACCGGCAGGGCGGCGACGGCAACGGCAGGGCGCCGGTGAAGACCTGCCCGAACTGCCGCTCGGTGGTGTTCGCGGGATTTCGGCATTGCCCCGATTGTCATCACGAGTTCCCGCCCCCAGAGACGGAGTTAAAGCCCACTGCCACTACACGTCCAATAATCAGCCATGCGGCGCCCTTCTGGGTCAAAGTCGAGAAGATTTCCTACGAACGACACCGAAAAATCGGCAAGCCGGATTCGCTGCGGGTGGACTACTACGAATCACCCTATTCGATCTACTCCGAATGGATCTGCCTGGAACATGGGGGACGGGCGGCACGAAGGGCACATCGTTGGTGGATCAGACACGGCGGCGATCCAGCGGTGATCACCGTCGGCGAAGCCCTGCAGCAAGCCGCGACACTGCGGCATCCCTCACACATTTTGGTGCAGGAGGACGGCAAATACTGGCGGGTGGTGAGGCATCGGTTCGACGGGGCTGAACCGCCTGAGGTTGAGGTGGAGCAGGAATATGAATACGCCGACGATTCGCCGTTGGTTGAAGAGGAGGCGCCGTTTTGAACGAAGAGACTATCACCGTCACCAGAGAGCACTACGAGCGGTTGAAGAAGGACCGCGTTGTTCTGTTCGGCGCCAACAACGGCGAATGGACGGATGAGGAGTTGGAAGCGAATGCCGTTGCAGCAGCGGTCGAAGCTGCGGGGCAGTTCATCGAAGCGGGTGGGATAGGAGACCGGCCTTTGTCGGCACTCACCCGCGAACAGTTCAGTGCGTTGATTCAACAGGCGTGCTGGAAATACATGGAGGTTTACGTTGATTATGTCCCATTCTGAGAAAGGAAATTCTACAGCGCCGAACGGCGAGGTGGACTTGGGCAATCCCCCCGGGGTGTTGGGTGACATCACCCGACAAATTCTTGCTGTTTCACCACTTGCGCAAACCGGCGCTGCTGTCAATGCGGCGCTGACCCTTGCTGGAACGGCTCTGGCGCGCAAAGTCTGCGGTGAGACAATTCTGCTGACGAATATCTACCTCATCAGCCTCATTGACAATTCTGAAGCGGCTCAGCAGATTCAAGCAGCGGTTGCTCGGATCGCCCGTGAGGCAGGACTGGCTGACCGCATCGTCCACGAGACACCTACCGGCGGTGAGGCGCTTTTGAAGAGGGTGGCGGCGACACCAAACGCATTGTTTCTGTTCGACGACTTCGATCGTCTGATTAAGGCAGCACTCCGGGATGGAGCGGTGCGCTACAAGATGGAGTTGTTTGTCAATCTCATCAAGCTGTTCAGCAGCGCCGACACTATACTCCACGGCACCGAGTTCGCCGATCAGGTGCGCCACCCACGCGTTGATATTCCCTATCCCTGCTGTTCTCTCCACGCGACAGCCCCAGCCGGAAGCTTCTACCAGATGACCTCTCGACTGCGCTCAGACCATTTGAGATTTCTCGCCCGCTTCGTTGTTGTCGATGAGACAACCGACCCATCCGGACAGAGAATAGTCAGCGGGGAATCGCAAGAGCCAATGGAGAATATTCTTCCCTGGTTCGTAAGCGTCAGGTCGCTGCAGCTACGCAGCTCCGGTGTTGACGCCGGTCCGAAGTCTTTGATTAAGGTGGAGAAGAGCAAAGAGGCATCTCGTCTATTCGACGACCACGAAAAGGAGATGCGTGATCGGCGGAACCACGATCAGTCTGACGGCCTTGGCTACCTCTGGAGTCGCGGTTGGGAACTGGCCGACAAGATCGCGCTGATCTGCGCCTGTGCGGATAATCCGAACAATTCCGTTGTCGAAGAGCGTCACGCTGAATGGGCGACTCAATTTGTCACCCGCCATACCGAACTGCTGGTGAACAGACTCAAGGCAGAGTCCGATTCAAACGCAACCCTCTCTTCTAAAACGAGAGCGCGACAAATCGACAGATCAAGGTTATCCCAGAATGCTGATGGGATCTGATGATTCACTCGAATCAAACGGTGACTCAGTCATCATCTGAATTGTTGCAGTCAGCCTTGGCTTACGCCTCGTTCGGCTGGGCGGTCTTCCCGGTGCACAGCATCCGTAACGGCAGGTGCACCTGCGGCCGCCCAGCCTGCACGAGCCCCGGCAAGCATCCGCTCACCCGGCACGGTTTCAAGGATGCGACAACCGATCCGGCTGTCATCGCCGCCTGGTGGAAGAAGTACCCCTGGGCGAACATCGCCATCGCCACCGGCGAGATATCCGGGCGTCTGCTGGTGATCGACATCGACAACAAGCCGGAAAACGGCGCCGTCGGCGAAGAGACCTGGCAGGAGATAAATCAAGGACATCCGGACACTGTCGAGGTGATCACCGGCGGCGGCGGACGGCATCTCTATTTCACCTATCCCGAGGAAGTCGAACTCAAGTCAGGGACGAACGTCCTCGGTCCTGGTGTGGACATCCGCGCCGACAACGGCTATGTCCTCGCTCCACCCAGTCTTCACCTGTCCGGGCGGAGATATGAATGGGAGGCGTCCAGCGATCCGCTTGAAGGAATCGCCGTTGCGCCGGCGCCGCCCTGGTCGTTGAACGGTTATGCCAGGCTGGTTCGACCTACTGTCAAGCCGTCACCGCCGGTTGAATTGCTCCCCGCCGCCAAGGTGCAGGAACTCCGTTCCGCGCTGGCATTCATCAACAGCGATGATCGCGACGTCTGGCTGAAGGTCGGTATGGCGTTAAAGTCGACCCGTGCCGGTCAACAGGCATACGGTATCTGGACGGAATGGTCACAGCAGTCGACGAAATACGACCCGCGCGACCAGCAACGGACCTGGCAGAGTCTCGATCCGAACGGCAGCATAACCATCTCAACGATCTTTTGGTTGGCGAAACAGAACGGTTGGATTGAGCAGTGCGTGGAGGTACACCCCACCGATACATCTTTCATGCCGCAGATGCATGGCTCGAAGGAGTTCTATAATCCGCCGGGAGTGTTGGGTGATATCGTCCGGTTTATTCTCGATACTGCTTCCTTTCCTCAGCCTGCTTACGCCTTGAACGCGGCTTTGACTTTAGTGGGGACGATACTGGGGCGCAGGGTCTGCACCGAAACTGGTCTGCGCACAAACCTCTACCTCATCAGCGTTGGAGAAACCGGCAGTGGCAAAGAGCACCCGCGTAAGGTAGTCAGGAAGATTTTCAATGCTGCGGATATTCCGGAATATAACGGCGGTGAGAGCCTCGGCAGCGGTCAGGCACTGTTGACGCGACTCTCGATGACCCCCTGTGTACTCTTTCAGATCGACGAATTCGGGCAACTGATGCAATCTATCCAACTTAAGAACACCGCCCGCTACAACCTCGAGATCATGACCAACTTGATGAAACTTTACAGTAGCGCTGATGCGGAGATCATCGGAACGGAATATGCAAATCAACTGCTACGTCCAAGGACGAAAATATCTTATCCCTGCTGTTCGCTCCATGCCAGTGCGACACCTGAAACGTTCTATGATGCAGTCACTTCAAAGCATGTCATATCGGGTTATCTCAACCGCTTCGTTGTCGTCGATGTCTCGAACCAACCGATGCCTCTACGCCAGCGCCGCTGCAGTGTGGTTGACATACCGCAAACTATCCTGATGTGGATCAATAAGGTCATCTACATGAGGTCCGGCGGTGACGGTCCAGCTGTTATCGATCCAGCTCAACCCATCGTGGTGCGGGAGACAGCAGAAGCTACAAACCTGTTCGACCGCTTGGAAGCGAAGATCAGGGAGCGAACCAACCGGTCGGAAACGAAATACCAGGGTGACCTCTGGAAGCGTGTTTGGGAGAATGCAGCCAAGATCGCCCTGATATGTGCCTGCGCTGACGACATCGACAATCCGGTCATCAATGTCAAGCACGCTGAATGGGCGATTAAGTTCGTCACCTATCACACCAAGAAGCTGGCTGAAGCGTTGTTCGACAAAATCGCCGACAGCCCCTTCGAAAAATCAATGAATGATTTCTATCAATCCATTCTCACTGCCGGCGATCGGGGAGTGACAGAACGGGACATGAATCGCTATAAACCATTCTGCTCCTATCCTCCAAAGGATCGCCAGCCGATGCTGCAGACACTTCTGAACGCCGAAAAGATTGCACTGACCAAGGTGAAAATGAAAGGAGCAGGGCGCCCGCGGATCGCCTATGTCGCCCTCAGGAAAAGGCAAGGCGAAGAAGATGATGATGCATCGAAATAACTTGAATTTGGAATAATGGAGGAATTATGGAGCAGGCTGCTCCAAAATTATTTCCAGGTGGGGACTTGAGTTAGGCCAATTATGGAATTATGGAGCGGGGTCTATATGAGAGTATTCGCATTAAAGAATGCACTCCATAATTCCATAATTAGATTATTATTAGTCTTTCTTGTTATTATTCAATAAGTTGCGAGAGAAAGAATAATGGAGTGACCAACTCCATAATTCCTCCATTATTCCATAATTCACCAATCAACAGGCGCTATCGGTGACGGACGACAGTATGTAATTCAAACGCTCTTCTTGAAATAATTAGAGGTAAGCCCCTGTTAATAATCAGACCGATGAACAGGAAAGAGAAATTTAGACAAATGATGCAACAATTTCAAAAGATAATCAGCGATGCCCCAGCCTAAACCTCTATATCGCCCAATTCGCGCCCGTGGCAGAATTACCGTGAAGGACGGCATGAACAGCCTGGAGCGGCGCTATGCCCAACACCTGCACAGTCGCCGGCTCGCCGGTGAGATCCACGGCTTCAGCTTCGAACGGCACAACCTGAAACCGGCGGACAGGACCTATTACAGGCCGGACTTCGAAGTCATGCTGCCGGATGGGACGATCGAGTTCCACGAGGTCAAGGGATTCATGAGGGATGACGCCAACGTCAAGATCAAGGTCGCCGCGCAGCAGTTCCCGCAGTACGTGTTTCGATTGGTGCGGTGGGACAGGAAAACCGGATGGAAGATCACGACCTATCCGCCACACGGGAAATGAAAGGATACGAGATGATGATCGAAGCTGGATTCAGGGCGAAAACGGTCGCCCGCGCCGCCGCCGG
>QMQO01000043.1 GCA_003650545.1 Candidatus Woesearchaeota archaeon | reverse complement strand
TTACGACAAGTTTTATTCAGCTCCTGTCGTAATAGGTGGGGAGAAACAGGAGGATCTGATAGACATATACCAGATGCTCTATACAGGAGAGGGCATTAGATATCGCCTTCACTTATACGGTGGATTGACATATCAGGCACTACCGCCTGAGCCACTGGTTCCTTATTTAAAGGACTTTGAGGGCAATTTGATATGGACAGAGGAAGAGCAAAAGGATATTCTGTCCATGCGCCCTCAAAAGGGTGAACCTGCTTTCTGGTTTTATAAGAGGAGAAAAATATTATCATATAAGGAGGGATAAGATAAAATGAGATTCAAAGAAGTTAGGAAAGACAGCCTGAAGGCTCTAGGGGAATATCTTGGATTAGGATATACTCCAGTGGCTGCTTGGGTCGAGGACTGGGGAGGACTCACTAATGAGGGATATGACCTGGTGGAATCACTTATTGTAGAATGGAGCGACGGAAACAAAATTCACTCGCTGGAATGTAATTTGAATCTTGACGTCCTGGTTAATGGTATAGACTATGTAGGAGGGGAATAAATGGACAGAAAAGAGACAAAAAAAAGATTAATGAAGTTCGGTATAGAAAAAGAAAAGGCTGAGAAGGGAGATCTTCAAGGTGTATATTTCTGGGGGAAAAATCTATCAGGTTTAGATTTAAGAGGTTTTAATTTTAAAAGAGCGTGCCTTATGGGGGCAAATCTTTGGAGGGCTGATCTTTTCAAAGCAAATTTCTATAGGACAAATCTCAGAGGGGCAATTCTCTCTAAAGCAAATATCAGAGAAGCATGTCTTAAGAGTGCACTTCTCCGAGATACAGATCTTGAGGAGACAGACTTTAGGAGCGCAAATCTTGAGGGAGCAAATTTCAAGGATGCAAATCTTGAAAGAGCAGATCTCTCTGAGACAGTTCTTAAGGATACAGATTTCAGAGGAGCAAACCTTAAAGGGGCAAACCTTAGAGGCGCAAATCTTGAAAGAGCAAATCTCTCCGGGGCAGATCTTAGAAGAGCAGACCTTACGAGAGCGAACCTCCTTGAAGCATGTCTTTCTGATGCCGATATTGGAGATGCAAACCTTATGAAGGCAAATATAGAGGGAGCAGTGATCCCCCGACCTGCCCTTTATATTCTGAAGACTCAACCTCCCAGAACTCTTCTAAGAGCTTTTAAATATCTTAGAGGAGACTGGAGGTCCCCTTATGAGTCCTTTCCTTACAAAGACAAAATAGGAAAATGGCTTATTGCAGAGAAGTACAACAGTGATGAAAGATCCCTCTGTGGCGAGGGATTCCATGTAGCTACGCTGGACTGGTGTAAGAAAGAAATGACAGAGAACTCTATCCTTGTTGAGGTGGAATTTTACGCAGAGGACATAATAGCTATCCCTTATGCTACAGATGGAAAATTCCGAGTGAGAAAAATGAGAATAACCAGGGAGGTCAAAATAAAATGAAAGGCAGAGAGTATTTAGGGGAGTTCGCCTCTCAGGTGGAAGAAAAATTTCGCTTTGAGAGGATAGGAGAATGCTTTAAAAGTTTAGAAGGGAAGAATCCTGGCAGTGGAATAGATCTTCACAGGGGCTACTATCCCGGTAAGTTTGGGGGATATGAGCTTATAGAAGTATTTGTATCCCAGCTTGAAATTGTCGGGGTAAGGGTATCTGATGCTGGGACAGGAACAGTGTACCTTGAACTAGGGAAAACAGAGGAGGAAGTATAAAATGGAACTTTATGCTTTTCTTGCAGGAATTACCCTCTTTGTAGCGATCATAAGCGGAGCAAATCTTCTTAAGCTTAGCGAGACAGAACGAAGGAAGCACTGGTTTGAGCTGTTAAGCTGTATCTTTTTGGCTGGTTTGGGGATGAACTTTTTATTTATAGCTATTAAGATGCTGATTAAATAAAAAAAGGGAAGGGAAATGAGAAAAGATAAAAACAGCCCGTTTAAAGAAATGATTCAAATGTGTCTTGATAATAGGACAACAGCTCGCCTTCTTAGGATAGTAGCTTTCGCAAGAGAAGTTACTTTGTTGGCTGGGCTGATAATAAAAAATTCTCTTTTAAATCTTGTTAGAACATGTAACAGGTACCTGTAAGTTAATAAAGGGGTTGTGTCAATTCAGATAAGTTAAAAAAAGGAGAAAATAATGCAGGTAAATAAAGAAAAATTAAAAAAAGAGTGGAAGAACGCTGTAATACAGTCTAAAAAAGAACCTAATAATGATTTATGGATTGGATATAGTTGGGCTTTGAAGGAAGTGATGGATGGGCTTTTTTCAGATAATGGAGAAGACAAGGAAGATGATGCAGTGGTATCTTAAATTTTGGCTGGGCTGATAATAAGAAATTTTATTAAAAACATGTAACAGGTACCTATAACAGGTACCTTTAAAGAGTATCTGTAACAGGATCTTTTACTTAGATCTTACTTAGATGGTTACCTAGAGTACTCAGTACTAAGTAATTCTCTCAGTGAAACATCAAAAAAGTGTAAAAAATGCAGTTTTGTTCTGAAAAATTTATAGAATTAAAGCCATTCTTTTGAAGCCCCCATATGTCAGATCTGACTATTGCATGTGTCAGATTTGACCATTCGATTGACCTTATAGGGTCATTCGATGGAGCTGAATATGGTGACTTTTTAATGTTAAAATAGGATTTTCTGTTCGCCATGGGTCATGGGTCCGACCACGGCAGAATATAAGCTGTTCCTATTTCTTATCGATAGCTTGTCCAATCCACAATCTCGGAAAATGAAATCGCTACAGCGTAGAACAGAATTGACATAGCGAAGGCTGAAAAACAGCCCAAAAATCGGGGCAGAAACAGATCCCATTAAAATTGTAAAAATCCTCAAAAGAAAGAACTGGATTAGATAGATCGGGTTTTGCTGAATCCCAAAGCCGTTTTTAAACTTTCTATTTGAGGTAAAAAACAGACTGAAAACTGAAGGGTAAAAAATAAAATGAAGCCAGAATTGGTTTTCAGGAATCAGCATTTTCTACCCCATGAGGGTCAGACCACGGCGGAAGATAAGCTGAAAGCCGTTTTAACTTTTAAGGGGATTTTGGAAAAAACAGAATTTGAGAACTGTATTCAAATCAGTTTTTTGGTTTTTCTACCCCCTATAGCTGATTCTTTACTTTTTGAATACAGTTCCCGCAAAAAAAACAGGAGGGGTAAAATGACGGAAAATAAACTAGAAACCTTGAAGAATGCTGTGGGCTGCCTTTCTCATCATTTAACCATTAGAGGAAAAGAACTGTCTATGACTGCGTGCGGTGGATGTGATGAGTATGCTTTGTGCAGGGAACTGTTCCACAGGGTAAAGGAAAGAGATAGAAGGAGAAAAAGGGATGTATAAGGTTGGGAATAGATATTTTCAAGACTTTAATAAGGCTGTAGAGTATGCCAGAGCAAGAGCAGAGAAAATATGGAAAGGGCATGTTGATGTTGAAGAAGATGGGAAAAGAATCTTCAGGATAAAGAAGTGGATAAATATTGGGGGGATTCTGGAAAGCGAAGAAATCTGGTATAAATGAAATAAAGAATTGAAGCCAGTTTGGGGAGTTTTGATTTGGGATGGCTGGAACTATTGCTTGCTGTCCATCTTCTTTAGTTCCTCATCACAACCCCCCGAAAACGGCACTGTTCCTAACATCAGAAACAGCTTATTTTAGCAGTTTAAAGGAGAAAAAAAGTGAAGTATGAAGTAGAAGGGAAGAGTTTCAGAAGTCTTACGCAGGCTATGAAATACGGGGAAGAGCAGGCTAAAAAAATAGGGAGTACTGTGGTTTATGAAGTCGATAGAAGAAATGAGATGAAAATCGCCAGGATAGAACATTGGATAGCAGAAGGGTTTATACCCTGTATCAGAATACATTACTACAGATAAAATAAAATGATAAAAATAATAAAAGGGAAAAACAATAATGGTAAAGGTATCGTTTGGTATATAAAGACTGAATTAGGAAGAATGATTAATACATATTACAGCGCTGCCCCGAAGAATGGTTTCTCCAAAAAACATATAGAAGAAATCTTTAAGGACAAGATAGAAGTTTTAAAACGAGGAGAATTACATGAAAAAACTAAGAATGGCTGAGTTAAAAAGATATATAAAAAAGAGGATAAAACAAGGAACAGAAAAAATGGGATTTTTGGGGCTGGTGGAAAATAGAGAGCTAACATCTGAAGTAGAAAGTTTATTTTATTGTAAGGGATATAATGGGACTTCAGGTGGATATGACTGGATAAATGGAAATAAAAAATTAAAACAGTTAATTAGGAGGATAGAAAAAGATGAAAAAAGTAGAATGGGTAACACCTAACAGGATGAAGTTTGAAAGTCTGCATAAAAGTTTTAATAAGCAGACTAAGTGTATTTCTGTGGGGAATCAGATAGCGAGTACTGTTGTGAGTAGTTACATTAGACCTTATAGCGAAACAGAATGCAATGGGCAGAAGTTCCCGGAGGGATATCTACAGGAATGTGATCTAAATTGGATAGTAAAAGATGCTCCTGGATATGTAAAAGATTACATTAGGGAAAATGGGAAAAATAAAACTTTCATTCTGTATTTACTATTCCATTGGTATAAAAATAAAAAGATCATGCATGGGGCGATTATTACAGATGAAGAGCATAATTATGTAAATATGTTTCTTTTTAGACAGAATAGGAAATCACTTTCTATTTTAGAGGAGGTGAAAAAATATGTCTGCAACTAAGAAAGAAAAAAAATACAGATGTAAGCATTGTGGCAGAGCTATGAATGTTATTGATTATCTTATAGGACCAGTATGTTTAGAATGTTGTAAGAGGAATCATAGTAAAATAACAGGAGAAAGGAGTAAAAAATGGAATTAAAGCTTTTAAAAGTAACAGAACCATCTTTCCGTAGTAAGATAGATGGACCCAGTAGTGTAATGCAAATGATGGAAGAAGAAGCAAAAGCTGATAGGGAATGTTTTTGGGTTTTGCATTTGAACACAGCACATAAAGTAATAGAAAAAGAACTAGTATCTATGGGGATAATGGATCAAAGCCTAATTCATCCCAGAGAGGTATTCAGAAAAGCTGTGATGCTTGGAACAAGTGCTATAATTACTGTTCATAATCATCCGTCAGGAGCATTAGAACCATCTAAAGAAGATTGGAAAACATGGACACGGCTGCGAGAAGCAGGAAGCATTTTAGGTATTAATGTTATAGATAACATAATTATAACCCCAGAAGGGCATTATTGGAGTGAGAAATATTTAATACTTTAAACTTTAAAAGGAGGTATAAAAGAAATGGCAGGAATAGTTAGTAAAATCGTAGAAGCCCAGAATTTTCTTCGCCAGAAATATGGTGAAGAAGGATATAAGAAACTTGTAAATGCGATATTAAAAAAGACGAAAGATAACAGAGTGCTTATTTATATAGCTATGGATAGAAGTTTATCCGCTGTTGTAAGACTAGTTGCTATGGCTGCTATAGGAGAAAATGGATGATAAAGAGTAAGCTGTATGAAGCTACAATATTAGGAAGAAAAGTTAAAATAGGGAGCATTCTGTATAGTAAGCACAATGGTACCCCTTTCAGAGTGGAAGAAATTAAGATTATCACAATCAATGAAGGTGTCTTTGGATTAGAAGAAACGGATGTATGTTTTACAGTTCGGAACTTAGCTACGGGTAAGAAAACTGAGTTGACCGAATATCATATGGCACTATTTAAATAAGGAGAGCTAAAATGATAAAATTTAAAATTAAATATGTTAAATTCTCCCTTGCCACTTATCTGTCTGAGTGGATGGGGGACTATGGAACAGAGGAATGGGCAGAGGCCAGCTGTCCATTTTGTGGAACAAAGTGTGCAGTGTTTCTTAGAGACACTGCAGGAAGACCCGATGCTGTTCGGTTTACGGGGAACATCGGGTTAATGAACGATATAGAAGGATGCGAGCATATTTATGGGGTCACAAAAGATTTCCTGGTTTTCAGAGAACCGGGAAGAGCAGAGATTAGCCCTTACAAGAGATATTAAAAAAGAGGATGAGATAAAATGAATCAAATACCTTCTGCGGTGGTAAGATATATGATGGCTGTTAGAGTGCATTTGGACGATGCTTGTAAACTCACTCGGGAGTTAAACAAGGAAAAACCAGTTCTTAATAAAGAAGAGAAACGGATGATACAATCAGAGATAGGAAAGGCAATGAAATACAAAAGACAGTTAGAATCTGAGCTAAAAAATTTGAAGAAATGGATATATTGATAAGGAGGAAGAAATGCTGAATGCTGAATAAAAGCATGTATTATAGGCTCGAAAGACTTTATACTTCTCAGGTAGAACCTCGTATACCTCAAAGCATATATGAGGTTCAAAGAACAGCCATGGTCCTTGCGGGTAGGACTAGGCTGACTCCAGGAGAAAAAGAAGCCTGCATAGAAGTATTTAAAGTACTAAAAGAAAAAGGAGAATAAAAATGATATTTATCGTTACTTACCGTAATGAATTTGAAGCAAGGATACAGGCAGAGGATGTAAATGAAGCTGTTGAAAAATTTGAGAAGGGGGAATGTGAGATAGAAAGATCAGATAAAGGGGAATTATGGAGAGAATTTATAGATGTATATAAGGAGGTGAGATAAATGGGTTTAACAGTTCATTATAAGTTTAAATTCCAGGGGACGGAGGCAGAAGCAGTTCAAAAACTAAAGAAAATTGAGAAATCCGCTCGCAAGCTTCCGTTCAAAGAGGTAAACGAAGTAGCTGAACTGGATTATAATTTCTGGTCATTAGAAAAATATCACGAAGGGAAAGGATATGGTGATTGGAGGGATTGGGCCTGTATTCAATATGAGATTCACAAACAGAAAAAAGAAAACGGAAGGTCAATATTTTTTACCGAAAAACCAGTTAAAGCATACTGTTTACACCTTTGGCCTGGAGAGGGATGTGAGCCAATGAATATTGGACTGGTAAGAGAGAAAGAGAACAAAGTATGGGAAGGGGGATCTTTCTGTAAGACTCAATATGCAAAAGAATTTCTGAAATGCCATCTCTTAGTAATTAGAGTTCTGGATGAATGTAAGAGAATTGGGATCCTTAAGGATGTGTTCGACGAAGGAAGATATTGGGAAACACGGGACTTAAATAAGTTAGCCAGGGAAATAAACGGGATGACAGTTATGATACAAAAACTTTCCAGTGCACTTAAAAAAGAAATTCCTTTTGGGGTAAAGATCAAATCTGCCGTTGATGAAAATCCAACTCATGTAACAAAGTTTGAAGTAGAATCTTTAAAGAAGTTAGGTTTATTTATACCGAATGTACAAAATTAAAAAAGGAGGAAAAAATGGAGGAAAAAATAACATGCCAACATCAGCATTTTATAATCAGGAACCATACTGAATATTATGTGGAAGACGGGTATAAATCATTGATGTTGAAATCATTGCTGTTGAAGAACGAAGAAGTAGATGATGTTCTATCAGAATATGAAACGGTATCAAGTATAACAGTGCAGTGTATGGATTGTGGGAAAATTATAGATGGAGATGTAATATAAAAGGAGAAAGAAATGGAAGAAATAACTAAAACCCAGTGGTGGTTGATATATCATCAGTGTATCGCATTCTGGCATGAATTCGGGATATCAAATGGATTAGAAATACCTAAGGAGGACACATATATAGTAAGAACTGATGAAAAGGGAAATTACAGAAAGAATGGGACAAAAGAATTTATAGTAATAAAGCCTGATGTAATGAGAAAAAAATTAGATACCTATATCCGGTATCTTAAAACATACAAAGAAAGTTGGGATACTAAAGAATATGAAGACTGTCCTGTTCAGTGCAGAGAAGATATAGAAAATTGTAATGATCTCAGTTTCATTAAAGTATTAGAAATGATTGATTTATTACAAAGATAAAAGGAGGAGGAAATGATCCCAGCAACTAAGAGACAGACATGGATGTTATTTTGTTTAACGCATAAAGATTTTAGAGGAAAAAACTTAAGTAAAGAAGAAGCATCTAAGATGATCAGTGACTTAATTAAGAAAAAAAATAAGAATCTAGAACAGATAAAAAAAGTAATGGACAAGGCTATTTTAGAGGCAAGCAAAGCAGCTAAAGCCCAATATCAAAAACTGTTAAAAGAAGGACCTAAATGGAATGTTATAGATTGCGATCCCCTTACTGGCAGAGAGAAAAGGAATCCAGCTAATAGAGATAAAAATGGAAAACAGAAACCAGAATGGCAACTATTAGATGTCTGTGGTTTTGCTAATATATATATTTATAAATCTCAAAAGTTCTGTAATGGATTAAAGAAAATAGCAACTGAGAAAGATAATAACTGGCGAGGATGGAAAGGGGAAGGATGGGAATTATATAAAAATTATGGTAAAGGATATGGATTGTCTTTAGATTATTTACTGAGCAGAAGACAAGAATTAAGTATACATAAAGCTGCAATGGAAGCAGCCGCCCATGTCCTTAAGCAAAATGGGGTAACATGTTATGTAACTACAAGAATAGATTAAAGGAGGAAATTAAAATGGAGCAAAAAAAAGAAATAGATTACCCAGTTATTAGTATCTGTAAAAATGATTTAAAGTATGTATTTAAGGGAGATAAAAAAAGACAGGAGCAAATAAAAAACTTAACTGATAGTGAAATGAGATCTTTTGCTTATCATTTACAAGATGGACTGTTTGAGTGCGGTTACTGGGACATAGTAGAAAGTGTATTTGAAGCATGTTTCCCTTTAGAAGAAAGGAGATAAAGATGAGAAATTTAGATAGAGAATGGTGGGAAATAGATAGAATAATAAACTACAATGGATACGGTTATTGGGTATCACATCCAACTACAATCAGAAAAACAACGGATGGGCTGAAAACATCCCTTACAGTTTATAGCTATACTGAAAAATTTCTTAATAAGGTGAAAGAGATATTAATTAAGGATATGGAAAACTTAAAATATAAACCATACAGAGAACATGATTCCAAAACCGCAAATCTTTTTAAGAAAAAGATTTATTTTAGAAAAAAGGAGGTGAATAAGTAATGACAGTATATGTGAATATATTTTTGAAAAATACTACTGAAAGAGAAACATCAATTTTAATAGAAACAGATCTGAGCGAATCAGAATTACAAAAGAAGGTTGATGAGATTGAGGAAAAGATGGGCTCTGAAGATTATGATATTTATGATGTTCTTGATAAATTAGAAGAAATGGGAATTATATCAGAATCACAGTGTGATAC
>QMQO01000042.1 GCA_003650545.1 Candidatus Woesearchaeota archaeon | reverse complement strand
GTAGTAATAAGTGTGCCGGTTTTATCAAAGATAGGTTGGGTTGGGCTTGTTAAAAGACACGTAGCAAATAGGTTGAAAGGAGAACCGATATAATGGAAACAAAAAATACTACACAACAAAAGCATAAAGGCCAGATAATGTTTGATTTGGCTACTGCAGTAGTTGCTATTGCACTTATTCTATATTTTGGATTATATATTATTACAGAAATAAATAATACAAATGAAAGAACGTTAGAAGAGCAGATTTTATTTAACAGGGTTGTAAGTGCAGCAGATTATCTAGTTAAAACAGGTGCAGTAGAAACACAACAACGATTCGGTAAAACAGCAATCTATCATCATAAAATTATTGAATCTGAAGTATATGCAAAAGAAACTGAATTAGAGACGAAATTAAAATTAGATTTAATATTTGAAATTTGTGATTCTGTTTCAGATTGTTCTGAAAAAGACGGTTGCCTTTGTGTTAATCGTATTGTTTTATTAGGGGATGAAGTAAAGAATTTGCAGGTGTGCGGAAAATGAGCATAAGCGGATTAGATAGATGTAAAAAAGGATTGATGTCGTTTGAAGCAGTATTTTCCTTAGCAGTTTTGCTTATTTTTGTTTCTTCTTTGGCTTTGATTGCAAATGTTAAACCTATTGATACAACTGTTTATGAATATCAATTATTAAATGACATTTTAGAAGTAGCAGAGAAAAACGGAGGTATTGAAAGGCTTTCTTCATACGGAGATGTTACTGTTTTAGATGAAATGCAAAGTCTTGCATCAGAACATGGTTATTGTTTGAATTTAGAAATAACAGAAAATATTGATATTAATCCATTAAAAGATCTAATTGAATCTTTAGAAGGGGGAGAGTTTATAGCAGACAATTCAGAAGTATGGCAGAACGTAAGCAGTTCTGGCAGGAGTTTAATACCGCAAGACCACATTACGATTTATTCTGATCCTCCAGATAGTTGTATAGAAAGATCAAATAAAGTTTCCACAACAAGAACAATACCAACATATTTAGGACAGGTTTTTGTATTAAAAGCAGAAATGTGGAAGCAGTAAACATAGACAAATGTCAAACTGCGCTCTTTAAAATGCTGTTTAGACAATAACTTACAAAACTAATCTACAAGGTGATTTTTATGGAGATAGCAGATAGAATCTCACACCTGCATTATGCAATAAGAGATGTTATACTAAAAGCAAAAGAAGTTGAAAAAACAGGAAAACAAATTTATTATTTAAATATTGGAGACCCAAATAAATATGATTTTCAGCCACCAGAGCATATAACTAATACAATAAAAAATGCATTAGATAATCCAAAATTCAGCGGATATGCTCCCTCTTTTGGTGACGAAGATTTGCGGCAGGCAGTTGGGCGCAGAGAAAATATTGATAAAGAAAATGTATTTATAACAAACGGTTTAAGTGAAGGCATTTCGTTTTTATTTAATGCATTAGTAAATCCAGGAGACAATGTTTTACTGCCCTCTCCTGGTTATCCATTATATAATTCAATATCAAAAGTAATTGGAGCTGAAGATAATTATTATTCTTGCGATAAAGACTGGAATCCAGACACAGAAGTTATGAGAAAAAAAGTAAATAAAAAAACAAAAGCAATAGTTGTTATAAATCCAAACAATCCAACAGGTGCGGTTTATTCAAGAAAAGCATTAGAAGAAATAGTAAATATTGCAGGAGAGTTTGATATTCCTATAATTGCAGATGAAGTGTATGATAAAATAGTTTATGATAAAGAAGACAAATTTATATCTTTAGCAGATATTTCAAAAGATGTTAATGTAATAAGAGGCTATAGTATATCAAAGGTTTATTTTTATCCAGGAGCAAGGATTGGATATTTAGCATTGCATGGGGAAGGCCTCAATCCATTAAAAACCGCACTTCAGAAACTTTGCAATGCAAGATTGTGTATTAATTGGGAGATGCAAAGAGGTGCTTTAGCTGCTTTTACAAACCCAGGTGTTTATATGAAATATAATATGGAAAAACTAGATAAAAGAAGAGATTTATTGTATAATACACTTAAAGATGTTCCAGAATTGGATTTAGTAAAGCCAAAAGGGGCATTTTATGCTTTTGCAAAAATAAATTCAGGCAAATGGAAAGATGACTGGGATTTTGTATATTCTTTATTAGAAAAAACAGGTGTTTTGGTTGTTCCAGGAAGCGGCTTCTCTCCTGTATTAAAAGAGAAATACTTTAGGATGGTTTTCCTCCCACAGGAGCGCATAATCCAAGAGGCGACAGAAAAGATAAGGCAATTTATCTCTGAATGACTTATTGATTTAAAATAATTTCGCAGACAATAAATACTATGCTTATTGTTTTTGAAGGTATAGATGGTGCAGGCAAAACTACGCAAGTAGATATTCTATTAGATAAATTGAGAAAGCAGGGAGAAGAAGTTTCATTTTATCAATATCCTTCTAAAAAAGAAAGATCTAAAAAAATATACGACCATTTATTAGAAAAAACAAAATTAACAGCCGACCAATTGCTCACATTATATTTAGATGATATATATTATGATCAACAAGAACTAAAAAATAAAACTAAAGATGAAATCATTATTTTAAGCAGATACATATTTTCAACAATTGCATATCAGGGAATTAAATTAGGAATGGAATATATAATCAAAGAAGTTGAAAAAAGAAATTTTCTAAAGCCCGATATTGTGTTTTTGTTAGATATTCCAGCAGAAGAAGGATTGAGGAGAAAAAAGGGAGGAGAACATATCTTTGAAAAAGATTTAGAATTCCAGGAAAAAGTAAGACAAAATCTTCTAAATTTATATAAATCACATTATTTTGCTTCTCATTGGGTATTTTTAGATGGTGAAAGAGCAGTTAAAGACATTTATAAAGTGATAGAGCAAAATATAAAAATATATAAATAGGAGACACCATAACATATTCTAGTCCATTTATTAGTTCCGGTTCTATTTGAATGAATCAAATAGACATCACAAAAAGCTTATGCTTTTTGCTCCGGTCCGCTTCAATTGTTCTTGAAGGGACCAAGCAAAAAATTTCATTTTTTGCTCCGGTCGTCTAGTCCGGCCAAGGATACTAGGCTTTCAGAGTTTTCTTTCGGGGTGCCAAAGAAACCTCGTAAAGAAAACTGAGGATCCCTAGCGACCCGGGTTCAAACGGTTCTGCTGGCACAGAATGTTGCCAGGGAACCTGCCAATCCCGGCCGGAGCACTTTTTCTTCTCGTTAGATGTGAACTACTCCCAGCTTTCGCAGGAAGCTTCCTAATTCATTGATGAAACAATAGTTTCATCTCCAAAGGCGTAAATTCGGCTAATGCCAAGTTCTTGGGCAGGCAACCCTGCTTAGACTTGACCCGTTCCGTGCCTACTAACACATATGAAATAAATGACATTTATACTTTTATGTAAAGAGAGTACGATTCCGGCTAAAAACCTCTGAGAATTAGAATAAATTCTTTTATACAAGGATATATGATGGTTGTATTCTCCTGTTATAATAAAACCATAAACATATACCAAAGGCATCCCCTACTTATACATTTTGGGTTTTGAGAAGTGGGACTTCTTTGACGAAAGGTTAAAAAACATATAATCCCTTATATTTTCAATGGAGAGGTGGTGAAATGATAATTCTAATTATCATAGGAATAATCATAGTAGTGATCCTGATTGCTATTGCGCTGATATACAACGGCTTAATAATAGCAAGAAACAGGGTTAACAATGCATGGGCGCAGATAGATGTGCAGTTAAGAAAAAGGTATGATTTAATACCTAATCTAGTAAACACAGTCAAGGGTTATGCAAAGCACGAAAAGACTGTTCTTACTGAGGTAACAAAAGCAAGAACATCCTTAATGAAGGCAACATCTGTTAAAAGCAAAGCAAAAGCAGACACAATGCTAACAGGCGCATTAAAATCTTTGTTTGCAGTAGCAGAAAATTATCCAAAACTGCAGGCAGATGAAAACTTCAGACTATTGCAAGAGCAACTGGAAGGGGTAGAAAATAAGATCGCATATTCAAGACAGTTCTACAATGATTCAGTTTTAGATTTTAACAACAAGATACAAATATTTCCTTATAATATGATAGCAGGAATGATGAATCTAAAAAAGAAAGACTATTTTGAGATAGGTGAAGAAGAAGCAAGAAGGCCTGTTAGGGTTTCATTTTAATGTTGTGAGCGGATAAGTGGAGAATATGCAGATATACAAGCAAATAAGCAGCAATAAACGCAATTCCTATCTTCTGCTTTTTTTTGTTTTTGCTATAATTGTAGCATTAGGCATAGCAGTAAGCTTTGTTATGGGCAGTTTTATAGGTCTTATTATTGCTATCTTTATTGGCATCATCTATTCTTTAATCGGATATTCAAAAGGAAAAGATATTGTTTTAAAAGTCAGCGGAGCTCATAAAGCAGATCCTGTAAAAGACGCTTATTTAATAAATACAATAGAAGGGCTTGCTTTAGCAGCAGGCGTTCCAACACCAGAAGCATATATAATAGAAGACCCAAACCCAAATGCATTTGCAACAGGAAAGGACCCAAAGGATTCTGCAATTGCTGTTACAAGGGGATTAATACATCTAATGAATAGAGCAGAATTAGAAGGGGTTATCGCTCATGAAATGTCCCATATAAAAAATTATGATATTAAGTTCATGACATTAACAGCAGTTTTAGTAGGTATGATCGCCATAATAGCTCATTTTGCATTAAGAATGATGTTCTTTGGGGGTATTGGAGGAAGAGGAAGAGGCAAGGGAGGCAATCCAATATTATTAATTATAGGTGTAATATTCATTGTTTTAGCGCCCATCTTTGCCACATTGGTTCAATTAGCCATATCAAGAAAAAGAGAATATTTAGCAGATGCTTCTGGTGCATTATTAACACGCTATCCGCCTGGCTTGGCAAATGCTTTAGAAAAGCTAAAGAATCATGATACAAAAGTAAAAACAGCGACAAGCGCAACAGCGCCTTTATTTATTGCAGAGCCAATGAAAAAAGGATTTACTAGTCTGCTGGCAACCCATCCCCCCATTGAAAAGAGGATTGAGAAATTAAGAAAAATGTAAGAAACCTTATATATTTTAACCTCTTAGGAAGATTATCAATGTTGATTATATTAGTGTATCATATTTAATGGTGAGAGATATGGTTTCAAGAAAAACTGTTAAAACAGTGATTGGTCTTAGCAATGTTTCAAAAAGATATCCTTTGGGTGAAGTATTTGTAGATGCGCTGAAGAACATTTCTTTGGAGATACATGAAGGAGAATTAGTTAGTATTATGGGTCCAAGCGGAAGCGGAAAATCAACGTTATTAAATGTTATGGGATTGTTAACAGAACCGACAAGCGGAAGAATTATATTAGACCATAAAGATGTTTCAAAACTGCATGAAGATGCAAGAGCGTATATCAGAGGAAAAAAGATAGGTTTTGTTTTTCAAACATTCAACTTAATACCAACCTTTAATGCGATTGAAAATGTAGCAGTGCCTATGGCATTTTATGGTATAGATAAAAAAACACGTTTAAGAATGGCTGAAAATTTTCTTAAAAGCGTTGGATTAGAAGAAAGAATGTACAGCAAACCATCCCAATTAAGCGGAGGAGAAAGACAAAGAGTTGCTATAGCAAGGTCCTTAGGGAACAATCCAGACATTATTTTAGCAGATGAACCAACAGGCAATCTAGATTCTGTTTCTGGAAAACAAATACTAGATTTATTTTTAAAGCTTAATAGGGAAGGTAAAACAGTTGTTATAGTTACTCATGATGAATCGATAACAAAAAAGACAAAAAGAACCCTTTTCCTTAGGGATGGGGAATTGCATAAAGAGGTGAAAAAAAGATGAAAAAAGTATTGCACACACAATATATTTTAGGAACATTACTTTTATTATTAATTTTTTCTTCAACAGTTTGGGCAGACATTCAGGTATCTGATTATGAGATTATCCCAGAGATAGCAAGACCTGGTGTTAAAGGAACAATCTCTTTATCGATTTTAAATTCAGGAGACTATAAAGTGAGTAGACTAACCGCTTCTACTCAACCCTCAAGCGGGATTGAAGCAAAATCAACTATTTCAATAGGAGATATACAGCCAAGCGGAAGCACAATTATTTCAATACCGTTTACTGTTTTAGAAACAACCCCGTCAGGCGTTTATTCTGTAAGAATTACAATAAGGGGTTCATATGAAGACCCTGATCAGGATTATGAATCAAAATCATTGTACAGGGCTATTGATGTTCCTATATATGTTAATAGACCACCTGCTTTATCATTATCAACAGACAGCCAGCCATTAATTGTTGGCGAAAAGTTTTCTATAAATATAACAGTAAATAATGATGGAGATAAAGCAACAGATGTTGAATTATCTTCTTTATCTGATAATTTGATTCTTGAGGATTCTCCTGTTTATATAGGAGACTTAGAGGATTCTGCAGAGATAACATTAACTGGTTATACTGATTCAGCAATGGATACTGGCATTATCACAGTGCCTATATTAGCAAACTATTATGATATCTTAGGAAATTATTATAATGAAACCATACAACCATCTTTTGAATTTATAGAAACCACCCATGTATTGGATATTGATGTTGATCCGTCTTCATTTACAAGCGGAGAAACCATTGAGATTATATTTAAGATAAAAAATGAAGGGGACAAAACAATATCTGAAATAAAAATTCCGTTAGAAGAAAATGATATCTTTGTTCCTTTAAGTAAAAACGAGATTGTTTTAACTGCAATAGCATCAGGACAAGAAAAAGAAGTCCCTGTTACTTTGGGGATAAAAGATATCTCTCCAGGATATTATACTATTGAATTTGATTTAGAATATACAACATTAAGTGCAGAGAAAAAAACAGACACAATAAGAACAAGCATAAATATACAACCAAATATTGATTTAAGTGTTTTTATTGAATCAGAGCCTTCACCAATAGTTGAAAACGGCAAATATATCCTATCTTTAAAAGTCTCAAACATAGGAGATTCAGAAATCAAATCTTTGCGGCTTTCACTAGAGGATACAGAACACATCAGTTTGTTAAATGCGCAAAACACACAATTTATAGGCTCTTTAGATTCAGACGACTTCAGCAGTGTGCAATATGATGTGTATATAAATTCAATAGAAAACAACACATTTATCTTAGAAAGCTTGCCAATACAACTGAATTTCAAAGATGATTTTAACAATCCTTATATAGAAACCTCCAATGTTCCAATAAAGATATATTCAGCAGAAGCAGTCTCCATGTTTCAAGCAAAAGAAACAAACGTATTTTGGATACTGCTGCCAGTTATTGTTATTATAGTCATAATCTATTGGTATTGGAGGAAGCAAAAGCATGTTTATAGATAAATTTGAATATGCGATTAAGAGTTTGATGCATGCACACATAAGAACTTTTCTTACTGTTCTTGGGGTTGTTGTTGGTGTTGCTGCATTAGTCACTCTTTTGTCTGTTGCCTTTAGCTTAGACAGGTCTATAAATAAAGAGTTAAGCAAATTTGGAGCAAATAATGTAATAATAAATCCAGGTTCAGTAGGGACGGAACTAGCGCCAATGGGTTATGCCCCGACAGTAGGTAAATTATTTGATTATGATGTTGAAAAATTGAAAATGGTTGCTGGTGTTGAAGAAGCGACAGGGGTCATCCGGATCAGAAACGCCATAATTGAGTATAAATCAGAAATAATTAGATCGCAAGTACGCGGAATGGACCCAACCATATTCAAAACATATTATTTAAACATTAAAATATTAAAAGGAAGATTTTTGCAAAACAATGATAGAAAAAACGCAGTAATTGGATACACAGTTGCAAAAGATCTTTTTGAAAAAGACATGGATGTTGGATCATCCATTAAGATAAATGATGAAAGATTTACTGTTGTTGGAATATTAAAAAAAGAAGGCGGCCTGATGAGTAATGATAATCTTATTTTTATCACAGATGAAGATGCAAGGTCTCTTGCTACCGATTTGCTAAGAAACGAGGTCTCTGCTATTTATGTTAGAATAGAAGAAGGCTATGATTTAAGCAAAGTAAAAGAAGACATAGAGAGGCAATTAAGGTATTCGCACGGGGTTTTAAAAGGAAAAGAAGATTTCACAGTCATGACCGCAGAAACTATAAAAGAACAAATACAAACTATACTTAGGTATCTTACATTGTTTTTAGGAAGTGTTGCAGCTATCTCTCTGATAGTCGGCTCAATTGGAATAACGAACACTATGTTTATGTCGGTTACAGAACGAACGGACGAAATTGGCATACTAAAATCTCTTGGAGTAAGAAAAAAAGATATTCTTCACATATTTCTAATAGAAAGCGGAGCAATAGGGTTTTTAGGTGGTTTGGCAGGGATTGTTTTATCTGTTGGATTATTAATAGTAGCATCGGGTTTTGTTCCAATGGAGTTATCTCTTACTTGGGAACTTGTAATTATGGGTCTGTTGTTTTCTTTTGGGCTCGGCCTGTTGTCTGGTTATCTGCCTTCTAAAAGAGCAGCAGATATGGATGTTTTAGAGGCGTTAAGGAGGAAATAGCAATGGAGATGGATTTGTTTGAGTATTCATTGAGGAACATGGAAAGAAGAAGACTAAGAACTTGGTTAACAGTAATTGCTATTATTATAGGCATTGGGTCGTTTGTTGCTCTAACTACGATTGGGGATTCTTTTAGAAAAAGTATTGAAGATGAATTGTCTGCTTTTGGTGCTGAAAGCATAATTGTTTTTCCTGGGGAGTATTCCGAGGCAGTAGCTTATGGAACCCCAACAGGCATTTCAAGAGGCATGCTTTTTGATAAAGATGTTGAATTAATAAGATCTATCAGCGGGGTTGAAAGAGTTACCCCCCTATTAATGGTTACAAGAACAACAATAAGTTATCATGGAGAGAACATATCTACACCAGTTTTTGGAGTGCCGGACACATTATTTTTTGAGGATTTTCCAGGTTATGGGATAGCAAAAGGGAGGGGTTTTGTCAGCTCTGAAAGTAGAGCGGCTGTTTTAGGATATGCAGCAGCAAATAAACTCTTTGAAAAAAAGGTTGAAGCAGGATCAACAATACTTGTTAATGGAGAAAGACTAAAAGTAGTTGGAATATTAAAAGAAATAGGAGGGACATTCGGCGCTACAGATGACCAGACGTTTATGATTTCTTATGACGCTGCAAGAGAGTTTTCCGAAGGTTTATTACAAGAAGATGAAGTTTCTTATATCTTTGTTAAAATCAGGAAAGGGATGAATGCTACAGTTATTGCAGTAGAT
>QMQO01000041.1 GCA_003650545.1 Candidatus Woesearchaeota archaeon | reverse complement strand
GAATATGAGGTAATGAATTAATAATTTAAATAAGGAAATAAACAATGGTATTGGATAATTTATGATCCTAGGCTCTATCATAATAGCAGTTACTAGTCTAGCTATTACTATGGGAGTAAGTGTTAATATAATTACAGATGTAAATAGTATAGCGAATGAAGTTATTCTTCTAAATCCAACTAATATCCAAAAGTACTTATAGCCATGTTCTTCTTCTAGACCAAATGTAGTAACAACTATTAGAGCTATGTGAATGACCAATATAATCCATTCTAGAAATATATAATATGGATGATTATATGAAGTTGCAATAGCTACTACTTCTTCTGGAACATTACCCCAGAAAATCCTAACTTCAGATACTGACGGTCCTATATATGGTATAAATAAAGATCTCATTAGCAAATAAATTAGTAGTATGGATAAAGAAATGTAGCTTTTGTAATAAAACCCTAATGACCATAGTAAAGCATCATATAATCTTCTTAATTTTAATGACATAGGTAATTATGCACCCCACTAAAATAACTAATGCAAGAACTAATGCAGTACTTAATTGACTTATAACTACATCCCTTTTCCCAGTATTTAGAATTAATTCAACTAATATCTCCATCTCCTTAGTAGGTTCTAAGTAAAGAGTTGCATTTATGTGATATAGACCTCTCATAGGTGCTATAAACATTGGCGTTCTTATTGGTTGTGAATATCCATAATCTATATAATGATAAGATCTATTACTAAGTACATGTCTTATTTCAATAACTAATTTCCAATAATTCAATTCCCTCCCATATACCCTAAGCTCGATATTCAATAAGTCATTTTCTAGAAGCATTACGTATGTATTAATAGGATTACATATAGCACTACATTCAACTGTATACTTATCATGTTGAAGATTGGAAAATCTATTTGAAACAATATATGCTCTATGAGAGTTAAATAACATAACAATAATTATCAAAACTATCAAAATGCTGAGAATTAATAGTTTCTTCAACATCTATGTCCTCTTTAATCTATATAGGTATAGTAAAACACCTATTACTACAGATATGAGTATAGATAACATTACTAAGAGCATGTTAGGAAATATATCAGGAGGTTTAGCTTCTTCACCTATCTTCTCCTTTTCCAATGGTATATTAGTATCAACTATGATCATCTTAACCATTGGACTTATTTTGGAAATACCTAAATTCTCAAATATATCATTATAGTATATTGTATTTCCTTCCATACTTAGTAATATCCCAGTATAAGTATCGTATGTCATTTTAGCACCAAGTTTAGCTAATAAATACCTCTTATTGTTGATCTCTATTAGGTAATTGCAGAAGGTAACTCTCTTTCTTTTAGAGCATCTTAGCTCCACATCCCAGAATTTATATTTAGATACTTGATGAAGGAGATCCGCTATATGTTTATTGAGTTGTATTACTAGAGTTCCATTATCAAATAACTCCATGTGGTAATTCATACCCTTTAGTTGTTGCTTAAATAATGCCAACTCATCTAAACTAACATTATATACATAGTTAACTATTGGTAATTCACCCTTCATTGTAGCTAGAATTGTTCTTGCTCTATGTATTGTATAACCTGTCCTAAGAGTATAATCCTCATTACCTGTAACTGATGTATTTAATACAGCTAATGCTGAAACTCCTTCAGCACCAAATGATTCAGCTCCCATACGTGTTGTAGTTAGTAATAACAATATCGAGCTTTTATTCATGAGATTTACTGGATTTGTCCATAAGAAACACTCACCAATTAATTGATTATCACTATACATTGAGTTATTAGATAAATCTATGGCTATTACTTTGGAAATGTTTAAGTATCTATATTTATAAACAGGAGTTTCTTAATCTCCTATGTTAATGGTACTTAACTCCATTAAATCTCCTATGCTCCATAATATATTAGACTCTTCGAATCTTTCAATAAGTACCTTCTTAGTTTCATTACCAAGAAGTGTTACATTAATTAACATTAATGTAATATTTAGATATGCAGTATTGTCTTGTATACCTTCTATTAACCATTGAAAACGAATTTCATTAACTCCTATGGGAACAGATCTAGTACCATCTATATCTTTATACTAACTATGTACTTAGACTCGATTCCTGGATACTTATGCCTGAGTGGAATGATGTAATACTCAGATTTGTCCATAACTTTAAATTCGTAGAGAGCATATCGGTTCTTCTCCATCCAATACCATTTATAATTATTAGTACTTACACTGATTAAACACATCTCAATAGCTGATAATAAAAGAAGTATAATAATGAAGCAACACATCATTGTTAAATAATTATTTTTCACAATTCTCCCTCACTAATTTAAAAATTGTATCTTAGTACAAAAATTTATGAAGAATTTTATATAGCACAATATCCTGATCTGAAGGCACCTGCAAATGCTGTTGTTCCATCAGCAAAACTCTTTACATAAGTCTCAACGTAATTTAGTGGAAATCCTAAGTTATTCCAACATTTACTCACGGTCTCGCCATGAGTAACCCTTTTGCATAAGTATCTTCCCAAGGTACAGATGGATTATCACGTCTTACATAGATTTCCACATATACTAAATCCTCAACAGCAAATCCATATATTAATCTTGCAACTCCTTCACCACATGCATAAGTATCTGCAGAACCTATTGACGCTTCTGCATATGCAGAAGCAAATGAACCCTGCTCCTGATCTATACAAGTTACACCATAAGCTATTACTGGCAATAAGCTTATTAACATAAGCGCTATGAACCAAAATTCGACCAACATGAAGGGACATCTCCGATCACCCGTAAATTCACAAGTAGAAAATAGACATTATTAAAATACAATTATAACAACATAAACATGAGATGTGAAAAAATATATAGGATTCTTTAAACCCAAGATACTTACCCAATCACTCCTCTAACCCCATACCAAGATAACATCCTTCAAGAATTATTAAGTAAGTAGAATTTAAAATCAGTATCATCACGAAATTACTATGAGCTTATATTCAGTAGTATATGGTAATCTAATGAGGAATTCAGAGGGCCCGTCGTCTAGCCTGGTTAGGACGCCGCCCTCACACGGCGGAGATCCGGGGTTCAAATCCCCGCGGGCCCACCAAACTTATATACTAGTTCTTTATAGTGCATATTGATCATGGAACTTGATTCATATTAGGTGGCATCATGCATATCATCATTATCCACTATGCATATCACATATTACATCCATTTACGAATATCATATTTGAGGTCGCTGGAGTTGGTTGACCCCAAGCTAGTAGACCTATCCAAGATAGACCAGGAGACCAGATACAGAATATTCATGTACTTGTGGAAGAAGCGTGTAGGAAGCCGTGAGCTAGGTATTCACCCCACTTATGCTAACAGGATAAAGAATAGGAAAGTACCAGTATCGGACACAGTACTAGAGAGGCTTCTAGAGTATTTGACTGCAGAGGAATTAGCTGAACTGACAGGCGTATATGTCCTAGAGAAGGTAGAGCCGCATACCCTTATCCAAGTAGTTAAAGCTGGTCTTGCAGACCCCCAGCTGAGGAATCTAGTTATAAACATGGTTATGAGGTATGTTGACCTGGGAGAGTACGAGAGAAAATACCGGGTTACAGAGGAAGATATCAAGAAGTTTGAAGAGTACCTTAGAAAGAATAGGCGGAAGAAGACAGTACAAGACCGCCTCTACTACCTGAAGGTAGCGTTGAAGGACAACCAGTTTGTCCTAGACGCCTCCAAGCTAGACGACTACATAATGGAGAAGGCAGAGGAGTCTATAGACAAGGCAATCCACATAGCCCGAGCCCTTAAGCTGTTCCTAAAAGTTGTTGTCAGGGTAAAAGAGCCAAGGAAATTCCTAATACTCTACAACAGCTTCACAACACCAAGCAAAAGAAGGCAATTGATACCAAAAGCACTAAAAATACTACATGACAAGGAGGAGCCACTCTCACTAGAAGACATCAAAACAGTAGCAAGACATATCGAGAACCCAGCAGCTAAACTAGCCTTCATCCTCTTAGCCGAGACAGGTCTGAGACCAGGCGAAATCTTCAACCTCAGTCTTAGAGACATTGACTTGGAGACAAGGGCAGTCATACCAGCGAAGATAACGGAGAGTAAGAGAGCATACATAAGCTTCTTCTCAGAAGCCACAGCCAATTACATAAAGAACCAGTACTTGGAATGGAGGAAGCACTACATAGAGGAAAACCTTGATAGAATAAGAAACCTAGCCAGACAATGGACACCAAAGGACAAGACAGTAACGGTAGACGAGCTTGTGGAGGACTGGGAGGAAAAACTAATACCAATCAAGGAGTCCAAGATACGCTCAATGATAAACGAGGCAATGGCCAAGGCAGGAATAATGTTCCGCCTATACGACCTAAGAAGCTTCTTCACCTCATGGATGATACAGCACGGAGCCCAAGAAATATGGATAAACATCTTCCAAGGAAGAGCACCACCGAAACAATTCGAAGTAATGGTAAACCACTACCTACAGCCCGTACTAGAGAAGCGGGGAACATGGAAACAAGCACTAATACAAATACGCGAAAGATTCTACGAGCCATATGCGTATAATGTGCTATCTACAAATTGAGAACGATGTTTAAGCTATATAACTAGTAAGAATACGCATCATTTACCACCTTATACACCAGCATAATTATAAGTCCAATAATCACGCCTAGTAATGCTAAGATTGCCTCGGGGGACACATTGGAAACATCATAAACATCACTTGGAACTTTTACATAAATGCTATTACCAAGTATGAGTACTACTCCTATAGCCAATGGAGCAAGAATAATTAGGCCTATAAAGTATCCAAAACCCCATGAAGGATTGTCTATTGCCTTCATAAACGTAATAAGCCCGCCTATACCCCCTACTATTAGAAATGTGGCAACTAAGAAATTAATCTGACCTCTGCTTTGTTCTATGTAGCTCGTGTCTACCCCTGTGCCAGTGAATGCGTCTCTTAATACATCCAGTACTGTATATGCAACGACTATTGTAACAACCAACGCTATCAACATAGCAATAGCCTTCTCAGCATCATTAATACCCTCACTTAAGCTCATCCGAAACACCAGTTACCTACTGGTTCGTATCTTTCCAACTATTGTAATATTATCGAGAACAAACATCATAATTCTTTCGATACAAGCCTTGAGATGCCTTATTCCTTTCTGCGGATGCGTCGAACGATTGAAACCTTAGATGCCTTTTAGAAGATGAGTAGGAAGAGTGATACTGGTATGAATACGATGTTATTCTTGGTTTTTAGGGTGTCCTTTGTTAGGACTACTTTGCCTGGTTCTGGGATTATGTGGGCTGGTGTTTTCCTGTATTTTGCCTCTATTATGAACCGGTGGCTCTGTCCTCTCTTTTTGATGCAGAGCACGAAGTCTGTCTCCTTTTCTTTGTCGTTATGTGGACTCTTCCTGTACATGAGTACCTTTACGTAGTCTACTGATGGGACTCTCTCGAATAGCTGTTGGGATAGTAGGAGGTGTGAGGCCACAACACTCTCGACTAGTCGGCCCTTGAAATCTTTCTTGGAGACCAGCTTCTTAGATACGTCGAAGGGGTCTGGAATGTTTCTTAGGTAGCTGTAGAGGGAATGGTAGATGAATGGGTCTAGTACATAGTTCTTGACTTCAGCCTCGGGGTTAGGCTCGCAGCTTCCACTTTTGCCCAGTTCACGATACGAGAAGAAGAACGCCCAAGTAGTGCGCAGGTACTCCAAGTAGCGTCTCAGCCCGAATCTACGCTTAGGTCTTGCATCTTCGTCTAGTCCTATTACGTCTATTTCACTGAAGTTTACTGTGCTGGAGAGCCTCATGGGCTCGGTTAGTGCTTCAAGGAGTCTCTTCAGATTATCAGGATTTAATCCTGCCTTCTCGGAGTCTTTGACTAGTAGCTCGGCTAGGTCTGAGTAGAAGTCCTCTCCTATCACATTATTTTTATAATACTCATCTATAGCACGGGGGTATCCACCGTGTACCAAGTAATCCTCGAAGACCGCTTGGAGCAACTGAAAGTAATTGTCATAGATTTCCTGGAGTACCTCTGGTATCCTGCCAGTTGCAAGCTCCTCTAGTATTCGGAACCTTCGACTAGACCTTCTAAACCTGTACTTGGTAAAGAATTCGTCTATCTCACTCCTTAGAGATTCAACCACCTCAGGGAAACGTAGCGGCAAGTGGACAAGGTTCCCTCCGACATTGAAGAGTCTAGCTAGCTCTCCTTGTCTCCCCCTGAGCTTGCTTGCCGCCTCAGCTAAGTCCATGGAGTGACTACCAGAAGCAACTATCTTCAGCCTCCCTCTCTCTAACAAGCCTATGTCATATAAATTCTTGAGTGCTTGAGCCCACTCTGGATACATGGAGGCTTCATCAAGGAAGACGTACTTCTCGAGGCGACTACTATGGGCTATTGCCTCTAGCAGGCTTATGAGCTTAACATTCTTCAAGCCCTCATAATCCAGGGAAACATAGAAGACACTCCTAGGAGCTATCCTCTTCTCGACAAACAAGTACCTTATGAGTAGCTTGATTAGAGTAGTCTCGCCGACCCGGCGCGGCCCTCGTATGGTTATTATCCCGTACTTGCCAGGCTCGGAGATTCTACGCAAATGATAGTAAAGTCTAGGCTCCTTACCCAGAATGGATTCATCAAACGCCTTCAGGAGGGGGTCCTTCATATGCCAGTCTGCATCGCTCCACCAGGGATTATAGGACTTAAGCAGGGAGTAGGGGTCTACGTCTGTGCTCATGTCTTAGAGCACCTCTTCATAAGTAATGCTAGGTCCTTCTCCACCCTGCCGAGCTCCCTAGCTAACTGTTCGTACTTCTCCTCGAGCTCTCTGAGTCTCCTGGCTAGATTGTCCTCCCCAGCCTCTCCCAGGTACTCCAACACCAGGCTCCTAACCAGCTGTGGCACGCTAACGCCCTGCTCCTCTGCTAGCCTTCTCAGCCTTTCATAGAGCTCGGGTTCTAGGTAGAACTTCACCTGCTTCCGAGCCAAGTATTGCATCCAGTACTATAATAGTACTAAGAAGTACTAAAACCTTACCCCTATAGTACTATTCGGTACCATATGGTACCAGAGAATACGATAATGGTACCATTTTAGTACTCTTTAGTACTATTATTTCAGTATTATCCATTTTTAAGAGTCATCTCCTAAAGTATACCTAGTATTACAAAGTGTCCAAATAAAAATGCCATAATTGTTCAGATGCGACATAACGTAGTTATGAACACTTATACTTAGTGCTAAATGAATTATTGTTCTTTTTTATCACAAGTACTGTTTTTAATTTATTAATAGAAATCTTTATTAGATGGTGTAGGTATAGTAGTAAGTGGTGGTCTAAGTGGTGGTGTTCACTATTCGTGGCAAGCGATTCGATATTGAGAAAGAGGACATTATTAATGCTGTTAAGGATGTAGAGCCAGAGCCTCTTACTGGTAGGAGAAAATATTATGTTGAGATTAATGGTAGAAAGTATCCTATTAAACAGGTTATAAGCTTGGTAACAGGGTTGCCGAGGATAGCGTTTACGGCAATGGACGCCTATAGAATCCTAACTAAGCTAGGTTTTGAAGTAAAGGAGATTGAAAAGTCAGGGTAGATACTCTGAGAACAGATTCTAAGGGGTGATATTCTGAAGGATAAGCTTACTTGCCGTGAAGCTGTTAAGAAAGCTATATTGGAGCTAGGTAGAGGCCCTGTTACAGCTGAAGAGTTATTCAATAAAGTTAGGTCTATGGGTGACTGGAGTAATGATACTATATGGTAGCACTTAATGTGGCTCGTGGTTAATCTTCCTCCAGCATATAGGCACTGGTCTAACGCACCAGAGAGATTTCTTTTTCTAAGGGAGGATGGTAGATACGAACTCTATGACCCGGAGAAACATGGTATATATAGTAATGGATTAAGGATAAAGACGCATCCCAATGAAAAATGTAACATGATTCTAAAGAGATATGTAGAGCTCATGGAAAAACTTAGGTCTTACATTACTAAGCTACCCATTATGAAACCCATAAGCGTAACAGAGGTATCTACCAATTACCAGGGCAAAACTGGAGTGTATGTCTTCTTTAGTGACATGCAAGTAGAGTACGTAGGTTCAACAAATAATCTCCATAGACGTTTAAAACATGACCTCTGGAGTAATCTAGGACAGTCACAACAACCACATACATTTGGTAGAAAAATCCTGGAAGAGTATAGTAATGTTAATGAGGCTAGAAACTACTTGAAAAGCCTCAAACTTAAAGTCATCGAGACAGAAGACCTCAAAACAGCAAAAGTACTTGAACAAATCTTGATATATCTACTAAAACCTAAATATAACAACCATGGTTCTTGAACTATTCAATCACTCCATGTAAAACGACGCGGGTTTCTAACGTGTAGTGTTGCGCTATTTAAAATTATGTTTCTACGACTTCACTACTATTATGCTGAGTATGCTATCATTTTATGAGTTAGTTGAATTTTGAGAGCTATTCTTCGGCTAGTATCAGCTAATCCTCTAGATAGGTTGCTATAACCTAGTATCAGCTATATAGATTCTTCTGACTCTATTACTAGAGTAAAGAATCCCTGTATTGTCCTCATTACCTCATATAGTTCTTTTGAGATCATCGATCACCTAACGTGGAGTCTTAAAATAGGTGCTGTTCCCACATAGACTGGACACCAGGAAATACCAAAAGCAAGACATAAATTGCTGATTAAAAGAACTAAGAACACATATCTTTGAAGTAAAATTATGTTCATAAAACTATTATGCATATTCCTAGATGAAATAATATCATTGTTAATATCCGCCATAGCTATCGTTTCAGATACTATGCATACTTAACAATATGCATTCTTCCATAACACTATGTTCTCATATACAAATCCAGGATTCAAATCCTGCGGGTCTACCAAAAACACAGTTGAGAATTCCTCCTTAATGATATATACATAAACATAGATGAAGAGTAAACTACTAACTTAAGGCACCAGCATCACATCGTATTGTAAGTGATTGCAATAACGGATTTCACCAAGATAGACACTTAACGTCTGAAATAGCTATAACTATCTTGTGTAGAGAATAACTGATAGTAAATTAATATACTTAATCATAAGAATAGATAAGAATTGATTTACGCGTTAAAAATATATTAACATATTTTTAAATCTCTTACTAGGTGATAATTTGATCGAGAAGATTTTAGTTGCTTATGATGGTAGTGAGTATTCTTGGAAAGCTCTAGAGTATGCATGTAATTTATCTAAGAGTCTCAAGGGTGTTGTAAGAGCTATATACGTTGTTGAAATCTCTCGATTCCACATATTATTGTCTGGTGTAATGATTACTAGAGATAGTCTCTTAGAAATTGGTGCAAAGTTATTAGAAGAAGCTCGTCAAAAAATCAAGGAGAAACATGGT
>QMQO01000040.1 GCA_003650545.1 Candidatus Woesearchaeota archaeon | reverse complement strand
TGAGTGCGCCCATTCCGCTGCGCACTCATTCATCAACCAAAAATACTAGAAAAAACTAACGGAGGACCTCAATTCCTCCCAAACGTAAACGTTTGGGTATCCTTGAGGTAGATGTAATGAAACTAGAAGAATTAAACACCTCAACAACACCAACATGGTGTCCCGGTTGTGGTAATTACGGTATACTAAGTGCTATGAAGAATGCAATTGTTAAGCTTGGTATAAAATCTAAAGACCTTGTTATAACTTCTGGAATAGGTTGCTCTGGAAAGGTGCCCTACTGGATTAGGTGTTATGGATTCAATGGTTTACATGGAAGGCCTTTACCACTTGCAGTTGCAATCAAACTTGTTAACCCAGAGCTGACTGTTATTGCCCATGGTGGAGATGGTGATGGTTATTCAGAGGGTACTAATCATTTCATTCATACAATGAGAAGAAATATTGACATAACATATGTTGTTCATAACAATCAAATATATGGTCTTACAACTGGTCAGACTAGTCCTACGAGTGATAAAGATAATAGATTTATTACAAAATCAACACCTTATGGTAATCCTGAGCGTGCATTCAACCCTTTAACAGTTGCTATAGCCAGTGGTGCAACTTTTGTTGCTCGTGGTTTTGCAGGTGATGTTCTTCATCTCACTGAGTTATTTGTACAGGCGATAAAGCATAAAGGCGCTGCGTTGGTTGATGTGTTGCAGCCTTGTATCAGCTTTAACAAAAAGAACACTTTTGCATGGTTCAGGGAGCGTGTTTACAAGTTAGAAGATGAGAAACATGATTTTTCTGATAAGATGAAAGCTTATATGAAAGCCTCAGAGTGGGGAAATAAAATTCCGATTGGTCTTTTTTATAAAGAGGATTACGAAGTCGAAGTAGGCCAGAAAGTGATTGATGAAGACCTAAGTAGAATAGATATCAGTTCCATAATGGGAATGATGAAGTAATCACTTGTTTATCTTTTTGATAGGATTAGAAGAAAAAAAGCTATTTGATTCGTTTCTTGAATCCTATCAAGAAAATATTCTGATCATCTAAATTTTCTTGTACAAAATTCTACTAATCCCTTAATATGCTTCTATGCCTCTACACTTGTCTTATCCAAATCTGAACTTGAATTATTCATTTTTGACTATTAATTTATTTTTGAAATGATCAAACCACCTACTATTTACATATTTTCCAGATAGTATCAAAACAATTTCTAAATAAACACACTTATTTTCTCCCATAAAGATTTCAAATGGATGTATAACTATATACCACTGTATTAAAGAAAGAGGGCTTTAATCTAACTTTTGATCATGCTGATGTCAACTGTTGGTTCCATTTAATATGCAAGGAACACAACATCAATTAGATTCTTGTACAGAAGACCATACCCCTACATTTGGAAAAAATAGAAAGATTTATATATTTGTAGGGGTAAATTAAACTATGGTCACAATTAAAAAAAAAACAATAGGAAATAAAGAATATTATTACCTAGAACACTCATTCAGAAAAGGAAAGTCAGTAAAAAAGAAGGAACTGTATCTTGGTCATGAAATTCCTAAGAATATTGACGAAATCAAAAGAGATTTTATCAGCTCAATCTATAAGGAAAAATGGTATGAAATATTAGAAAAAATCAAAACTGGCTTTTCTAGAGAAATAAAGTCTATGCCAAAATCAGATAGAGAAAAAGCAACAGAAGCTTTTATGGTTAGATTTACTTATGACACGCAGAGGATAGAAGGTTCTAAGCTTACCCTTAGGGAAACGGCAAATCTACTTGAAAAAGGAATAAGCCCTAATAAAAAGCCACTCAGAGACATTAAGGAGGCTGAAGCCCACATGAAAGTATTTTATGAAGTGCTTGAATATAAAAAAGAACTATCATTGAATGTTGCTCTATATTGGCATAAGAAGCTATTCAATGAAACCAAACAAGATACTGCTGGAAAAATCCGAAAACACGGAGTTGTAATTTCTGGCAGTAAATTTACCCCTCCTTTGCCTGTTGAAATAAATCCACTGTTGAATGATTTCTTTAGCTGGTACTCTAAAAACAGGGCTAAAATTCATCCTGTAAAGTTAGCGGCACTAGTGCATTTAAAGTTTGTAACAATCCATCCTTTTGGCGATGGAAATGGCAGAATATCAAGGCTAATGATGAATTTTGTGTTGAAAAAGCACAAATATCCGTTATTTGATATTCCTTACACAAACAGAAATAGTTACTATAATGCACTGGAGAGGTCGCAGACCAAAAATGAGGAAAGTATTTTTGTGCAGTGGTTTATTAGAAATTATATCAAAGAGAATAAAAAGTATCTTTTGTTTTGAAAAGGATAGTAACTACGCCGCGGCCCGGATATTCGTGAAAAGCTTTTGCTTCTTCTTTCGAACCGGGAATTCCTTTCGGAATCGGCTCTCAAGGCCGACGCAATCTCCTGCACTGTATCTTGTCTCTATTCGCACATACCTTTTACACCAATTTACCTAACTCTAGGTTTAATATCTAGTGAATGATGTGTTTGCGATGAAACAGATAAGCGTACCAGGTTATGCGACCGCGGCATATTTTTTTAAGTTTACTAGTATTATTTATATTTTTTTATTTATTTTATAAATAAAGATTTTTTAGGTTTAGTAGTTAACAGAATTTTCTTGCAGTTTTAGTTTAGCACATGTCGTACATAAAATTTAAATATATTAAAATCATTTTCACTATATCAGTATACTAAAAAGTATATCTATTGAATGAGAATAAATGAAATTGGAAATATACGCTAGAAGCTTGATAGCAAAATTTACACAAAAAGTTAGCAACAGCTTTTCAAATTTAAAAGGCAAGCTCAATTTGGGATTTTCAGAATTCTTTCAGAGACAAACATTTACTAAGATATTTTATTATTGGATCCATGTTATACTTGTGTTTGGTGTATCGTATTATTTTCTTTCATATATACCTAATAATTCGATTACTTATCATGGCCAGATGATTACTCAAGATCTAACAGGTTTGTTAAATTCAATCTATTTCAGCTTTGTAACTTCTACTTCTTTAGGATATGGTGACATTGCTCCGTTAGGAATAGCAAAATTACTATCTGTAATAGAAGTTATATCAGGGCTGATTATATATGGAATGATTATTTCTAAAATTGTCAGTGTAAAACAAGAAAAAATGTTGGAAGAGATCCATTCTATGTCTGAAAAAGAGCAAATTAACAGACTAAGATCTTCTTTTTATTTATATAGATCTGAAATCAATAAATATAACTATAGGATTAATACAGAAAAAGCAACAAAAGCAGAGATCAATGATTTATGGATGACTTTTACTAGTTTTGATGTGGCTTTGATGGACACAGTTAGAATCATGAAAAGGCTCAATAAAAATGATGAATTTGACATAGGTCTAATACTAAATAGCATAGATCTCTCATTGATTAGAACATACGACCTAATTACATTGTTAGATGATAAACAAATAATGTGGCGCAAAAATATCGCTATTAGTACTTTAGGGAGTATTCTTAATAATACTAACAGTGTTTGTAAACAGCTTGATATTGTACAAGACAAAAAAATTCAGTCTCAGATAAGAGATATATTAAAGATGAAGGCCAGTATAAATGGACAGATTAACAAACAAATTAAAAATATTATCACAGATAAAACAGCTAAAGTAGCACTAGAACACACAATCAATACTACATAACTAAGAAAATCGATACATAACTAATGTTAAGTATAAATAATCTGAAATACTAAGGTGTAGTAAAGTATAGTAAAGTAGTAAGAATAAAAGTAGTAAGAATATGTAGTAAGAATGTAGTAAGAATGTGTAAGAATATGTAGTAAGAATATAGTAAGAATGTGTACTAAGGTAATAAGTTTTAAATAACTAAATTGCAAGGTAATAAATTTAATTTTTAATTAAATTTTAAATAAAATTTTAATATGGTAAATAAATATCCTAATAGAAAGCTTTAAATATAAGTTCTGTTTTTAATATATAAAAGGTAGTGATTTTTCATTAAAATTTAAAATCGGGGGTAGGTGATGTCTAGGAGGCTATTATCATGACCTATGTAAAAAAATGTCCTGAATGTGGAGGAATCAACCTCTTCTGGAATAAAGATAAGGGAGAAGTGATTTGTAAAGACTGTGGTCTTGTAATTGAAGATAAAATGGTTGATTTTGGTCAAGAATGGCGCGAATTTGATTCTGAATCACAATCAAAACGTAGAACAGGTGCTCCGTTGACTTATACTCAGTATGATCAAGGTCTTGGAACAGAGGTAGGTCAAAAAGGAGATCTATATGCTTTAGGTAGTAAAGAGCGGAATAAGTTTTTCAGGCTTAGAAAATGGCAGTACAGAATAAGTACTGCAATTGAGCGCAACCTAAAACTGGCTCTTGCAGAGCTAAAAAGAGTTAGCTCTTATTTAAAGTTACCTAGCTCTGTTGAAGAGGAAGCTGCTCGTATATATACTTTAGCTGTACAGCGTGGTCTGGTAAGAGGCAGAAGCATGGAAAGCGTTGTTTCAGGTGCTTTATATGCTGCTTGCAGGCGCCATGAAGTACCAAGAACATTAGATGAGCTTTCAGAAGCTTCTGGTATTGAAAAGAAAGAAATCGGCCGCACATATAGATTTGTTACAAGAGAACTAGGCATAAGTATACTTCCAAGTAATCCTGCAGATTATATTGCTAGGTTTGCTAGTTCATTGAAACTTAGTGCAGAGACGCAAAGTAAAGCTGTTGAGATACTTGACAAGGCTCAGAAAGTAGAATTGACATCTGGAAGAGGTCCAACAGGTATTGCAGCTGCAGCTTTATATGTTAGCGCATTAATACATGGTGAGAAACGTACCCAAAGAGAGGTTGCAGATGTTGCTGGTGTTACTGAAGTAACTATCAGAAACCGCTACAAGGAACTTCTAGAAAAGCTAAAACTAGAAAAAGAGATCAAAAAGACAAAGAAAAAAAAGAAAGTATAAATTCTTTTTAATTATTTTTGTTAACATGACACAGGATAAAGAAACAAAAGGTGAAATATTCAAAAAATATTTTTTCGCAGGCGTTCTTGCATTACTTCCTATAATCATTGCATATCTAATTTTGAAATATCTTTTTGACATTTTCAAGAATAATATCTTTCAGTATCTACCAAGCATATTCAAGGTTAATCCTATTTTTGATTATATACTATACTTTGTATTTTTGTTTGGTGTTATTATGATTTTTGGTTATATAACGATCAAACTGTTTACAACTAAATGGAAAAGCCGCATAGATTCTACAATAGAGAAAATCCCAGGGTTTAATGTTATCTTTAACCCATTTAAACAGCTAACTGAAAGCTTTTTAACAAAGAAGAAACATAAATTCAAGCGTGTTGTTCTGATTGAATATCCATTAAAAGGTACTTATGCTATTGCTTTTGTTACAAAAGAGTATGTTCGAATTGGTAATAAGAGCATGATTAGTGTCATTGTTCCAACAACACCAGTTCCAATGTCTGGTTACACACTCTATGTTCCTAGGGATAAAGTTATCGAACTTGACATAAGTATTGAACAAGCTGTTCAGACGATTGTTTCTGGTGGTGTGATACAACATAGAAAGATAAAGATTCTACATCAAAAAAACAAAGGCAAAGAAAAAGAAAACAAAGAAAAAGAGAACTAAAAAGAAGAAGTGAAACTTTAGCTCTCTCTAATCCTTAATATATTAATTTTAACATTAACTTTATATACAACCTATCTTCTAATTTATAAAAGCCAGATGGTATTAATATTTATTATCAGTATTGAAATTAATAATTTTAATTAAAAATTTAATTGAAAAACAATGGTAGAACACAAGACAAAACCGGACAAGGAAAAAGACATTTTAAAAATTTTGCATCCCCTAGTTAGAAAATGGTTTACATCTAGATTCGAAAAGTTTGCTTTACCACAGCTATACTCTGTTTTAGAAATTCACAAAAGAAATAACATCCTAGTATCTGCCCCGACTGGAAGCGGCAAAACATTGACAGGATTTCTATCTATACTTAATGAATTAATAGATTCAGCAGAAAAAGGAATTTTAAAAGACAAAATCTATGCCATATATGTTTCACCCCTGAAGGCACTGAATAGAGATATATCAGTTAATCTACAAGGCCCACTCAAAGAAATAGAAGATCTTGCAGGCAAACCGCTCGGCATAAGGATAGCAGTTAGAACTAGCGATACATCACCATACGAGAAACAAAAAATGACTAAGAAACCACCACATATACTAATCACAACTCCTGAAAGTTTAGCAATCGTTCTAAATGCGCCAAAGTTTAGAGAGTTATTAAGGGGGGTTGAGTGGTTGATCATTGACGAAGTGCATGCATTGGCAGAAAACAAGCGCGGTGTACACCTATCATTAAGTATGGAACGCCTACAAAGGTTAGCGGGTGATCTCTGTCGTGTTGGTCTTAGCGCTACAATCGCGCCATTAGAAGACGTTGCACAATATCTCGTTGGAACTAACAGGGATTGTAAAGTTGTCAATGTTCAATTCATAAAAGATCTAGACTTACAAGTCATTAGCCCTGTTGAGGATCTAATCAACACGCCTCATCACATAATGCATCATAAAATGTATGAGTTAATCAACAAGCTAATACAAGAACATAAAACAACCCTCATCTTTACAAACACAAGGGCAGCAACAGAACGCGTTGTTGACAATCTGAAAGAAAAGTTTCCTAAAAATTATCTGGCTCTAGACGCAGGAGATTCTAGTACACGAATTGGTGCTCATCACGGCTCATTATCAAAATCTCACAGGTTGATGATTGAGAATCAGCTAAGGAAAGGAAAACTAAAGGTTGTTGTGTCGTCAACAAGCTTAGAACTTGGTATTGACATAGGTTATATAGACTTAGTTATTCTATTAGGTTCTCCAAAGTCAGTTGCAAGGGCTCTCCAACGTATTGGGAGGTCAGGACATAAATTACATCAAAAAGCAAAAGGTAGAATCATTGTAATGGACAGAGATGATTTAGTTGAATGTTCTGTGCTGCTTAAAGCAGCAAAAGAAAAAAAGATTGATCGCATTCACATTCCAAAAAACTGTCTAGATGTTCTCTCACAACACATCTACGGTATTGCAATCGCAGAAAAGACCAATGTCAAAGACCTTTACAAACTAATCAAACAAAGCTACTGTTATCAAAACCTATCAAAGCAAGACTTTAATGATGTTATTGATTATTTGGCAGGCAAATATGCTAGTCTAGAAGATCGCCACGTTTATGCTAAGATATGGTATGATGAAGAGGCGGGCATGATTGGTAGACGGGGAAAAATGGCAAGAACAATTTATATGACAAACATCGGTACAATTCCGGATGAGACGTTCGTCACAGTCAAGACAGGTAATGAAACTATTGGTAAGTTAGACGAAGCGTTCTTAGAGAGACTAAAGCCAGGAGATGTATTTGTATTAGGAGGCAACACTTACGAATTTAAATACAGCAGAGGCATGGTAGCCCAGGTTAAGGCGAGCTCTGGTAGGCCCCCTACAGTTCCTCGTTGGGTCAGTGAAATGCTACCTTTGAGCTTTGACCTCAGTCAGGAAATTGGAAAATTTCGTCGTCTAATGGAAGATAAGCTTAAACATAATAAAACAAAGAAAGAAATCCTTGAATTCATACATAAGTATTTATATGTTGACGAACGTGCAGCAAATGCTCTCTATAATTACTTCAAAGAACAATATGAATATGCAGAAATTCCTCATGATAAAAAGATTCTAATTGAGAGTTATAATGACGGGAGCAAATGGCTTGTTTTCTTCCATTCTTTGTATGGGAGACGTGTTAATGATTGCTTAAGCAGGGCTGTCGCATTTGCTGCTTCGAGATTGTATCATAAAGATGTAGAAATAGGTATGAACGACAATGGTTTCTACCTTGCGTTTGGTAAGAACCTCAATGTTCTTAAATCTTTCAAGATGCTTGAATCGGATAATCTTGACATGTTGATGGACATTGCGATAGATAAATCAGAAGTACTAAAGCGTAGATTTCGTCACTGTGCAACCCGTTCTTTAATGATTTTACGTAGTTACATGGGAAAACAAAAACGTGTTGGAAGGCAACAAGTTAGTAGCATGTTGTTGATGAATGCAATTAAACGAATCAGTAACGATTTCTCAATCTTAAAAGAAGCAAGAAGAGAAGTGCTTAAAGATTTGATGGATATAGAAACCACTAAGTTCGTTCTAAAGGAGATAGAACTAGGCAAAATAAAGATTAAGGAAATAAAGACAGATGTTCCAAGTCCATTTGCCTTCAACTTAATAATGCAGGGTTATGCAGATATTTTAAAAATAGAGGACAAGCTAGAATTCGTCAAGAGAATGCATAATGCTGTGATGGCAAAGATCAGCTTAAAGAAAGGCAAACATCTTGAGCATGAGCTTGATGACAACACGAAATTCTTTAGAAGAAAGATTGTAGAATTCTACAATGAAAGCCAGATCAGCCATGAGAAAGAACAATTGATTGGTATGCTAGCTCGCGTCAATATACCAAACAATGCTAAGGACAAACTTGTTAGCATAATAAAAGGTGAAGAAGATATTCCCGATTTTGTACTTGATTTAGTAATAAAGCATATAGATGAAATTAAAAAAAACTGGCCACAACGTCTGGCAGATTTTGTTCTAAAGAAAATTTATGAAATAAAGCAGAAAAATTTCAACTATGACGAGTTCTGGGAAAAAAGTGAGCAAAAGAAATTGCTTGAGCAAGAAATTGAGAAACAGAAGATTATGGAAGATTTTAAGAAAATTTCTAAAAAACTTCGTATAGAAACAAGTATTCAGTTTGACATTCTGGCATTGATTGATGATCCAAAGCATAGACCAAGGTATGATACTATTGTTTGGCTGAAGAATCTTTTATCTGGCAGCATTCCAAAAGTATGGAAGGATAATGTTGTAAAGTTCTTGCTGAAGATTTTGAAAGAAATAGATAGTAAGATAGATTAGTAGAAGATATAAGATATTATCAGTAGAAGATTAGTAAGTTTTTTATAGTATGTTCTTTATTTTGAAGGTATGCCATTTGAATATTCAGCAGGTGCAATAGTCTTTCGCAGAACAATGAAGGGAATACGCTATTTACTCTTGCATTATCCTTCAGGTGAACGTGGTGGAACAATATTTAAAGGTCATTGGGGTATGCCCAAAGGTAATATAGAAAAAGGAGAGGATCCGCAAGAAACAATCCTACGCGAGGTTAAGGAAGAAACAGGGTTAAAAGAAGAAGATTTAATAATTCAAGAAGGCTTTAAGAAAAAGATAGGCTGGTTTTACAAAAGAGATGGCAAAACTATCTATAAGGAGGTTATATATGTTCTAGCAGAATCAAAGAAAGAGGAGATCAAATTAAGCGAGGAGCATGAAGGATATGTCTGGGCCAGCTTGGACACAGCATTAAAGAAGATTAAGTTTAATAACCTGAAAGAGGTCTTAAAAAATGCTGATGAGTTCTTGAAAGAAAATTAAAATGACCTCCTCCTGTGACTAAAGTCACAGGTTTCCAGCCAAGTGCTCAAGCAACAGCATGATGCTCTGCTTGATTCAAAATATATCGTTCAGTATCGCTTAACTGATTGTAACCAACTGTTACAGCGCAGC
>QMQO01000039.1 GCA_003650545.1 Candidatus Woesearchaeota archaeon | reverse complement strand
TTTCTATACTTTCTTTTATCTGTCCAATCATATTCTATTAAACTTTGCCAAGTTTGCCAATCAGTTAAGTGATATTCTCCATCAGCACAAATAATCTTGTCCCGTGGCACTTTGTATTTCTTGTTTAGAATATCAACTAATTCCTTCCAAGTAATAATTTTCTTAACTTTAACATTATGGGCGGTTTTCAAAAACCAAATGCCCTTATCTATTAAAGTTGCTCCTAATTTTTTGTATAGTTTAAATTTCTTTTCCATAGTTTTTAAAAATTAATACCATATTTCTTGCCTTTTTTAATTTCCTCTATAACCAAATCTAATCCTCCAGCATCAGTGTCTAATTCTCTCCCTGAAACCATTTTAACCCTCTCTTTTACTAATCTCACTACCTCTTCAATTGAATTTCCTATTGCAATTACCGAGCAAACACTTGAAAAACCCGGCACTGCATAGTATTTTCCATTAAGTTGACAAGCCATTCTAAACTTAATCCATCGTCTTAATTTGGGTGGAAAATCAACGTTCAACCAGTTATTTTCTGCCCACTCACTTTCTAACGCAACCCCCGCTCCATACCTTGCTAATGGTCTTAAATTTGTTATTTTCCCTTCGCAAGCATTTATAATCGCATTAACTATATTCTCATAAATCTCTAATTCAATTGCACCCGGTACTGGCATTGGCAACCTAATTGTCGGATCTATCAAATAACCCTTTCCTTCTTTTGTAATTCTAACCTCTGTTGAAAAAAAGGTTCTTGCCTTCGTTTTCTGAAAAGCAATACTTAGTTTGTCGTTTACTTCTTTTAAAGGTTGAGGCAATTTTTTATAAGGCACAATTCTGCCAATATAACCTGCTCCTTTTGCTTCGTAGCCATACATACAAGATGATAAATAATTTCCATCTACTACCATTCCATCAAAGCCCGGTTCTACTCCTTCAATACTATCTTCAATAAGAAATTCCACATCATTTCTTTTCGGGCCCAAATCATAACCCAACTTCTCTAAAAATTGTGCCTCTGAAACATCAAAATTCCTATGATGCCAAGTTTCAATTGTGCCTCTAAAAGTATTAAGTTTTATCCATTTATCTGAAACTTTTTGTAAATACTTTTTTAAAGCATCTAATCCTTTAATAACTTGTGTTTTTTGTGTTAGCAAACCAACTATTTTCTGCACTTCTCTTCCTTTAATTCTATCCAATTCCAGCAATTCTGCTTTAAAAGGAGCAAATACTTTATACCCTTTCTTTCTTAAATATTCTGCAATATCGTGAGTGTGGGTATCAAAAAAACAAATATAATCAACTTTATCTACATAATCCCAAAAATACTTAATTCTCTTTACTAATCCTTCGCCTATTACTGCCTTTCTCATCTCCGGAAATGCATCTTGCCAAGGAACAAAGTAGTAAACTTCGTGTCCGTCTCTGGCTATTCTTTCGGCGACCTCTGTGCATAAACCAAAATCGTAGATTAAAAATCTCTTTCTTTTTCTTAGTGTTTCAACCGTTTCTTTAAAAACCTTCTCCCTTAAATCAAATTGTCTAAAGAAAGAATTCAAAATAGTCATTTTTGTCTTCTTTTTATCGTGTTGGATCTTTAAAAATCAAAATATACCCTATAACAATTGTCCAAATTATTGCAAGTAATGTATCCATATTATTTATTAACTAAATTTTGAAAAATACCTACTTCCGCACCTGTTAATGGTCTGCCAATAATTTTGCTAACCATCTGTGGCAAAATCTTCAAATTATATTGAACAATTGGATTTCTTAAAGCAACTGCTCCGAATGCTGTTGTTATTGCCATTTCGGGTTTATGGAGAAAAAACCAAGGCGCACCTATTAATGTTCCAGATATGATATCAGGCAAATTCAAAAAATGTCCTTTCTCTGCTCTTTCTAAAAGATTATTTATTGCTTGTTTTGCTGATACTGCCATAGAATATTCATCAAAAATAGATTTTGTTTCTGGAAATTTTGACTTAATAATATCTTGTATTGCATGCCTCAAAATCATCAAATTCTCTTTCACGTTTGGTAATTCAGTAAGAGATTTCCGAAAACTCCTATCAGTTAGTTTTTTATCAATTTGTCTTCTAATCCAATTTAACTCTTCATAAGTTGGCTTGTGTCTTAAAGAAATTCTTAAACTTGGGTCAACCTTTTTCAAAGCATTGTTAAACTCTTTTAACGCAGTTTCTTTCTCCATAAACCTCTTCCCCACTCCTAAAAGTTTAGATTTATTTTCAACTGCTTTATTCAATACTTCCTTCATTAAAATTCTCTCCTTACTTGCCTTTAATTCATTTCCTATCATATTTTCATATTTTTTCAATTCGTTGCTAATTTCTTTTTCTATCTTTTTTCCACTACCCAATAAAGATCTTTTAGCAAAAAAACTTCTTGCCTTCTCGGGATTTTTACTGTATCTGGCAATAGCATTACTAAAAGTATTAACTACTCCTTCTGACAATCTACCTATTCCACCTAATAAAGAAGCAAAAAAGGTTGAAGTTAATGCTCCTTGCGCTGCTTTTTTAATTATAAAATTCTTTTCATCTTTTTCTGGCATCTTTTCAATTGCATCTGCAATTCCATACAAACCTCCTAAACCAGCCCATTTTGTTAGAGTTGGCAATGTTTTAACACTTTTCAAAAATGGAAAAGCAAATTTTGCTCCACTTGTTGCAGTAAACAACCCAAGCTTACCAGCCGACCCAATAATCTCTTTAGAAGTAGGAGCTTCTTTTAGATATAATTCTTGATATGCTTTTTGCTCTTCCGGAGTAGCAGTTCCTTCAGTAATTTTCTTCTCTAACTCTCTACCTTCTGGAGTAAAATGCTTAAAAATAGCTAATCTAATTCCTTTAGCAATTGGCTTTAAACCAGGAATGACAGCCATTCCAAACTTTGCAATTGGCTCAGCAACTTTTTGATAAAGAGGTTTCTCGACTGAAGATTTCAAAAAAGACATTCTCTTTGGTTCAATCCTCCCTTCAGGTTTTTCAGTTTCAATAATGTATTTCTTATAAACAGGATATTTATTTAACATCCTCTGTCCAATCTCTACATCGGAGTAATTCTGATATTCTGGATATTTTCCTTTTACTCTTCTACCCAATTCTTCAATTGTAATTTTTTGTTCTGTCATATTATTTAAATAAACCTAATGGATCTTCTATTTTAGTTTGTGAAGGAGTTGTAGATAAATTTCCACTTTGATATTGCTTTAAAACATTTTGCCATCTTTGAATTGATTCTTTTATTTTCCTTAAATTTTCTTCAAAATGCTCTGGGCTTTGTCCGATATCAAGTGAGGCCAAAGCTGATTCTAACAATCTACCTTCTCTATCTGAAACCTGCCCTAACGCTCCTCCTGTTTTAGATGCCTGTCTCATTGCTGTTAACTCATTAAAAGCAATATTTGACTTCAAACTCTCTAAATCTGCTTTGAAATTATAAGCACTCGTTTCAGGAACTTTTGAAAGAATCAATGCTAAACCTCCCACTGTTGATCTACTAACCCTCCTTAATAAATCATCTACCTTACTAATAGTCCGAGTTGCCATTTCAGTAGAATATAATTGAGAAAATTCTGGTTGACCTGCTTTTGCTGATGGTTTACTAATAACTTTTATTTCACCAGTTAATTTATTCTTTTGAACTACTTCACCAGTTGATAAAGTATAAGGTTCTGTCCATTCTTCTGTCTCAACTTCTGGTAAAGCATCAATAAAACCTTTAGGTAATCCTGCCAACGCTTCCCACTTTCTCTTTTCTTTATCATCTAAATGACTAAATGCCTGCTTTCCACCTAACTTATACATACTTTCAATAGTTTTTCTTGCCTCTTGTTTGGCTGTTAGTTGATTTTCTAATACTCGTTGCTCTAAACTTGCTAAAGTAGTTCCCAATACTCTCGCTTGTTCTAATGCTGTACCAAACCCTCTTAATTGCTCGGCAAAGGTCTGCCTTCTTTCTCTGGCTCCAGTTAATAAAGGTTCTAATGAAGAAACCTCAGCACTTCTAATTTTTTGCTGTAAAGTTGGCGGCATTCCTGCTTCAGCAGGTTTTAAAACTTCTTCTGCCATTCTCTCTCTTGCTGACAATTCTTCCTCTACAAAAAGTGCTGTCCCTAATTGCCGAGATTGAGACAATAAATTCATTATTTGCTTACCAAACTCTAAAAACACCTCTGGGCTATATTTCAAAGTTTGTGTTGTTTGTTCGGCTTGCTCTCCTCTTACTTCATTAAGAGAAAGAGGGTCGCCTGCTTGTGCTAAAATTCTTTCTCTTTCTGTAGCCATAGTTTTTTTATAAAGATAATTTTCTTAATGCTTGTGTTTGCCTTTTTTCTCTTTCGGCTCCAACTAATTCAGCCTTTCTTTGTTGAATTGCCGCTTTCTTTTCCCATTCTTTCTCCCCAATAAGCCCTTTGTAAACCTCTGGTCTTAACTCGTATAGATAGGTTTTTCCTACTTCTTGGAATACTGGTTGTCCCCATAAAACTCTTACATTTCTAACGGCTGGAATTTCTGTAGTTCTTGGTAATCCTCCTTCACCCCATTCTTGAGCAAATTGCCTTGCCAAAGTCCCAGTTTCAAATAATGCTCGTCTTCTTGCTTCTTCTAATTGTCTTTGTGTATCCCAAGCCAATTCTCTTTCACTTCTTTTTCTTATACCTGATTCAGCAAAACCTCTCTCTGCCATTGTTTCTCCTAATGCTCTTAAATTTTGCTGTTATTCTCTCTGGGCTTCTTCTGTTAATCTGTCAATGGTTTCTTGAGTATATCCTAAACTTCTTAAAAATCCTTCCTTTGCTAATTTTAATTGGGTTGCATAATACGGAGAAATTTCCTTTTCAGCTTGAGTTAGAAATTTGGCAATCTCGTCTGGAGTCAAATCCTTTGGTGCTGGTATTTTACCTCTTTTTTGTAATTCTATCAAATAATCCTTTAAAGTATCAAGTAATTCTTGAAATTCTGGCGGTAAAGTGATAGTGGTAGTTCCTGTATCTTTCAAACTCTCTAAATACTCTTCCGCTTCCTCGCTCGTTGTTTTCGGAGTAATTTTCAATCCTTTTTCTTCCGCTTCCTTTAAAGTAGAAAGTTTTCTTGAAATATCTTTGGCTGATTTCCCTGCTTCTTTTAAAGTTTCTGAAATTTGCTTAATTCTTTCTTGTTTAGTAGTAGTCGGCTTTGGTTTTGGCTCGCCAAGAACATAATGCCTCCAATTCTTTTGTATCCAATCTGGAAAACTTCCTTTTCCACCAGTTTCTGACTTCCATAAACTATAAGCCATTGAATGAAAATCCTTTGCCTTTTCATACTCTGCCCGAGTGGCTAACCTAATCTTTCCCTCTCTTATCTGCCCTTCTATTTCTTTTGTGCCATATACTTTATCTACTACTCCATTTTTTAAATTTAAAGCAAGGTAAACTTTATTAGGATCAAGATCAGGAGTTGTTTTTTTAGTTTTTGTTGTAGGAATAACTAATTTTTGCCCAGGATAAATCAAACTTGGATTTTTAATCTGTGGATTTGCTTTGTGTAAAGTTTTCCAATCCATTCCATATTTTGCAGCTATCGTAGAAAGAGAATCACCCCGTTTAACAGTATAAACTTTTTTAGAGGTTGTTGATTTAGAAATGGTTGGAGTAGTTGATGTTATTATTTTTGATGTAGAAACTGGCTTAGGTTTTGGAGTTTCTTCTTTCACCATCAAATCAGCAGCCCCGTATTTCCACGCCATTTTATTAAATTCAGAAATAGGAATTTCGCCCCTACTTGCTTTTAAGATATAAGGAGAAAGCAACTTCTTAACACTTGAACTTGCCCTATACCACGCCGTTTTCTGTTTTGGTGTCCATAATTCAAAAAGTGTTTTTGCCATAGTTTTTTTATTTAACTATTTATGAACTCTGCCAAACATCTACATATGAAAGAGAAATCTCTTTAGCAGCATCTTCTGTTGTCTTAACACGGAAATTTATCAACCAATGAGCGTAATCATCTCCTATAGGAAAATATGCACCTCCAGGATCTTCAGAGGGATAATTCCTTTTACTTTCTGCCTTTTTTTCTCCATTTACATAAAAAATTACCTTTTTACCAGCAATAAGTTCAGCAGTTAAATGAATATTTCCTGTATAATCAGTTCCCAAGTATCCTAAAATATGACTTACAGTTCCAAATCCTCCTCCTCTCCAACCATACAACTCATTATTTTCAATATAAAATCCTATACCATTTCCCCACTCATAACCACTAATAATGTAAATATCTTGAGCAGTGGTTGAATTAACGGTAATAGTAGTATCAAGTCTTCTATCTTTATCCCAACTTAATTGAACAGAGGCAGTCCCAATAGCCGGCTTTTTCCTTATATAACTTACACTGTCAGCTGTAGCTGCCGTAGTCACATTGATATTTGTTCCACTAATATTGACAGTTCCTGAAGTTTCAAAACCATCTAAAGATTCAAAATAAGTAATCCAGTGAAAGTCTTTTCTTTTTAAATTTCCATTTATAGCTGCTAAAACTTCTGATTTATCTGGTCTGATATTAAATTGCAATACTTTTTCATTCTCTTTTCCTATTTCAAATTCTTTCCAGTTAATTAAAGCAACATCTTTATTGTCTTGTATAATATCATAAACTATTGGACTTTTCACAATTCTGTTTCTGTATAATCCTTTATCAAATCCATAACTATAAATATCTATATTTTTTCCTTTTAAAAGGATATCCATAATTATAATTTTTCAATTTTGCCTTCATTTAAACATTCTGAAATAATAAATCCTTTAAAAATAAATGGTTCAACCCTGGAAATTCCTGCTAATTTAAATCTAATTCTATAACATTTTTGATTTAAATTCTTAAAATAGGTTAGAAATTCTTGGGTTTGACCTAAATCTTTCCATTTTGATTCATCATCTATTTGATACATAACTTTACTTGCCTGAGATTTTTCCATCAAAGCAACAATTTCTTGAATAACTTTTCTATCAAGAATACTACCCAATTCATACCATTTCGTAATAAAATAATAACCAATCGGTTCTCCATCATCAGTATAACCATCATCTAATTTATAAACTACTCCATTATCAGCCCCAAATATCCTTCTTATTTCATATCCATCATCATATTCACCCGCCCAAGTAGGACGATAGGCATAAGAATAAACCGTCCAAACCTCAGTTGACTCTGTATATCTTAAAACTACATTTTTCCAAGTTTCTCCATTAATTGTCACATCTCCAACCGACCAATAAATATGGTCATTATCCTTCCAAGCACATATATCCTCGTAATTTGAATAACTAATATTTTCTACAAAATCCAAAATTGGCTTTGAAATTTCAACTGGATAACCTCCGGAATATCTATAAAATCCTGTATCGTGATGAAAATACAATCCTTTCTTTCCTTCAATAACTGATTCTTGACTTCTTGTTCCTATTTTAATTAAAGGATCTGGATCAACTCCTGAAGTTCTAAACCTATAAATATAATTTGGTTTAAAAATAAGTAATTCTAATGAATATCTTTTAAGAGCAGTTATATTTTCACCATCTTTAGGATTAATATCTACATAGTTTGTATCCAGCAACCAACTTATATTTCCGCTTGAATCAATAACTGTTGAAAAAAACAACCTATCGGGATATTTACTATCACCTGCTAAATAAACTCTTGACTTGAAAACCTCAATAAATTTCGGTTTAATAGGATCATCATCATTCCATAATTGTTGAGGATTTATTGGATCACCGCTATACTCCCAATAACTTGGTCCATCATCCACTCCCGTCCAAACTCTTATACTTGAATCAACCCCATTCACCCTTATTGTTCTACCAGCAAAATCTACAAATCTCGTTTTGGCATCTTTTGTATCATCTTCTAAGGATTTTCCCCAGTAAGTTCCATATATAGGATCTTGATAATGATAGCAATAAATATCATTATTAGTTCCATCTGAAAAAACTACTAAAAGGGTAGAATGAAAGGCATTATGCACTCCTAAACAAGGATAACCTGCTGAAACTGTTCCGTGCAAATTTGAAATTCCTAATCTTAAAGTTACTGCTCCAATTCTATCAAAATGAACATTTTTTGCTTCCACAACCGCTCCATCTGGAATTAAGTTATCATCAACACTTGCTTCTCTAATTAAGCCATATGTTCCTAAATTTCTTATTTCAATTGGATTTAATTTTACTGCCATTTTATTGTAAATGACTTATTTCGGGCACAAACCTAACCGTTTGCCCCAACCTTTCTTTCTTTAAAGCATCGTTCTTTTTTGCTAACCATAAAGTATAATCTGGATCATCTAATGGTTGTAATCCTTCATTTTTTCTTTTTTTAATTTTCCACGCCAAATAATTTACAAACATATCGTATTCTGGCTCATCTAATTCATCGGCATCTGAATCATAAGTTGGTAAAGTTCTATAATAATCTATCCAAATGTTTTGGTCTTCATAATCATCATCAATTGGTCTGTTAAAATAAATATAATAATTCGTCCCATCTTCGGTAAAAACCGTATATTTTGTTGGCAATCCATAACTTACATTTTGCCAAACATCATCGCCACTTGAATGATTGGAACTTCCATCTTCTGAAATAGTTAAAACTCCAGTTGACCTATTATTTGCTGAATACTTAATTGTATCATCGCCTATTTTAATTGAGCCAGAATCATCAAAATCTCTTGAATTTGTTAAAGTTATTGTAGTATCTCCTACTGTGTAATCACTTGCTAAAGTTGTATGGGCTACATTTCTATAATCTTCGTCCCATTCTTTTTTGTCATAGTATTTTAGATTTTCACTTGTGCCAATTCTAATGCCAAAGATATTTTCTGCAGTATAGGGTTTTTCTAAATCAGAAGGCACAGCAATTTTATACATTCCAGTTGTCACATTTCCTAAATCTACATTAAATTTTTTTCTAAAAGGTCTTTTGCCTGGGGCTTTGTGATATTCTCTCCTTGCTTCCCATAAACTTTCATTTAAATATTCGTGAGTTATTAAATCTCCAATCTTTTCATTTGTTGCCTTTAATGCTCTATCTTTTATTGCCCAAACTGTATTATCTTCATAGCCTGAATAAGGAATTGGGTCTGAATAATCTGAATAAAGAGTGTTGATACTATCTTTAAATCTTACAAAATAATATCCTGAACTTTTAGTTGTATCTTTGTAAATTGTTTCTTTCTGATCTGCTTGAATATCAATTGTTGCTAAAACTGATTTATCTCCACCTGTAGTTGATGCCCAACTAATTTCTACTTGGTCAAAATCAATAATATAAACTTTTGTATCTTGTGGATGGTCAAAAGTTAAAGCACTTGCTAACGTAATTGTATTTCCAGAGGGAGCGGTTGAAGAATGGGTTTTTACAATTTCTGTTTTTTCACTTCCTATTTCTCCAATGCATAAAATTTGATTAGTTGAAAAACCAACTATTGATTGAACTTCAATAGTTGTAGAACCACTTGAAGCATCACTTTGCAAACAAGTGGATTTCTTGTCTTGTGTTAAAATTGTATTATCAGTATAAAGTGTTTTCATATTATTCTATTTCTCTTTCTATTTCCTCTTTTCCTAAAATTTCTTCTTTAACTTGCCAAATCGCCCAACTCGCATACAAACCTTTCTGCATTTCTTTGCCATTTTCATCTTTTTCTCTCCTTAATGTCATCTCGTCTAAAACATCTATTAGAAAGTTCTTTAATTTATCTTTAAGTTCTACTTTC
>QMQO01000038.1 GCA_003650545.1 Candidatus Woesearchaeota archaeon | reverse complement strand
TCTCATGCATGCGCGCACACGCCAACAAATCATACAACAAGAGATTAATTTTATGATATTAAAAAAACGTATTAAACTGAAGAATTTTGTGAGTTTCGTAACATGTTGCAAAACAAGATGTTATGGCAAATGATACGGTCTTTGATACGGTTTCTCTTAAGAATTTTACTATAAAAACAGTTAAAAAGCAAAAAATACAATAGGAATAATTTTTAGGTTTTGTCCAAAAAAAAGCCATTTTACAATTTTTAGCTCATCTTAGCTTGTAATCAAGACTTCGCTTTTTTTAGAGCTCAAAGCCGAAGATAAATTAAATCACTTGACATAACTGCCTACTTGTGTTATAGTTAGAACATGCGTTGCTTAATTTGTCAAAGAGAGTTCACCCCGAATAAATACCATCCTTCACAAAAGGTTTGTTCTCGACTGGAATGCCAAAAATTAAGACAACATAAGAATGTTCGCGAATGGCGTAAGAATAACCCTGGTTATTTTAAATATTTAGGCCAGGAGCGCTTCTGGAAAGAGACTAGGCGCCGTTATATTCAGCTTTGGAAAAAGACCCATAAAGAGCACCTCAAAGAATACGCAAAAAAACGAAAAACCCAACGCCGGCACTATATGCGCGATTATATGCGCAAATACCGTCAAGCCAAAAAATCCTCAATATAATCTGATTTGTTAACCTAAACAAAAGTTAGTTTGCTAGCCTTGACAAGCAGCTTTTTGTTATGTATACTTAGAGTGCAATTTAAATTTTTTTAGTTCATTTATAAAGTATTAAAAAAAGTTTTTTCAAACCTTTCCGATAAAGGCAAATTCTGTGGAAGCAGAAGGCGCAAAGCCACGAATCCGACGAAAAATTAGGTTTTATTTTTTAGGAGAGCCGGGTTACCGAGAGAGGTAGCGCGGCTTTTTTATTGAGATATTGTGGAGAGTAAAAGACGCGAGGCATAATGGTTAATTGGCGAGAAAAAATTTGGGTCAAAATAATCGCGCTGACAATTGTCGGAGTTTTTACCTTTTCTGAAGTAACTTGGGCAGCCAGGGCTGATTATACTTATTCTCTTCCTGATGAAGGCAATACCTACCAACAGCAAGCCTCATCTGGTCCAGGTCAATTCTTATGGCAAATATATCAAGCTATATCTTCGTTTTTATTACCTTCAGCTCATGCTGAAACAAATCTTATCTTAGACGAAAAATCCCGCAATTTGCCACAGTATAGAGAACCTTTCAGGTCAATCAAAGATACTATTTCAATAGAACCTGTTGAAAATAATGAATATAGCGAAGTTATTGATACGGTTTGTGATACGGATATTATGGTACAAACGGCTCAAAATATAGATAATCAGGCCAATACCAATATCAGCATAATAGAGATTTTTCAAGAAACCCTCCAGGATATAAAAACAGCTTTATTAAATAAATTAAATAATATTGCGTTACGCAGATCTGAGAATACGGGCGCAAACTCAATAGGTAGCGAACAAGCTCAAGAGGGCCAAGATGAAGCTGAGCCTACTAGCGAGAACAAGATTAAGGCTTCGGCTTTCGGCCTGGAAGTGATAATTCCGCCTTTAAAGCATATTTTTAGGCATATAATTAGATTTGGGGTAATTAATTCTGAAAATAGCCAAAATCAGGAAAATAACCCGGGAATTGGGAATTTTGTATTACAGACAATTAAAGGCTGGCTGGAAAATAGCCGGCTTTTATCTTTTATTAAGACCTTTATCGGAAAATCAAAAATAGATTGGGAGCAGCCACCTAGCCAAGGCCCTCCGCAGGGGGTCCCATATGACGATCACGCTGCACTTCCTACCGATTCGCCTTCTCAAGATACAGGTGAAAGCGGCCTTATTCTTGCTAATCCAGAACAAAATTCAAGCATAAATCAAGCTCAAACAGGCAGAGTATCCACAGATGATTCTGCTGTACCACAAGCCATAGATTCCATAACTCTACACAATAATGACCCCCCCACATTAGACTATAATTGCGCAGTTTTAGCCCTATCAGAAATTCTTAATATAAGCCCGGATATTTTAGCCCAGGATTTAGCCATTTATACCCAAAATGGCGAAACTTCCCTGTACGGCATTCAGCAGGTTGCTGCTGAATATGGCTTAGACCTGAGCGCAGTTGAGCTTACCTATCAGGAATTAGCCAGCATAGAAGGACCTGTAATTGTCCATTTAAACCTGGAAAATGGAGCTGGCCACTATGTAGTGGTTACTCAGGCTACTGCTGAGGAAGTTACCTATATAGATAACGGAGTAACAAAAACCGCATCAAAAGAGGAATTTGAGGCACTTTGGAGCGGATACGCCCTAACTATTCAATCTGGGATTGGTATAGGTGTATCTGAAGCAAAAGCGCAGGCAGTAACCGGTTCCTGGGGTTGGTCAAATATTTGCAGTTTTGTCGATGGTGTAGTAGATGCAGCGGTTGACTTGGTGGACACAGCAGTGGATACAGCGGTTAATGTTGTCGAAACTGCAGCAACCGCAGTGGTTGATAGCGTAGCGGAAGCAATTACTGGCGGCAGTGCCGAAACTCAAACCTATAATTCAGCCTCAGGAAACGTCTTTGATGCAGTCTCAACTGCAACAACCGCAGTGGTTGATACTGTTACTCAAGCAGCCACAACCGCTAATGTAGATATAAGTATAGATAACTTTAGCTTAAAGATTGATTTGGACCTTGGCGCGCTTGATATTAATACCTCAGTAGGGCTGACTAACGGGACCAATGTAGAGTGGAACGACAATGTAGTCTTAGGCGCAGAACTTAGTTTTGAAGGCGGAAATATTAACCCAGAGCTGCAGGTTGGGCCGGTAGACCTAGAATTTTCCCTGGGCAAGGACGGCTATGAAGCAAGAATCGATTACAACGATAACCCTTTATTTTATACTGCCGCAGATATTAAAAACGGAGACTTTGTAGGTAATTTTGAGATCGGCTCTTCAGGTTGGGAATTTAGATGGAATGATTGGACAAGTATGGGCTTTACTTCTTATACTGCGGACTGCCCGGTTAATGCCGTGGATACTATGTTTGACGAAACAGGGGGAAGGGATGTTTCTCGCGCAGATATAGCCAATTTCTTAGATGTAGTTGATAGTGCATTAGGCCTTGATTTAGAAGAAGGTAATTCTTTGGCTGCAGTAGCCTTAGCCTTGGAGCAGGGTACAGGCCTTGAGTATAATGGTTATCTAGTGAGCATAGAAGATATTGCTAGGCTTGACCAGCCGGTTATTGCTTATACCGAACCCAATGCCGGAGAAGGCCACTATGTTGTGATAAAAGAAGTTACCGAACACAATGTAGTTATAGAGACTAACGGTAATGAAGTAAATTTAACCAGGGATGAGTTTGCTCAGCAGTTTGCCTTAATTGATGGCAAAGGATTTATTCTTTGTGCCGGGCAGCCAGAGGGAATCACTCCTTTAACTGCAAGCCAACTGGAGCAGATACAGGGAGAGGTCCTTCCGATAATAATCGCCCTTGTAGTAATTGGCATAGCATTAGCCGGTTATTCTGGTTATTCGCTTTGGGACGCACACCATAAAAATGAATTACTGCACGGCAAATTAGATGCAGATAGCCTGGAAGAACTAGTAACTTATATCCAGCAGAATAAAGATGAGTTATTTGCTGCTCCGCAAGGAGAACCTTTAAGTGAAGAAGAGCAGATTTTAGTTAATGAGTGGATTAATGAGAATCTTTCCGAAGAAGTGATAGGCCAGGTTGAGGAATTTGTAGGTAATGAGTTAAATGAACATAATCAGGGGGCAATTAATAAAATAGACGTGGCTTTCAATGAAGCAGAGAATAATTTAACCCCGCAGGCAAGAGAGTGGTTGGCTAATTATGACAATTGGGTTAATGCCCAAAGTGAATTAGTAAGGCTAGCCGGTGTTTATTCTGAAGGAAACGGCTGGTCAGGCGGAGAATACAGCGAAGAGCTAAATAACTACGAGGTTTTATATAATCAGGCTTTAGATAAGGCCAGACAAGGGGTAGAAGGCTATGAATACAACGAAGAAACAGAGGTTTTAACTATGCCTGAAGATGTTTATAATCAGCTCAGCGCTGCTATGGAGGTAGCCAGTCCAGCCCTAGAAGCTGTAGCTGGATATCAAGAAGCTTCAGCTAAATTAACTTGGGATGAAAACAATTCCATAATTGTCCCTGAAGACGCTGTAGCTTATTTCAACCTCCTAAATTTATCTAATATTGTCCATGGCAAAGTAGAAATTACCGGCTTAGGCCGTACCTTTGATAGCCACAAAGATACAATCATTTTAACAGACAAATCTAGCGAATCTACCTTAGAAGGAGAGAGCGAAGGCGATAGCGCGCTTATAATTGTCAATTTAAATACCGCCACATATGGAATCGAACTTGAATACTTTGATCCTTATATCTCGATTCAGAGATTGGAAGTAAAAGAATCAGAAGTACCTGACTATGTAAAGAATTACATAAGGTCAAGACAGGGTATTGCTGAGGTCAGGCATGTCGAAGGGTCTTTAGATAAATATGGCGATCCAAAAGAGCAGGGTGGTCCATTAGGTTGGCTTAATGCCGGGGTCTGGGAGACAGATTACAAGCCTTATGAATTAGTGAATGTATTATTGGTAAATGAAAGCGGCGAGATGAAAGTAGTCCAGGAAGTAAGAGAGCTTGAATTTAGCGCTGCTGAAGAGCATATACGCCAGACCTGGGGCCTTACCGGTTGGGGGACATTTGTCAGAGAGATTTATCCGGAAAACTCTGAAGGATTTGTTAATGGCCGGGCAAGAATATATTTATCTGAAAATTATACTAGATTAGATCTTATCTGCGATGCAGTTGGCATAGTGGGTGGCCTTTCTATGGTGGGTTCAGGAATCAGCCTTTTAGTGAGCACAGCTGCCAAAGCAGGTACGGTAGCAGTAAGTTTTGGTTTAAGAGGTTTAGGCCAGGCGGTAAAGGCAGGGGTCAGACCTGCAATTCGTGCGGTTGCAAAAGGAGTCCTCAGGCCGGTAATAATTGAAACCCAGGGAATAAAATCACCTGCCTTAAGGGCTTTAATCGGCATGGCAGAGATTGGAATGTATTGGGGCGGAGTTTATGCTGTAAGCGACAATGCCTATTCTTTGATTAGCGGAGATGGATTTCTTTCTCCGGCCGAGTCAATGGAGAGTTTTACAAAAGGCTTTTCCTTAGGATTTTTATTCTCTGCAGGCGCTCAGGGAACAGGCCGCTTATTAGGCTGGTTAGGAACTTCTGCTCCTGGGATTAGTAATGCAGCAAAATGGGTGGGCAGCTTTGGTGAGAACCATAAAATATTAAGGATAGGATTAAGGCAGGCAAGCAAAGTTGCAGTTGGGTTTAAAACATATGCAGCAAGGCCAGAATATTTGGCTGGTGACTGCCTCTTATCAGCCTCGCACTTCGTTTACATCGGGCCTTTATTTGCAATTGGCAAGGCATTATGGGATTCAGCCTGGGCAGGAGAATTGGAGGGTATTATCGGCCCCAAAGGAGAAACAGATTTACCCTGGTATCAGGCTTTAGCTTTACATTCGGCAGAGTCACCCAAGTTTGGTTTATGGTTTGGCCCGGTTATTAGAGTATTCCAGTTTAAAGGCGAGACTTTTAAGGGGGTACCGGTTATAGGAGACGCTGTAGAAGCGGTCTCAGCTAATTTAGGCTTAGTCGGAATTCCCAGAACACTGGCACGCGGAATTTTAAATACAATTACCAAAGAAAAATTAGGTACAGCATTTGCCGAGATAACCCAACAGAGCATTAGACGCAGTGGTACCGCTGCTTTACTAGCGCAACTGGATTCAGTAGGTTTCTTTGTTGCCTTTACCTCTGGCGTGGACAGCCTTTTAATGGAGACTGCCGGTTTAGATCCGCAAACCGCACAGCTGCTTGGTTATTTAGCTTTTATGTTGGTTCCTGCTTATGGCGGCGGAATGCGCAGCTTAAAGCAGGAGATTGCCTTAAGGGATTATCAGAGATTGATAGAGTTAGGGTATAAGAATGAAGATATCTTAAATTCCAATGAAGGAGATTCTCTTGCCGGAATTCCTGTGGGCAGAGAGCTAGTTGAAGTTTCCTCGCAGCAGTATATGCTTGCTAACCCCGATAAAATTTTCGATGCCATAAATAAGCAAGAGGCAGAACGCATCGGAAACGAGATAATTGATTTAGCTAAACAAGTTGAAATAAAAGGTACAGATGCAATTGCTTCTTCTGATTCTCCATATAGGGATTTTGTTGAGAAGGTAGTTCTGCCTTTAAAGGCAGATATGCAGGCAGCTGGGAAAGAGTGGGAATGGGATGCTTTCCAAATCGGAGGCGGCTGGGAGATGCTCAGGGCTTATGAGGCCTCTATGCGCGGAGAGGCAGTGCGCTTAATTATTAGCGATAACGCTGGTAAGGGTAAGACTTCTATGGCCTTACCTGTAGCAAGGTATATCTGCGAACGCTATCCTGAAGCAAGAATTGTTTTTGGAACTTCAGAAGCAGGCAAGATCGAAGAGCTCAGAAACGCAGAAGGATTAAAGGGTTTTGAGCGCATTTCTATTAGTATTGACAAAGGGCAAACAGAGCTATCCGCATTAACAGAGCCGATTAAGGGTATCAGTATTGTAGATAATACTACGCTGATGGGATTAGCCAGCGAAGGAAAACTCAACCGTAGTTTTGTTTTCGCAGATGAACCTCAGGCAGGGCTCGCTGGGCCGCAGCTGGTTTTTGGAAGCACCAGGGGTATCTGGGAAGCATTAGATATTCAGGCAACCCAAGGTAATCCAGTTGCAAGGTGGTCAGCAAGGCGCCAAATCCTATCAATCGAAAGAAGCAGAGCGAGTGATCAGGCGCTATGGGATTGTGCTTTGGCAGAGATAGGCGGAAGGGATTTGGATACAGTTATTGTTAATAGGGCAAGTCAGACAGATAGCGGGGTAAAAAATGGAATAAGGCTTAGTTTTGAATTCGTAAGTTCAGCACGCAATGAAATTATCAGTAGATATCGTAATGCCCTAAAGAGCGAAGAGGGAAAGCAAAACAGATTAATTAATTACAGTGACCGTGACTTACAACTCTTACTTGATGCCGTAGCAGACTTAATGAAATATGGCCCAGGAGATGCCTACTCTTTGGTTTATGAAAATGGAGAATTAACCGGATACTGCACCCGCGATTTACTCAGGACAGGAGAGTCTTTACCGAATACCTTTTTCGGAGATGACGGTTCAGGATTAAATGCAAGGGGAAGATTTCTGGCGATTAAGCATAATGCATCAAATAGCTTGTATGCCGATACATTAAGAAGCCAAACTAGAGATGCCATAAGTTATGCCGAAGCACTTAATCAGGCAGCTGGTTTTATTGGGCTTACCGCTACTGCAAAGGATTACACAGATAGTTTTAGAGGAGTCTTAGGGGTGCAGCAAGGAAATATACTTGAATTAAGACGAGAACCAGATGGCATAATCTCCAAGGTTGCTATAAAGTTAAGCATGGAAGATATGCCGCGTAATAACGTCAGCGCTGTCATTGATTTTCTCAAATCACCCAAGGGAGAGAAGACAGACTTAATTCTTCTGTCCTGTGCTGACAGGGATGCGATTTTAAAGACCGAAGCCCAGTTATTAGCAGAAAAAGCTGAGGGCAGGTTAAATAATAGAGATATAGAAATAATTTCGGTAGTAAGGGATGGAGTTTTTGACTTTGCAAATAAAGTTAGCAGGGTTACTGCTGAAATAGAAAAAGATCCAGCCAGAGCTAGGATTGTTTTGGTGCAGGGGCTTATTGATGCCTGGAATATTGCAAAAGTTTCACCTAAGGCAAAAGCCAGGGCAGCGATAATATTAACTAGTCTTCTTTCCAAAGTTGATTTGGCCCAGGGGGCTCAGCGCGTAGGCCTGACTGAAGAATTAGCAAGAAGAAGAATGGAAGGAGATGCTTATTATACAATTTCCATTAAAGACATCCGCCTCACTAGTTCTGAAAGGGCGCTGCTAGAAAAATCAGAAAACGTTCAGGCCCAGGAGGCGCTATTGTTAAAAATCGCCGAAAGGATGGTTGTAGAGGCAAATACTCAGAATTTATTAAGGGCCCAGCGGGTTGTAAATACTCCAAATAGCAGAAGGCCGCTTAATCGCAACCAATTAAGGAATACAAGAGGTTCTAATACCGCAGGGCTTAGCTCAACCGGAGTAAACACAATGTATGTTCCTTATACTGCCGGACAAATTTTAGAGGAACAGGAAGAATTAGTAATAGATGCAGATTCGGCCGGACTTTTGATCAGAGGACCCCCTACAGAAGCAATAAAGTATAACTGCGCTGTTTCTGTTGTAGAACAAATCCTGCCTTCCATACCTACCGAAGTAATCAGCGAAAGGCTGCCCATAGATGAAAATGGCGAAACTTCAATGTATGATATCCTGCTAATAGCCAATGAATTAGCTCAAGAATATGGTTTAGAATTGAACTTAGAGGGTTATCAGATATCTTTTGAAGACGCCGCAGAGTTAAACAACATTGAGGTTGTTCACGTGATTGATAAAAACAGCGGCAATGGCCATTATATCGCTAATTTTAAAATTGATCTTCAGGCCCATACTGTAATCTACAATGATAATGGTCAAGTAGTTACAGAAACAATAGATGAATTTATGGCTAAGTATGATTGGACTGGTTATATTTTAGCTTCAGAGTCTGTTTACGCTACTGCAACTGACTTTGACGTCCCTCAGGCACCTGTAATTAAGGGTAGCTGGACTCAAGGGGCAACAGCGGTTTCAGTTAAAATCGGAAGCCAGACTGAGTGGGTAGAGGTAGATAGTACCGGAAAAATGATCAATGCTTCTTCTGGGCTGGAGATCAAAAGTACCTACATTCCATACTATGGCACAATTCAGATTCTTAAAACCTCTACGCCTATCGATTTAGGTAACGGATTTACTTTAGCCGGTGGTACGGTAGTAAGGTTAACCAGAAATAGTAAAGGTACTTTTACAGCAGCGGTAACTAACGGAGTTTTAATTAATAATTCAAACTATACCTTAGCGGATGGCTCAGTAGTCGATGCGGGAAGTTATTTCTATTTCAATAAAACCTCTTTTGGAGATAAAATATTTTTCTGCAAAGGAGAATATACCAGGGCTGATGGTGCCAGGATAATTCGCGGCATGGCCGGCGGCATTATAAAGATAGGCGACTCAGGCTATGTTAACGGTATTATTGAGTATGTAGAGGGTTTACCCCAAGTAAATTATCGCTATAATTTTACTGTCGATAACAGCGGAAACATAACTATCAAAACTGCCAAGTGGTTTGATACGAGGGAATGGAATCCTACTCTTGGTTGGTTTGGAGACCACGACATAACTGATTCAACAATTTTAAATGCGTTCAAGCAGCGCACAGTAAACGGAGCAAGCAGTTTTTCTTTAAGTTCACTTACCTATTTTATCCCCTGGCAGCAAATAGCAGAGTTCAATGCCATACTCCAAGATCTATTGCCTTCTTTAAATTCAGATAGCAATTCCCAGAGTGACGCCAATAGCGTTTCTACTGCTGCAGATAATCTGAAAAATAGTTTAGATATTAATAATTTACTTGTATTTATTAATGATTTTTATAATAAATATGCCAATTTCAAGAGTTCCTGGGGTATTTGGTTTGATGATAGCGCTGACCCCGAAACCTGGCGCTCCAGCGTATTAGAAGAGCAGGCAGCTATTATTGCCGAATACAACACCTGGATAGAGGAATTCAATAACGGCAGCTTTGCCGAATTCAGCGCGATCTTAGAAGACTTAGGTTTAGGC
>QMQO01000037.1 GCA_003650545.1 Candidatus Woesearchaeota archaeon | reverse complement strand
GTAATATTCGGTCCGAAAATCCTTGTGGCCGATTTCTCTAGCCGTCTCTATTGCTTCTTTTCTTGTCTCTATTGCCTCTTCTGTCTTTCCCATGTCTGCTAGTTTGGCAGCTATATAAGCCATGGTTCGAGCCCTGTTGTACCGATCATGTATTTCTCTAGCCGTCTCTATTGCTTCTTTTATTGTCTCTATTGCCTCTTCTGTCTTTCCCATGTCTGCTAGTTTGGCGGCTATATAAGCCATGGCCTTAGCTCTGATATGCCGATCATGTATTTCTCTAGCCGTCTCTATTGCCTCCTCTGTCCTTCCCAAGTTGATAAGGAGTACTGTAAGTGCGAATTGTTTTTTTTGGGGATTGTAGGGATGTTTTCTAACTCCTTTTTTGCCTCGATCAGTAGTCTTTTGTTACTTGTTTTTGTGATAATTTTTTCTATTATTTCTAGTTTCTTGTTTATGTTTCTTGTTAATTTCAGCAGTGTTTCTAGTTTTTCCGCCGCTTCCTGATCCTTGTTCGCGATTACTGCTAGTGCCTCGTAGATCTCTCTAGGTATTTCCTCCGGTTTTATTATTCTCGCTTTCGCTTTCGCATACTTCAGAAGCTTCTCTATCCTCTTTCTCTTTTCTCTCGGGTAGTGTTTCAGGCTTTTTATTGCCGCGTTTATGCTCTTGTACGCCGTCTCGATGTCTAGCTGGTCTATTCTCGGGATTATTTTTTCTTCCACATATTTCTGGAGCTCCTCCCATTGTCCTGCTTCCTCATAGCGTGTTATGAGGTTCTTTATCACGCGTTCTTCCCTAGTTGCCTCCTTCTCGATTCCTTCTTTTGATACCTTGATTAGGTATTCGCCCACGGGGACGTCCGGTCTATTCTCGATTTCTAAGACTGGGTTTAATTTGTATTCTCCTGGTTCTACGAAGTAGCCTTCTATGCCTATAGTCTTGCTTCTCGTTCTTCCCAGCTTAGTGTTTAGAATGAGGTCTCTCCCGATTATATCTCCCTTTTCTATTTTTAGTACTTTGAAGTTCGGTGGGATTGCCTCCTTGATTTTTTGTATGGTTATCTCTTTCCTCTCATCGTTATATATGAAGTATTCGATATGTATTTCCTCCCCAACTCCCACTTCACGAGGCACTCCCATTTCGCATTTTACCGTCTTTTAATACCTTTGTTACCTCTTTATACAAGTATAGTCTCTACGATGAATGAAAAATTTTTCTTAGCCAGTTCGTAGAACGCATACAAAAATGTCTCTACTGTAATGCTATGAAAGAAACATTAACGAATAAGAACTAAGCTAAGAAAGAGGTAAATTTGAAACAAAGCCATTTATTATTTCGAAAATTTTTAAGTTAGGGCTATTTGAGATATGTACCTGGAATGTTTGTAGATCAGGAGGAAGAGTTTGGTTTATCAAACGATCTATTTTTGCTGGAAATAAAGAATAGTGAACAACCTTGTAAGTACGCGGTAGGAAGAAAAAGCTGAGCAGATGCTCATTTTTCCAGCGTTAATTGGATTAATCGTTATTAAGATTCCTAGGATAGTACTATCAAAGAATGTAAGAGAAGTAGTAGGAAATCGGTTAATAGCTTGTTGCATTAAATTTTAGTTAACCGCTAATTAGAGAGCATAAAACTAGGTTTTCCATAAATAAATTCCTTCTTTTATCCATACATCATAAGAGTAAGCTTTCGCAATAAATAACTTATAATCACATTCATGAATATAGCCCAACTTGTTTAAAGCCTCTCGAATCTCAAATAATTTATCCAACTTAATTGGCTTTACTAGTAATATCATCAATATATTTTTTCTCACGAAGGCGTCGAGACATAAATTACCCAGTATAGCGGATACTTTTCGCCTTAATTTTTGACGATCTTTTTTGATATCCTTGAGAAATGTGATTATTATTATTTGTTTCACATCTATCTGGTTAGTAGTCATGTGCTTCCCAGACCCTTTTAGTTTTTCTCTATCATTTAATGAAATTTTCGGAATTCTAGTCATATCTTTATTACTTGACATGAAAAAATATAGCAAGCTTATTTGGCACATTAGAATGGCTCCTTTAACAGCTTTTGTACAAATTCGTTTATGACAATTTTTTCAATTAATCTAACACTTGGATATTTTTCACGTAACATCTTAGATGTCTCTCCGCTTTCGTCGAGTAATAGTTTTTCGGGGTCTTTCTTTAGTTCATTTATTAAGTCTGCGCCCCTTAGGTACTGTCTCTCTATCGCATTTAAAACTTTTTCCAGAGTGTCTGTTCCTAACTTATACACTCTCGCTCGTGCCTTTGCGATTTCCCTGAGATCTTCCAAGGAGGGAAGTACTAAAATTGGGAATAGTCTATCTTTTATTGCTGGATCTAATAATTCAGGCATATTTGTAGTAACTATTACAGCAGCTTTGCTAGTGTCTAAGGTATCTAATTCATGAAGGAAAACTGATGATAAAGTATATTGCCAGGCCTCTTTTGCAAATCTACGGGAGAAAAATATGCTTTCAGCATCGTCAAAGATTAGTAAGAAGGTTCCTGAAGGACTCATTTTGCATTCGTTAAACATATTACGGAGAATTTTCTCCATTTTCCCGACTAGACTCTCTCCTAATGATCCAAAGTCTACATACAAAACGTTAGATTCTGGAATCCCAAGCTTAAATGCTGTCCAAAAAGCTAATAGAGTTTTCCCAGTACCGGGTGGTCCAAATAATAAAAATCCCTTTAAGCCATCTCGAATCTCTTCTTTCCATTGGTATCTAATAATCCTAGTCATCTTATCCGTTATTTCTCGAAAGTATTTTCCAGCCGGAATAAAGCCGCGTTCGAAGCGATCGAAGACATTAATTTCATCTCCTCTTAGATATCCCCTACTTTTACCCTCTATTGGGTACTTAATCATCTCTAATCATCCCTAATCTATTTGTAAAATGATGGTAGATTTCATTAAACATGAGAGTCATATTTTTTAATTTTTGATAATAGTTATTAATATATCCTATCTAACTTCATCTACTACATATTAATTAACATTCTGATCTAAACAAAAATAATTATTGATAAGTAAAGGTGTCTTGATGCACGACTCATTAGAGGAGGATATAGGTAAAATCAGAGAGAAACTCAAAAGTATTTTAGATGTTGATATCGAAAAAATAGAAAAAAACATCGAGTCTGAAGCCACCCTTGAGTTATTAACGGATAAAATTAAAGAAAGCATTTCACGAATAAAAATGGGGAAAAGAGCACTGCTGGATAGTATTTTTTATGAATTAGCAAAAGGTATCATTAGTGATCTTGAAAGATCTTGAAAAGCGAAGTAATCGATGGTGATCCCTATGGCGAAGTTAAGATTAAGTGTTAGAGGAGTCGGGCCCTTCACGGATAGAAAAGAGTATCTTTTTAGTCCGGGTGTCACAATACTTGAAGGCAACAACGGATCTGGAAAAACCTCTCTCCTAAAGGCACTTTACGTTGCAATAAGCTGGAGTGAGGATGAAGGAAAAAAATCGGTTCTCAGTTCGCTTGTTAATGACGAGCTTAAAGAGATCGAGATCGAGTTGTTCGAGGACAAAAATATTATCAATAGAATAAGAGCAATAAAACAGGAAGATCGTCTGATACTTCAAGAAGCTTATGAGCAGAAATTCCCTCAAAAAATAGAGAAATACGCGTTCGTCTTTTTGGAAAATACGCTCTTGACGTCAGCTGTCATTAATAATGATCTAACTAAACTCTTAAGAAGCTATTCAGAAGAACTCGAATATCCCCATTTAATTGTTATGAGAGAGAATCTAGAACACGTATTACGGGGAGTTCTAGATAGGCTTGAAGAAACGCTTGATAAAATGCAGACAAATATAAGAGAATTGAAAAAAATAAGAGAAAAAATGGAAGAATTAAAACAACAATATATCGAAAAAGAGCATGAAAAAGGTAAGCTCGAAGATGCGAAGAAAAAACTAAGAGAAAAAATGCCGGAAGAACCTAAAAAATTAGATGAAGAGATCGATCAACTTAGAAGAAAAAAAGATGAGTTGCTGAGGGAAAAAAGCGATATTGAAGAAGAAATTGGGGATTTGAAACGGAAAATAGAAAATATTCGCAAAGACTTAGAAGTACTTAAAAACCTGAATGAAGAAGAAAGGGGAATTCTAGATCATTTAAATCAACAGTTGGCTAAACTGAACAAAGAAAAACAGCAAAAAGAAGAAGCTAGAATAGCACTAGAAAAGGAGATTGCTAACTTACAATTGCAACGCATTATTTATATTCAGTTTGAAAGAATGATAAAAGAGTTCTCTGAACTTATGTACAGCTCTTTGAGTGAGAGTTATTGTCCTATATTCTACTTAGAAAAGAGAGAGTGTCCTATTTCCAGAGACATAACAACAAAGTTTCAATCCAAGGAAAGTTTCGAAAACTACTTATTATCATTGATAGAAAGACAAAAACAAGAAATTGATAAAAAAAGAGAAGAAATAGAAAAAAGGAGAGCTGAATTAGAAATGATAGTGAACAGAGTACGGGAACTAGAAAGTAAAATAGATGAGTTAAATACAAAGATAGAACAAAGAAGCAAAGAAATCAACGAGAAAACAAAAAACTTGAGAGAACTAGAGGCCAGAATGCGCGAGTTAGAAAATAAACACGAGACCATAAGGAATAAGATACATGAATTATCCGCAGAAATAGCACATCTGGAAGCTCGGAGAAAAGAAGTTGTAGATAAAAAAACGGAGAAAGAGCTTGCCGTAATTGAAGAAAAAATTGGTAATATCGAGAGAGAACTCCGAGAGCTTCTTGAAGATATGCGAGTATTGCAAAGAGAAGAAAATAATATAAAAGAGAAAAACCAAGATTTACTGTCTTATCTTAAACTATTATATGCTGAGGCACTTCTACTGAAAAAAGCCATAGCTATAGTGCAAGAAAAAATAAAGAAAGAGGAGGAAGAGTTCGTAAAGAAGCTGGAAGAAGAACTCAATAAATTACTAGCTCAGCTCAATTATCGAGGAATAACCAAAATAAAAGTCAATTACGAACCACGTACTAGGCAAATAACCTACCTGATTTTTAGAGATGGCATTCTAACTGATTACTCATCCTTATCTACCGCGGAAAAACTATCAATTACGCTGATAACGATCTATGTACTCCTTAATACTAAATTCCAAGAAAGCTGGAAAGTTTTTATCCTTGACTCCTATGGGGAACTCTTAGACGATACTAGATTCCAAAAATTCCTTCAAGCACTAAATGAAGTAGCGAGGACTCATAGTAAATATATTATAGTTACTAAGGTTGCTTCTGACGCTGAAATACCTCGAGTAGTAACAATCTAATAGAAAAACGATACTGCATAAGCAAAGAGCGAGTCGGATCTAGAAGATAGAGTATAAACATAATATTAAACGCCATACTAGAGAATCAGAGATGCGCGATTATATCAATTTATCTAAAATTTCTTCTATTTCTTGAAAACTAGAAACTCTATAAGTTGCTCTTACGCTTATCTGTTTGTTCCATGGTTGGGTATATAGAATGCCGACTTTCCCCATCCTGACGAACTCCTCAATTTCTCTAGCATCATCATCAATTAATATATCTACTTCCTTATGATCTTTTTTTTGAGTACTAAAACCGAGGAATTTGAGCTCATCTACCACAATTCTGTTATGTTTAAGCCATTTTTCAACATATATTCTATCTTCTGGACTTCTTGAAGATAGAATAATTACTTTATACCCCCTCTTTCGTAAGTGATCGATGACTAAGGGAGCATCCTTATCGACTAAAGGAAGTCTTTCCCAGTGAGTCCAAACCTCTCTTAGAATTCTTAATAGATGGGGTCTCCTGATCCCTATTCTCAATCCTCGAAGTCTCGGATCGGGTATCATTTCCTTTGTTATCGTTTTTTTAAATCTTATTTGCACTAATTCGCACCAAAGGCCAAGCGTATCTGCAAGAACATTATCTAAATCAATCGCTACGATTTTTCGCTCTCCTCTAGACATTCTCGGGGGCGCCAAACTCTTCGCCTTGCCTCTAAAAAATCTATGATGAGAGAAAGTGTGCACTTATTTTACTAACTAATTAACAATAAATGTTTTTATTATTTTTAATTTATTTCTCTGTTAGTAATATTATACCTACTCCAAAACTACTGTATTAAAACACTCGTCTACCTATGCACGGTGAACCTTAATGTCAGAAAATCTGCCTCGAGGCAAGACATTCTTCTGCGCTATTTGTGGTCAACCTCTATTTAGTTATGAGAAAGGGAATATACCGGGCGAACAACCAAGGATCTATCACCATTATCCTCCAGCAAAGATTCTGTATGTAAGTACTGACGAAGAGTACGTATACGTATGTATGGAGCACATCCTATCTCTTGCAGTATTAGAAGAAATACTATGTACTTCGTCAGAAGAAATATATGAAAATACGGCAAAATACTTGCTAGATTGGTTATACGCTGTGGGGCTTTTATCAAAGGGTCCTTTCGAAAGTCTTTTACTTGCTAGAATACGTGAGGCTTTGGCATTGTATTATAGTAATAGGATATCATCTCAGTCTGCTTCTAAACAATCCCCCCTCATATTGGATTTTGCCTCTATAATAAGTAGGCTAGAAGAAAGGAAAAAGAGGGCTCGAAATGACATTACTCGACAAAAATATACGGAAAGAATAGTTAAAGTAAAAATTTGTTTTATTATTCTCGACTTAGCACTACGAAAATTAAAGGATCTATCAGCTTCTGGGCTTCTACAATGTTCAGTATTACCTTTCCTTATCGATAGGGAGAAAAAGTTATTAGTCGTACCTCCACCCATTGTAAATAAACTTATCTGGGAAAGAATATCACTTGGATTTAAGGAGTTAATTTTGGAGAAAATGCTGTATAGATTGATAGGTTTACTCCTAACAAGTATGTGGATTTGGAATCCCTACTTATTGCCAATAACATTACCTCAAGTTCAAAATGAGTATGCGGAGTGGATAGATGATGATTTTAGATCATTAGTGAGCAAAATTACTAGAAGATTCACTAGGCATCCTTTTGATCTCTTTGCTGCAGTAAATAGAGCGATAAATAGTGGTAAGGTTGAAGATATTTACGCTCCTCATCCAGCAGTGTCCGATCCATTAGTTCCTGATGTGTTCCGTGATATGCGCGAATTGCGCCAAAAATATCCCCATCTTAGCAGCAATTCTGCGATAATGAAATTAAAGGGAATATCCTTAGAGAACTTACAAAAGTATTTAAAGGACGCTGGCATGTCTAGGGCAAGAGATCCTAATTCTCTTGGATTGCTAAGGTATCTGATTAGATTATCTGAAGCCAAATTGATAGAACCAGCAGCTGGCTTTTTTGTGCTCTTAAATTGGGATATCTTCAAAAATCTACATATAGCTTTCAATAAATATTTGAACAGATATCATTATAAATATATTATTTAACGACATTCATCGATGAATGTCGTTTTGGATATATTACAGCTACAAACGGCAATCGAGCATCCGATCAACCATAGTCATATACTTCTACCTAGTCTCAGGTGGTTTAATGGTAAATAATATCAAGGAAAAGGAAGACTGGAGAGTAATCTTATACAAGTACGGCCAGAATAAATGGTACATAGAGATCAGACACCGAGAAAGTTCTGAGACATATAACTCATACGAAGGTTGTAAATACGTTGAAGGACTAGGCGAAGTAGATATTAATGAATTAACTGTTTCCAGATTTCAGCCGTGCTCAATAGATCTTCTAATAGCTATTCAACGATATAATCCATGGAGTCGTCGCATAAAACCTACTTGTGTGACTAAGTTAATCGATAAATACAAAATTAGTGATAAAACATTTGACTCTAGTTTTTTGTGTCCAATAGGGTTAACTATGGCGTCATTAATAGATTTCGTGTACCCCGAAATTTTTAAGAATGTGAATATTATAACTTATGTACCCGCTCATCAGAAAGAATTACGTCGGGATGTAAGAACTCATAAGAATAAAAATCCTATAGAACTACTAGCTAGACTTGTAAAAGACTCATCAGAAATTCTAAAGAATAAGGAATTATTGCCTCTTTTAATAAAATTAAAGCCTGAAAAGCTAAAAATAAGAGTGTTGAAGAGCGTATAGAAATTGCGTCGAGGATATATGATGTGTCATCAAAAAAGGAAGTTTTAGAGAAAGTGGAAGGAGCAAAGGTGCTAATTATTGATGATATTGTTACAACAGGAGCTACTCTAAATACTTGCGCTAGAAAATTAAAGTCAAAAGGAGCGGATGAGATATATGGACTAGTAGCTGGCTTTGTTGCAAGAAAAAAGAAATAGTGAATATTGCGGAAAGGAGAACTAACTCAGAACTGTTAAGGTGACATATCATGGAAGACATTTACTGGCTATTATTCCAATATTATAAACCTATCTCTCCCAAGAAACTTTTGAGGATAATCAATGACTTAGAATCTCTAGAAAAGTTATTTGAGTTCCCTGAGACTAAAGCTATGAAACTAGGATTAACTGAGAATGAAGTTAGTCAAATATCGAGATTAGAATATATCATGAAATACGAAGCATCAATAATTAAATTTTTTGAAGAATTATTAGATGAGGTAGAGAGCCATAATGTGTCAATGATCAAAATTATAGACAAGAATTACCCCTCTTCTTTAAAAGAAATAGACGATCCTCCTCTAGTTATTTTTCATAAAGGTTCATTAAGTCTAGAGAAACTTAAGCATGGATTAGCCATTGTAGGCACACGGAATGCATCATTTTTTGGAAGAAAAACAGCAAGAGAATTAGCGAGTTACTTGGCTTCTTCTTACACGATCATAAGTGGATTAGCTAGAGGAATTGATACTGAAGCACACTGCGGGGCTTTAGAGAGTGCTAATTGGGGAGGAACGACATTAGCTGTCTTGGCTTGGATGGATCCAATATATCCAGGAGAGAATGAAGAACTGGTTAGAGATATCTTAAAACACGGAGCTATAATAAGTGAAGTTTTTAAAAAGCCGAATGAGCGAGATACTAATAGGGATTACATAAAAAGTCTTTTTATAAAAAGAGATAGAATAATTAGTGCACTTGCAGATGCCCTAATAGTTATTGAAACTGGTGAAAAAGGAGGAACGATCCATGCAGTACGTTTTGCAAAGAAATATAGAAAAAAGATTTTCGTAGTAGAACCCCCTCCCGAGCACTTTAGCGAAAAAAGAAGAAGCATCGAAGGCTATAAACTTCTTAGGCAAAAATTTAATGCAATTAAAATACCATCTTCAGTTGCTGATGCTGCTAAATTCATCTTAAAGAGCATTAAATTACTTTGACTTCTAAAGAGGTATCATCTGGTTTGTTAGAATTTCGCTCCTTTTCTGGGAGTTTTTTAGTTTTCTCGACGATTTTCTTCTTGCTCTTTTTAAAAAATAAATTTTCTTTGACTTCATAGCTAAAAATAGAAATAATTAAAAAATAACTCAACTTCTCGCTCCATCTGCTAAACAAACTCACTAACGCATTTTAGGATATCTCTCAACATCCTAACTCCAAGAAACCCAACACATCACTCAAAACAAAATATGACAATTCTGTATAGCCGAAAGCGCTCCAAGATAAGATATGCTTATCCACGGAATTACAGAGACTCGCGTAAGAGATTTGACTCTTTCAATTCCCTTGTCTGGGAGTCTATTTCTGGCTCCTCGGCAATAACTTCTGCTCCCATGAGCTTTAGTAATGTCTCTTTCAATTCCCTTGTCTGGGAGTCTATTTCTGGCTCTTAGGAACGTTCTTAGTAAGAATGCCATACTCAACGACTACTTTCAATTCCCTTGTCTGGGAGTCTATTTCTGGCTCCGAGTTCCATATTTGCAAAACAAGTGTTTTCCCATGTTCCTTTCAATTCCCTTGTCTGGGAGTCTATTTCTGGCTCTGACTAGGTCATCCTTGACATCAGCGATTATTTCAGCATCACTTTCAATTCCCTTGTCTGGGAGTCTATTTCTGGCTCTGAGGCGGAGGAGCATCTCGTTTGTCAGCTCGTCGAGTCCTTTCAATTCCCTTGTCTGGGAGTCTATTTCTGGCTCTGATTCTAGCTCTGTTAGGCAAGTCCTGAGCCTTCTTCTCTTTCAATTCCCTTGTCTGGGAGTCTATTTCTGGCTCTTACGGAGCCTTCGCCAGAGAGTTGCTCGCAAGAATCGTCCTTTCAATTCCCTTGTCTGGGAGTCTATTTCTGGCTCACGATAAAGTACCAGAAATACTACAACACTTCCGTGCTTTCAATTCCCTTGTCTGGGAGTCTATTTCTGGCTCATAAACGTGAACGTGCAGGGAACAGCATCCGTGAGCATCTTTCAATTCCCTTGTCTGGGAGTCTATTTCTGGCTCATATCAGACTTCTTCTCATCGCCTTTCTGGGACAATATCCCCTTTCAATTCCCTTGTCTGGGAGTCTATTTCTGGCTCAGACCAGAAGTAGCTCATCATGGTGATTGCGCAGGAGCCTTTCAATTCCCTTGTCTGGGAGTCTATTTCTGGCTCTCACTATCGACAATAGTGAGCAGTTCAACAATGTTCTTAGCTTTCAATTCCCTTGTCTGGGAGTCTATTTCTGGCTCAGCAACTATACCCATAACCGTTCCAGCGTGGAATATCGCAGCTTTCAATTCCCTTGTCTGGGAGTCTATTTCTGGCTCATGGGCTTATACTCTTTGATGTAGTAGTGTTCATAGCCTTTCAATTCCCTTGTCTGGGAGTCTATTTCTGGCTCAGAAGCAAAGGATGACTGGTCTCAAAACGCAGCTGCTAACTTTCAATTCCCTTGTCTGGGAGTCTATTTCTGGCTCAGAACTGGGTATGGATTACAATGTTGGGAGTAGAGAAAATCTTTCAATTCCCTTGTCTGGGAGTCTATTTCTGGCTCGGGCAGTTTTTTAAGATCATGCACAAGGTTTGCGTAAAAGTCTTTCAATTCCCTTGTCTGGGAGTCTATTTCTGGCTCCGCGGAACTGATTTTGAACCGCAAGAGCTGAAGCTTCACACTTTCAATTCCCTTGTCTGGGAGTCTATTTCTGGCTCAAGCTGTTTGGAGAGCTAGCTTTGGAGATGGCAAAGAAGAACTTTCAATTCCCTTGTCTGGGAGTCTATTTCTGGCTCATTATTAACGCTCTTGTTTCGTTAAGCTGTGGCAAAAGAGTCTTTCAATTCCCTTGTCTGGGAGTCTATTTCTGGCTCATTCGAGGAGATACAGACATTGTATGAGAGAATATACCAACTTTCAATTCCCTTGTCTGGGAGTCTATTTCTGGCTCTGAGAGATGTTACTCTCTGCTCTCTCTTGCTCTGAACCTTTCGTCTTTCAATTCCCTTGTCTGGGAGTCTATTTCTGGCTCATAAAATCGAAATCGGAGAAATCAACGTGAATATTCAGCAGCCTTTCAATTCCCTTGTCTGGGAGTCTATTTCTGGCTCCTCATTGTATAATTCGACGTCAACTGCAGCATCTGTGGCCTTTCAATTCCCTTGTCTGGGAGTCTATTTCTGGCTCACGTGGGAAGGGGAGGAGAGAGGAGTTTGTCCACATCATCCTTTCAATTCCCTTGTCTGGGAGTCTATTTCTGGCTCATTCCAATTCGGGGTTTACCAGTTGCGGGTTATCAGAGGCTACTTTCAATTCCCTTGTCTGGGAGTCTATTTCTGGCTCTG
>QMQO01000036.1 GCA_003650545.1 Candidatus Woesearchaeota archaeon | reverse complement strand
TATCTTATTTTATATTTATATTTTCTACCTTGTCTTATATTTATCCTTTTATTTTATATTTTTTTTATAATAGTTCTTAAAATAAATTTAAATTTAAGTCTATTTTTTATGTATTTCTTAATGTATTTTTTAGCAATAATGTTTTAATATCATTATTAAAACCAGTTTAGTATTATTTAGTATTAAAATCAACCCTGTTTTATTTTTGTTTACAAAAAGTATTTATAATCTTTTTTCTTTCTTAATCATTTAATTCCTAACTCTTTTGCATATGAAATTTGTTTTATATTTGCGATATCAACATTTCTAAGACCACCAAGTTTCTGTATAAATCTTGCGCCTTCTATATCTAAGGCAACCCTACTCCTGGAAGCAAACAACATTTTACCTTCTCTAACAACACCTTTGTCAGGACCACCTGAAATCATCACTTTACTAGCGTCTAACAAACAAAACATAGGTTTAAATACAAGATTCATCTCTGCAATCTTTTCCTGCAACTTTCCTGCATGAAACACAACTCTGTCTCTTCTGGTTACAGCACCCATCCATAACTTTAAGGACATACTGATTACAGCTAATACATGAGTGTGACATACAGGCACACCAATTACACAATCCGCATCTAAAACATCCTTTGCTGCTCTTAAGCTTTTTAGGTATTTTCCATCAACAGCAACTTTTACAAACTTGTCAAACACCTTTAGTTCTGCTTTGCTTCCCTCCATTGCTTTTGTCAGACCTATTTTGCGCATATTTCCCTTCGAATTAGGCCAGAATATACTAGATTTATCTCCAACAATAACCTTTTCAGCACCTTTTTTGAAACACAAGTTGACCAAAGCGCGAACAATAACAGGATTAGTAGTACCAGGATATACATCATCGCTATTAACATTTGGTTTGATCAAGACAGATTTTCCTCTGACATTTAATAATCCTAAACAAACCTTTTCAACTGTTTTAGAAATATCTTCACCAAGCTTTTCTTTTCTAACATCTGCCATGAATAAACCTCTGAGACTAAATTATAAAAGCGATGTTTAGTTTTGTTAGTTTGTTAGTCTAGTTTTAGTCCAATGAAATAATATAGATTTAGTATATAAATCTATTGTCCCTGTCCTAAATCCATTCTGAAATCCAGTATGAACCTTATGCAGTTAGATTTATATAAATTTTATATTAATTTTATATAATCGCTTTTAATCTAAATCTGTTGTCTGGTTGTCTGTTCCACATTCTTCATTTGGAATACATTATCTAAACTAATAAATATATGTAAATCAGTTTAACAATTTATATAAATAATAGTATATACACTCAATACACTCAAAATGCTAGAGAGGCTAAGAAAGTTAGGGGGGATATTTTTAGGAGCTGCTGCTATTCTAGGTGCAACTCTTTGTTTTAAGCCTGCCATCACAGAAGAACTTAACCAAAGCCAAATACAAAAACAGCTAGAACACTATTGTGAAAAAGCGTATTTTTATAATCTTAATGACAAAGAATATATTAATTTTCTGAATAGGCACAACATCTGGCCAGCAATGCCTGTTTGTAAATATATAAATAAAACACATAAGAATAACGAATGTGACATATCTATTTTTACAATTTCAAACACTCAACTAGAAAACTTAATCTATAATGCAATTGTCCAGCAAAGAGAACACAATCTTGAGTTCATTTATAATAGACATCTTAATCTAGAAATAAGCAAAGACGCAATACATGAACAAGCATGGAAAGAGACAAAATATTTTTTTGCACTGAGTAACATCAAAGAAAAAATTTATAACCGTCCCCACGAAGAGTCTGACGAAAGCATAGACATACTAGCCTTTGCACAATTTAAGAAAATGCTCTATCTAGAAGATGTTTGTATCCCTGAAGTGATTGTTTCTCATTTTGTTTACGAAGAATCTAGAGTAATCGACTTGACATATGGTGCTAATTTTAATCTGATCGATACTCTGGCTTCTTTCAGACAACTGAAATATTTGCGAGACAATGGTTTACGTTTTGAAGATGCTGGAAGATGCTACGAAAAATTATCAAAAGACTCGTCAAAAAATGAAAACTTCTACGCAAGATTTGCAAATCTAAAAAACCTATATTTATTTATAGACAGATATCCAGAAGACATATTTGATATTGAGAGGCGTGAAAATCTTTATCTTTATATTGTTTTAAATAAGAGTTTCTCGGACAATATTGCTCTGTTTCCTGATCCTTTTTTATGTTATGCTGATATGTCTGAAGAAGAGTTTATTAACTATGTTCGCTTACGCGGCTATTACAAATTAGCAGATGAGCTAGAAACAAAAAAATATTTTAAGATAGGAGATTTAAAAGTATTGTGGAAAAAATTTAGTGCGTTCTATCCCAAATGGATCTCAACAATATCCCCTGCTTCTAGCTTATGATTCAGCTTTAATTTTCGCTGCCCAGGAAATTTTGCGCTCTTTCCCCATATCCTAGCAAACTTAAACTTGCTTACAAAGTCTTTATGCAGTTTTTCACACATGGTTTTTAGTGTTGCACCATTTTTTAAGATAAGCGGAACATCTAAATCAGCTTTCTTGCCAACCTGTTTACAATAAATAGGAATCAACCTAAGTTTCTGATAAATCATTTCCTTAAGTTCATTTATTCCAATGTTCTTCTCAGCAGAGATGCAAATATCAGGCTTCACTGCCTTAATTACATTTTGTAATTTATTTGGCCCAACAGTGTCAATTTTATTTAATACGATAATTGCAGGCATATATACCTTATTTTTTTCGATAACATCAATCAATTGGTCAATACCAATCACACTTCGTATCACAATTTCTGCATTGACTATCTTAAATTCTTTAAGGATATCAATAATAGTTCTATTACTTAGGTCGATCTTAACAGTTTTGCCAATTTTGATGCCACCTCTATCTGTCTTAGTTATTTTCACATCAGGCCTCTCTTGATTAAGTCTAATGCCAGCATTGTTAATCTCATTTTTCAACACCTTAAGGTGGCCTGGATAATTAACATCTAGTAATATTATAGCTAGATCAGCGTTCCTCATGACAGCAAGAACTTCTTTGCCACGTCCCCGTCCAGAAGCAGCTCCGTGCACAACCCCAGGAACATCAAGTATCTGTATTTCAGCATGTTTATATTTCATTAATCCTGGTATGCACTTTAGTGTTGTGAACGCATAAGAACCAACAGCTGATTTTGCTCCTGTTAATACATTCAGTAGAGTAGATTTTCCAACACTAGGAAAACCAACTATTATAACAGTTGCGTCTCCTGATCTTTTAACTGCATAACTTTCACCTTTTTTTATTGCTTTGCCTCTCGCAGCTTCTTTTTCTTTTAGTTTTGCAAGTTGGGCTTTGTACAAACCAATAGCATGCTGCGTTCTTTTATTATACTTTGTTTTACTAATTAGTTGTTCAAGCTCCCTGATTTTCTCTTGATAGGACGCCATAATAATTACAGCTTATAAACAAAGGTATTTAAGTTTTTTTATAGAAGATTAATGACTAGTAGAAACCTTTAAAAATGTCTTAGTATTCTGAAATAGAATGCGGGTGTAGCTCAGTCTGGTTAGAGCGCTAGTGCTACGCAGCGATACTCATATTATTTGAGTGATGAGCCCTATGGCTATGATTAAACTCAACCAGGCGAAATCTAGAGTGTTTCAGAGCAATCTGATTACGGAGAAAGGTCGCGGGCTCAAATCCCGTCACCCGCATTCTTTTCTTTAATTAGGCAGTTCCATAACCGCACCTCATTTTGTAGAATAAACTACAAAATAGGCTAAAAATAGGCTGCAAAATAGTTATAAACAATCGCAAGTGCATCTTCCACTAACATTTATATTCACTAACATTTATATATATACAATTATCTCTGAACCCTATGTTCATACATAACATTAACCCTGTCCTATTCAACCTTGGCCCAATTGAAATTAGGTACTATGGATTAGTTTATGCTTTAGCAGTAATCCTTATTTATATTCTACTGCGGAAATACAAAGAAGAGCTTGGTCTGAAAAAAGATGGTGAAATCGAAACTTTAATTTTAATCGTCTTTCTAGGTATGCTTGTTGGTGCAAGAATATTTCATTTTTTGTTTTCTGATCTTAGTATCTTCATAAAAGACCCTTTTGAGTTGCTAAGAATCTGGCATGGTGGTATGTCATTTTTTGGCGGCTTGATCGGGAGTGTACTAGCAGGTTGGCTCTATGTTAGAAAAAAGAAACTAAACTTCTGGAAACTAGCAGACATAATTGTAATTCCAGCAGCACTTACACTTGGCATTGGCAGAATAGCCAACTTCGCTAATGCTGAGATTGTAGGAACAATCACAACAGTTGCATGGTGCTTTGATTTTGGCGATGGCTTATGTAGACATCCTTACCAATTATATGCTGCTTTTTACCATTTTGTAATATTTGGTGCGCTTGTCTATATACAGCAGTTGAAAAAAAGGATAAATCTGAAACAAGGAATTGTGTTTGCATCGTTCTTATTTCTCTATTGCCTGTTTCGTTTTATAACAGACTTTTGGCGAGATGATACACGATGGCTCGGCTTAACAATATGGCAAGGCTTTAGTATAATAGGCGTTATTATAGGAGTAATTTTACTTTATTCACTTTTCAAAAAAAAATGATAGATAAATAATGCTGCTTTTAAGAGATTTAAGAAAACATTTGTTTCAGAGAAAAAAAGATTTTATCTACAGTGTTATTTCCTTTAAGTGCATCATTAAGAAAGTTCAGCTAAAGACGAATAAAGACATTATGATAGAGCGAATAAAGACATTATGATGTTGTAATATATTTGAATTAAAAGAACAATAACTATTTTCTCTTAAATAATTTTTTTAATTTCTTTGTACCTTTGCCAAACTTTTTTTGGACGGCCTTTCTACCTTTCTTAGCCCAATCACGCCAAACATCGCCATACTGTTTTGTTATAACATTCAAATCCCTGAATCCAGCACCAAACTTGTTATGATAAACAAGATTCTCTAACGGAAACTCGACAGGTTCTGGTGGCTTCTCATCAGGGTAGCCTATAGGTATCACAGCCTGTGGTCTTACTTCTTCAGGAATTCCTAGAGCATTCCTTAGCATGATTTCCTCAAAAGCACCAACCCAGCAAGCACCTAACCCCAAAGAATGAGCAACCAATAACATGTTTTCAATGCATGCTGCACATCCTTGGATTGAATAAAGTTTTTCACCCCGCACACCATAATGTTGTTTAGTTGTTGTGGCATCACACACAACAACAATCACAACAGGAGCAGTTGCAATCCAGTTCTGCTGTAAACAGGCTGTTGCAACTTGTTTAATTACAGACTCGTCAGTGCATGCGATGAATTTCCATGGCTGCAGATTGCCAGCAGAAGGTGCTGCCTTGCCAGCTTCCATTATCAATCCAATTAAGTCCCATGACACAGGCACATCTAGAAATTTTCTAACAGATCTTCTGTTTTTTATCACTCCTAGTATATCCATTTCAACAACAAAGATGAGGTTGTTTATAAATGTTTTTAAGACTGAAAGAAGGGAAAGAAGGATAAAAGCTAAAAAAAAGAAAGAAAAGAAGAGTCAATAATACAAAGTGACTCCAAAGAGACTTCGTAACTTTTTAGTAAGCAAACAATATATCCTGTCAATAATAAAAATCAATATAAATACTATTTATTCTATCCCTTCAAATATAAAAATGGGGGAAATAGATAGTGCCAGATGTAGCAAGTTCATTATATAGAGACAAAAGATATACCTATGTTTTGTTATATCTACCCTACCCAGAACCAAGAAAAGCTCTTCCAAGATTAGCTCGCGAACTCTATAAAGAAGATTATTATTACAATGGCTTTGTCCTATATAAAGGAAAGAGATCTAATATTAGTAGAATTGATATCTACTCTTTTCTTTGGGAAACAGTTTCAATTGACGATTTGATCCACACAAGAAATCAGCTTAGATGTGACCGAATTCAAAAGCGTGACATAAGTGAACTGAAGATTCTTCCAAGGGATTATGCTAAAAACTTTCAAGATCATCCTGATCAAGATCATCCTGAACTTGCTGGGGATATAAATAAAAAGGTTGCCCAGGAAATTGACCAAGCATTTGATATAGTGTATCCTAAAAAAATGAAACCTACACTAACTCATATGGCTAGAGTTGATATAGTTTATTTTACAAAAGATCCAAGATGGATAATAATGTAGATTTATGGATGGCTGAAGGTGAAGAAACAAGAGTTCACCAGGTCAATGGTAAGATCTTAATAGAAAAGCGAGCATTAGATGGCAAATACAGCTATAACATTTTCCTTAGTAGTCTTGCTTGCTACGACTTATTAGCATTAATACTGAAATATGTTGATGACCGTTGGATTGATTTACGCATTTTAAGAGACTGGAAAATAATTTTCCATGGTGAAAAACCAAAGGCCAACAGGAAAAACATTTTTGGATTATTAACCAGGTTAAAATGTTACACTGTCAACTTAGATGACAAGAGTTTTCAGAGAGTTTATGTTCCAATGAGAATGCACTCGGGTTTTAACTTTGACGGAATGGTTATAAAAAATGGCGAAATCAACCGCTTGCTCTATGCTTTGTCAAAACAACCAATATTCTCTGATGCAGCCCTAAATCTTCTGCCTATCTGGGAAACAATGAAACCAAGGCAATACAGAAATCTGAAACCTGTTAAATTGAAGATTGGCAAATCTGAATATATTGAAGATTGTGTTTGTGATATTAACTTAGATTTTAGCTCTAGTTGCCCAAGTAACACTCTACCAGATGGTTCATTTGATCAAAATAACTGTTGCTTGTACTGTTATGCAGGAAGAAAACAACACAATCCTTTTGACATGTGCAGATATAAAGTATCTCCTGAATTGATAATTAATGGGTTAATAGATTTCAAAGAACACATGAAAAAGTTAAAAGAAGATGATTTTAAGGATCACGGAGTTATTCGCTTAGGCAAAGATAGCGATCCGGGCACTATCTCTATAAGAGAAAACTTCATTGACGCCCTGGAAGGTATCCTGCAAACAGGCTACCGTCCTCTAGTTATAACAAAACATCTTGATTTTGATTCTGAAATTGCGCGTTTGTTGGTTGCAACAAAAGCCAACCTCTCTTATAGCATAGGAAAAGACGAGCTTGAACCAGGTGTTTGTGCTCGTGGATGTGACAATGAGTTTCGTTTTAGCATGGCTGAAATGTATAAAAAAGCAGGGGTAGATGTCTCGTTTAGAATCGTTGGCGATGCCTCTGTGCCGCCTGAAGTTGCAAAACATAAAAATTTTTCTAGAGCAATTGAACTGATTGAGTCAGGCTACAAGGTTGTGTTCACACCATTTAGGTTTTATACTAAAGAATGTGCAGTCGAAGTGACAGGTCATAGTTATTCTGACTTAAGGTTGCTTCCTGAAAGTCGTCTTGAAGAGGGCAAATACAAAACAGGGCAGTGGTCTAGTCTCCCTAATCGCTTAGGCAATCCATCTGGCCAATATACGGCCAAAGCGATTCACCCATACTATCTCAATCTTCTATCAAATCCAAACTTCTATATTTGCCATCACACTCCAGATAATACGGTGTATTGCAATCAATGTTATTTTACTGAAAAACGTATAATAAAGCAAGGTCACAAGATAAATGTATTTAAGCGTTATTATCCGAAAAGGTCGAATAAAAATCAACGCATGATCGCAAAAAAGAGAAAAGAATCAAAACAAGCAGAACAAAAATACAGGAGAACACAAGGTGAATTATTTCCATCAGGGCATTAGGACCTGTAATTTAAAATTTGATTAAAAATGAACAAGAAAAATAGAAAAAAGAATCCAAATAAGAGAAAGGAAAAAGATAAAAAAGGAAAAAATGGGGTATATAAAAATATTCATGAATGTCTTGGTGACAAAATCTGTAAAGAATACACAAAGTTAAAAAGAACAAATATTATACCACAAGGCAACTACCGCAAAACACACAATTTGCCTTCCATCAAAAAGCTAGCTCAGTCTATTGCTTGGTTTGGCCAGATAGACCCAGTTTTAGTTACACCAATGACAGATGGAAACTACGAGCTTCTGGGCGGAGAACGTCGCTATCTTGCATGTGAGATAGCAGGCATAGAAGAAATGGACGCAATTATCTTACACGATCTTACAGACGAACAAAAGGTGATGATCCGTCTTACAGAGAACACACAAGATCCAATAAGCAATGTTGATAAGGCTTACTCGATCAACAGGATGATGTTTTATAAGCTTTCACAGAAAGCAGGCATTCCGTGTGAAGAACTGGAAGCCTACCAATCTTACTGGGAGATTCCTCTTGCTATTAGAATGAAGTATCCTGTGGCTAAGCTTGCTAAACATCTGAAAAAGGGAAAAGATACAATTAGAAGAGCTTTATATTTGCATCAACTCCATCAAGAACTTCTTAGCGCTGTTAACGCAGGCAATTTGTCTTATGCAAAAGCAGTAGAGTTAGGAAGAATCGCAAACAAAAACCTGCAACGTATCCTAAACGCACAACACCGTGAATTGAATGCAAAAGATCTTGCAAAGATTGTAACCAAAACATTACACGAGCATGATAAGGCATTGCAAAAGAAAAAACAAAGGGAAGTAGAAAACTTTTGCCTAAGCAGACAAAAGATAACAACATCATATGATCAATATAAAAAAGATTTACTATCGATTGTGAACAACCAACAGAGGTTTATGGTTAGCTACATTCGGGCTAAATACTTCAGGCCTGACTTGATTGATCTTACATTCACAGGCAGAGAAGAACTTATTGATTCGTTATTTTTCAGAGCTAAAGGGGTGATTGATTCTCTCTGGAAAAAGATTGAAAAAGAAAACTCTAAGGAAGAGCTTAAAGAGGTTCTCACAGAAAAAATCAAAATTCCGATCAAACAGCAGATAATGGGGGGGAGATACAAGCTGAAGGATTTACAACAGAGCTCTTTATTTGAAGAAGAAAGAAAAACAGTCGATATTAATGTTGATAAGATTTTTCTTGATACAAAAAATGTCAGAAAGAGATATAACCAAAAATACATAGAATCTATAGCACGTTCTTATGCTTATGTTGGTCAACTTGTGCCTATCATCGTGACAAAACGCGACAAAAAATATAGAATAGTGGTAGGACATTGTAGATACAAGGCAAAACTTGTTGCCTTAAAAAATGGGTGGACACAGAACAAGAAGATGGTTGTTTTTATCGAAAATTTGTCAGATGATGAATGCAGACAGATTCAGTTTGAGGAAGACTCCAAAGTACCTGTTCGCGAAGGTGAAAAAGCTGAAGGTATCTACCGCTTGTATACAGCCATGCAACAGATAGATGATTCTTATTCTATTGACAGTCTAGTTGAAGATTATCCTTGGTTAAAGGTTGGTGAGGTTAAGAGTGCGTTACTTTACCACACCCTAGACGATAAAACAAAACAGCTTGAGCATGAAGGTTACCTTAAGTATGGTATTGCAGTTAGACTTGCTGGAATTACAGACATCACAAGCAGGCACAGGCTCGCTGTATTTGCAATCGCAAGTAATTATAGTGTCAAACAGATGGAAAAAATAATCCAACAAGAAAAAAACTATGATTTTAATAGAACTATCATGGCTATTGCTGGCTTTACCAAGGAAGAAGATAATAAGATGAAGTCAGATGGTATATATGGCAAACTAAGTGATCGCTTGCGTGATGAGCTTGCCAGCGCTTATTTGAACTTATCAAGATACATAGAGTCTAAATCTTGTTCAAGCCAAGAAGTTAAGGCAAAATATGACAAAAAGATCTATCATGACCAAGATTGTATCAAGATGGTCTATAAATTAAAAGAAATCTATAAGGAATTCATGAAAACTTTTAAGTTGAAATCATAATATATGAAATTATATGAAATTTAGCTCTCGAATAAAATCACATCTTGGTTTTAATAGAGCAAATTTGAATCAAATAACAGAATCAAATAGACATAAAAAATTAAAAAACATATAAAAAATTAAAAATTTTAATAAAAAACTGATTTTTTGATTAACCACTCCAAAGTAAACTAATCCAAAGTAAACTAAATGACATTAAATGAATAAAATTTAAACTAATGATAAAAGCACACTAATGATAAAAGTATATAACATTAAATTATATAATAACCTTAGATACACATAAAGGCATAAACTATATATACCCGAATGATTCTTAAGCTAGAATGAAATATACAAACTTATGTGACATCTATCTAGAACTCGAATCAACAACCAAACGTCTAAAGAAAACATTTATAATTGCAAAGTTGATCAAAAAAACAAAGACAGACGAACTTCCAGTAATATTGTTGCTAATGCAAGGACGTCTGTTCCCTGCATGGGATGACACCAAAATCGGCTTTTCAGAGCGTTACGCAATAAAAGCTATAAACATAGCAACAGGCCGTGATGTTAAAGAAATCGAAAATGAATTTAACAAAAAAGGAGACCTTGGCTTAGTTGCAGAAGAATTCACTAAGAGAAAGAAGCAAGCTAGCCTGGTTAGTAAAGAACTTACAACCAAAAAAGTGCATGATAATTTAACAAAACTAGCAAAGATCGAAGGACCGGGCTCTGTCGACATAAAAATCAAACTAGTTGCAGAGCTGCTAACAAGTGCAAGGCCAATTGAAGCACGTTACATAATAAGAACAGTGCTGGAGCAGATGCGTGTCGGTGTTGGTTCTGGTTCGATGAGAGATGCGATAGTCTGGGCAGAATTTGATTACTATAAAAAATATAATGATGAAGAAGACAAATTTGAATTAACCGAAGAAGAAAGAAAAGTCTATAATGAGTATGTTGAAACAGTCCAAGAAGCATATGATAAAACAAATGATTTTTCTAAGGTTGTTAAAATTGTAAGGGAAAAAGGTCTAAAAGCCGTGAAAGCCGTAGACATTACGTTAGGAAAACCAGTCAAGGTAATGCTTTTTCAAAAAGTAAAGGATATGAAAGAAGCTTTTAAAACCGTAGGTAAGCCTGCAGCTTTAGAGTTCAAATATGATGGCTTTAGAATGCAGATCCATATAAAAGACACTAAAATCACAATATTTACAAGACGGTTGGAAAACGTAACAAAACAATTTCCAGATGTCGTTAGGTTTGTTAAAGAACATATAACAGCGAAGAATGTCATTCTTGACTGCGAAGCGGTTGGATATGATAAAAAAACAAAGAAATATATAGCATTCCAGAGAATATCCCAAAGAATAAAGCGCAAGTATGATATTGAACAGATGTCTCGCGATTATCCAGTTGAGCTAAACATCTTTGATATTCTATATTATAAGGATGAGAGTATAATAAAGATGCCTTTCAAAGATAGAAGAAAGATCCTTGAGAGAATAATAAGAGAACCCAAAGCAAAACAGATAGTTTTAGCAAAACAAATAGTCACAGACAATTTGAAGGAAGCAGACGAATTCTATAAGAGATCTCTTGCAGCTGGTAACGAGGGTGTGATGGTAAAGGCGTTGGACAAACCATATAAGCCAGGAAGCAGGGTTGGCTACGGTGTTAAAGTAAAACCAATAATGGAGACACTCGATCTTGTTATAGTTGGGGCTCAGTGGGGTGAAGGAAAAAGAGCCAAATGGTTGACAAGCTATAAGTTAGCATGTCGCGATCGTGGTAAATACTTGACAATAGGAAAGGTCGGCACTGGCTTTAAAGAGCTGCAAGGATCAGGTGTAAGTTTTAACGACATGACAAAGTTGTTAAAGAAAAACATTATTTCAGAAAAAGGTAAAACTGTTGAAGTAAAACCTGATGTAGTGATTGAGATTGCTTATGAAGAGATTCAGAAGAGCCCAACTTATACTAGTGGTTATGCATTAAGGTTTCCTAGAGTTGTAAGATTGAGAGAAGATCGCGCTCCCAGAGAATGTTCTTCATTATCGGAAGTTAAGAGACTATATGAAGAGCAAAGAGGAAGGGGAAAATAAAAAACAAAAATTTGAATTTCTTGTTTTTGATAAACGGTTTTAATATTAAGAATAAAAGATAGATAAAAAACAATTAAATCTAAAAAAAATCCAAAAACCTCTAAAGAATAAAAAATTAGCATTAATTAAATAGATATTAAAATAAAAATTATTAAAAATTAATAAAAAATAAATAAAACCAAGATCAATTAAATTGAAGAAATATAAATAAAAATTAAATTTATTAAATTAATTAAAACAAAAAAATTATAAATTATAAAGCTTATTCT
>QMQO01000035.1 GCA_003650545.1 Candidatus Woesearchaeota archaeon | reverse complement strand
CTATAAAAAATAAGGTTAAAGGAAAATAAATAAAATAAAGAAAAGAAAAGATACAAAATAAAAGAAGAATAATCAAAAGAAAAATTAAAATAAAAAACAAGATAAAAAATAAGAAAATATAAAAAAATAATCTAATAAAAAACTAACCTTAATAAAAAGAAGCTAAAAAGCTAAATAACCCGTTTGAATTTCTTCTCAAGGTCCTTTAGACTCATCCTGATCATGGTTGGTCTGCCATGAGGACAAGTGTGTGGTTGAGCAGACCGAAATAATCTATCAACAATCTTAATCATCTGTGGTTTTGTTAATTCTTCACCAGCCATTATAGAAGCCCGACAGGCCATCCTGGTAATAACTTTTTCTTGTAATTGTTCAAGGGAAATGGTCTTTGACAACACACTAATCTCATCAATTATATCTAACAGAATCTCTTTTTTCATTTCTTTACCCATTATTACAGGGACAGCCCTTAGGATAAAGCTTCCGTCACCGAACTCATCTACATCAAAGCCAAGTTCATGTATCAGTTTTAAATTACTTTCTAAAATAATCTTATTTCTAGGGTCGAGCTCTAGCACGATTGGATTGATTAGAGTTTGCGTTGGCACATCCTTGTGTCTAAATTGTCGCATAAAATCTTCGTAATTTGGTCTTTCCTCTGCAACGTGTTGATCTATTATTGCAAGGCCATCATCATCTTCTATTAAAATATATGTTTTATTGAGTTGACCTATAACAGTAAAATCTTTTCTTTTTGGTAGAATCCCTTCTACCATTATGTCTTCTTCATCTTCCATTATCTCTTTTAACGGTCTATCTGATTTAAGCATCTCATCTAGGATAGACTGTTCGTCTCTTACTAAATCATAACCATGCTTTACTTCCATTTTTGCTTTTACAGTTCCTAAAGGGGTTAACTTAGCATCCTCCTCAATTGCGCTTCTTGTAAGATTATTTTTAGTAAGAGTTTCTTTTACTGCATTAAAAACAGTATTGTATAGTTCTTTCTCATTTGAGAATTTTATCTCGCGCTTTGTCGGGTGTACATTAACATCAATTTTAACAGGATTAATAGCTATATTAAGAACAGCAACAGGTTTCCTGTTAACCATTAACAAAGTTCCATAGGCGTCATTTAGAGCTCTGCTTATTACAATGTTCTGCACATATCTGCCATTAACAAAAAATGTTTGATGAGATCTGTCTACACGGGTTAATGCTGGCTTAGAAACAAAGCCAATCACTTCTATTTCTCCATTAGAGTAATTAACAGGTAGCATCTCTTTTGCAACACTCCTTCCGTAGATGTTAACAATATTGTTAAATGTATCATTTGTTGATGGTGCATTGAATACTAATTTATTATTATGAATTAGTTGAAAATATACTTGTGGATTACTTAGTGAATAGCGAGTGATGACATCTACTATATGTCTTAATTCGGTTGGTATATCCTTCAAATATTTTTTACGAGCTGGCGTATTGTAAAAAAGATTTTGCACTTCTATTATTGTACCTTTGTTACAGCCAACAGTTCTTTTATCTAGTACCTTACCATTCAGAATGTGAACCTGGGTTCCCTCTAGACTATCTTCTGTTTTAGTTATTATCCTCATCTTAGAGATTGCTGCAATGCTGGCCAAAGCCTCCCCTCTAAATCCTAGTGTTTTTATTTTAAATAGATCATTTATGTCTTTTATTTTTGATGTAGAATGTCTCTCTATACAAAAAATGGCATCTTCTTCTGTCATGCCATCTCCGTCATCCTCTACTTTTATATAGCTCTTGCCTGCTTCTCTGATTTCAACGAATATTTTAGTTGCATTTGCATCTAGCGAATTTTCTATTAGTTCTTTTACAACAGATGCAGGCCTTTCAATCACCTCACCTGCTGCAATTTTATTGATCAAGTTTTGATCTAACTTGTGGATTGCCATCTTTTATATCTCATATTTCAAAACTTTATCCGAAGTAGTGTATCTATAGTATAATTATAGTATAATTATAGTATAATTATAGTATAATCGCTTCTTCAAGTGATTGCACTTTACTTGGTTTTTTAATATGATACATATATTTTTGCTTTACCAGCCTGGTAGACGGGCTGACAAGAGTTTGGGTAACCGGAAATAAGTATGTCTCATCTTTGAACTTTAAGATAATTTTATAATCTATCTTTTCTTTTATGATCCTTCCATGTTCGTCTTTTTCTCGGACAAGTACTTTTTCTTTCAAATCAAGGATATCTTCACTTGGAAGTTTATCTGAAAAATATTCAATATAATCAGTTAAGTTAGTGGATTTAGTGAGGTTCAAATATAAAATGTCGATCTTCTCTCTGATTCTTTGTCTTTCAGCCAAACGGCCTTCTTCGATTATTGCTCTTGCAGATTTTAGATCGTGTCGAATATCTATTAGGTCTATATTGCTAACAGGCAGATTATTTCTTCCAAGTCGATGGTCAACTGCTAGAATGTAGTACCATCTGTAATACTCAAAGATGATATGGCCTTTCCATTTACCCAGATCATCTTTATAATTAGGGTCTCTCTGTGCATAAACTATTGCATTTTTATATTTCGATATATCATAGAAAAATGCATCCAATGTTTCCCTTTTTGGTATGAATATGGCATGAATTATACGCCGCCTGACTAAGGCGAGTTCCTCTTCATTATCGTACATTGGCATTTTCTTATAACTCCCCCCTTGCTTGTCTTATCTAAAAGATTTTCACAGTATGTTAATTTACACGCTATCACAAACGGTTCATTCTATACGAACAGTATATTTATGTTTTTATTAATAGTAATAATGGTTTTTTTGGGTTCTAAAATGATTCTAAAATAACCTTCCCTTTCTTATATAGCATTAGATTATTTTTCTTTTTTATCAGATGTCCTATTGTACGGCTTCCAGATTGGTCTTCTATGTCTTTGGCTGATTTTCTTATCTTTTTTCCATTCTTCTATGTCTATTCTAGCTAGTTCTCGCATATATTCACAGCTAATTCTTTTTTTTTTCAAACAGCCGCATAACCAACTTTGTTTTATTTCTTTTTAACAATTATCAAACTACAGACTATCTTTGCTTTCGTCTCTCTGCAGCAACTAATTTCTGTAATGTCTTGACCTGCTGCATTAATCTTAACTTCTCTTGGTCCATCTGAGTTATCTTATTAACATAACCTGTTAACTCAAAGTCTTTTTCCTTCACAATCTTCCTGAACTGAGTGATTTCTTCCTTCAACATATCTAGCTCAGCCTTCAACTTTTTGATATTCTCTTTAACTTCATTATATATCTTTATATCTGTCTTAATTTGATCCAGCTGTTTGAACAGTTTGTCTTTTATTTCCATTGATATTTGTTCAACAAGCTTTTCGTATAATCTACCTTTCAGCAGCTTGAAATCCATAATCTCCTTATTCAAATTAAAGGTGCTTTCTTTCACTCTTTCACATTCTCTGTCAATTTGTTTGGCAGCTTTGGACTCTTTGAACGCTAAAAAATGATCCTTTAGTTCTTTGATACAATTGGAAATGTTCTGAATATTCTTTCTCATTTGTTCATTCTGTTCTTCAACCTCCTTCCTTAAAGCGCCTATTATAAATCTGATCGTTTCAACTTTTTCTTCGATCATTTGTACTTTTTTGCTTGAAAACATCACCAATCCTCTAAGTTTTTCTGCTTTAATTTTTTGTATACGTACTCTCTCTGGTCTGTTTGCGTGCCAGCGAATTTGTCTAAAGTTCTTGTTTTGTTAACCAGTGTTCGTTCCACAACGACCTTATCTTTCATCTTATTTTCATCCTCCAACTGAAATTGAATCTGTTTTGCTCTTTCTATTACGTCAGCAGGTAAACCTGCAAGCTTAGCAACCTGTACACCATAGCTTTTATCAGTTCCGCCTGGCATGATCTTCCTTAAAAATACTATTTTGTCCCCATCTTCTGCAACAGTTATGTTAAAGTTTTTTACACTCTTAAGTTTGGTTTCTAATTTATTTAATACGTGATAATGCGTTGCAAACAGTGTTTTCGCTTTAATTTCTTTATTGATATACTCTGCAACGCTCCATGCAATGCTAACACCGTCAAATGTGCTAGTTCCCCGTCCGATCTCATCTAAGATAACCAAGCTTTTTTTAGTCGCATTATTTAGAATGTTAGCAGTTTCATTCATCTCAACCATAAATGTGCTTTGCCCACTTGCGAGATCGTCATGCGCACCAACCCTTGTAAAGATTCTATCAACAATATCCAAGCTTGCGTAATCGGCTGGAACAAAGCAGCCAATCTGTGCCATTAGTTGTATTAAAGCGACTTGTCTCATGTAAGAACTTTTTCCTGCCATATTTGGGCCTGTTATGATCATCATATTAAGATTTTCGTCCATCAAACAGTCATTTGGAATATATATTTGCTCAGTTTGCTCTAGTACAGGGTGCCTTCCGGCCTTGATGTTAATCTCGTTATTGCTGTTTAGCTCAGGTTTAGTGTAACGATTAACCAGAGAGACATTTGCAAAGCTAACAAGCACATCTAGTTTAGCAATTTCATGTGCAGCTTTTTGAATCTCTTTTGTATGCTCATTAATCTGATTAATTATATTACAGAATAATTCATACTCCAGGTTGACAATTTTCTCTTCTGCATTCAATATTTTGCTTTCGTGCTCTTTCAATTCTTCAGTTATAAAACGTTCGCTATTAACTTGGGTTTGTTTCCTGATATAATTGCTTGGAACAAGATGTAAATTTGGTTTTGTCACTTCTATAAAATAACCAAAAACTTTATTGTATTTGATCTTCAACGACTTTATTCCTGTACGTTTTATCTCATGTTTCTGCAGATCAGCTATAAACTTCTTGCTATTTGTTTTTAGTTCTCTTAACACATCAAGGTCTTTATTATAGTTTTTTTTAATGATGTTTCCTTCTTTTATAGTTGCAGCCGGGTCTTCCTTGATTGCTTTCTCTATTAATTCTACTATTTTGTTTTGAGTTTTAATTTTAGATATTTCTTGTAACAATGCAGAATTACTTTCTTCTAGAACCTTTTTAATTAGAGGCAACACAAGCAAAGATTTCTTTAATGCCAATAAATCGCGTGCATTTGCATTACCATAAGCAATTTTTCCTATCAATCTTTCAATATCGTACATCTGCTTTAACCCATCTTGTAGTTCTTCCTTCATCAGTAAGTTAGCTGTGAGTTCTTCAACTGCACTTAGTCTTGTATTTATTTTTTTTTTGTCTAATAATGGACGAAGCAACCACTGCTTCAATAAACGAGAACCCATTGGTGTCAGTGTTTTGTCCAATACGCCAAGCAGAGAATTTTTTGTTGAGTTGTCTATGATGCTCTTAATCAACTCTAAATTTCTAATTGTTGCCGCATCTAATATCATGTGGTCCTCTGTTGAGAAATATTTTATATTATTGATCTGCTTTAACGATGTTTTCTGAGTCTCTTCAAGATAATTTATTAAGGCGCCAGCTGCACTTATTGCTAGTTCTTGTTTTTCTATTCCAAATCCTTCTAGGTTTGCCACCTCAAAGAACTCTTTCAGTTTTGTATAAGCAATCGGCTTGTAAAAAAAACGTTCTTCGTAAGGATTAACATGCCATCCTTTGAATAAGTTTGCAATAAAGCTTGGAACTAAAATTTCAGCAGGATTAAATCTGGTAATCTCATTTTTGAGTTTTTCGATGTGGTTTACTTCTGTCACAAGAAATTCGCCTGTAGAGATGTCGACTATAGCTGCTCCGTAACATTTATCATTGTTAGCGATAGCCATCAAATAATTATTAACATTTTCATTCAGCATTAGATCGTCGATTAGGGTTCCCGGTGTTACTATCCTTACAACTCCTCGTTTGACAACACCTTTTGCAAACCTAGGATCTTCCAATTGTTCTACAATAGCCACCTTATAGCCTTTTTTAACTAATTTTGCAAGATAAGGCTGCACAGAATGATGTGGGACACCTGCAAGTGGCACCTTGTCCTTACCTCTACTGGTTAGTGTGATGTTTAGTTCTCTAGAAACTATTTTGGCGTCTTCAAAAAACATCTCGTAGAAGTCTCCCATTCTAAAAAATAGAATACAGTCTGGATACTGCTGTTTATTTTCTATATACTGTTTAACAGCAGGTGTGATTTTCAATCTATCAACCCCCAAAAAGAAGTGATGATTTAGGTTGTTTATAAAGATTATTGTACAGGAATTATTACAGGCCACAGAGTATAAATTATTATTAATCATTATTATTAATCAACTCTTCCCTGCTTAACCTAACTTAATTCTAAACTACTTAACCTAACTTGATTCTAAACAGTTGTGTTAACACATCTAAGATGTCCAACTCTCTTTTATTCAACTTTAGGGCCTTTCTTTTCAGTTTGAGGAAAAAAACATTAAACCAACGCTCATCATATGATAGTATATTCATCACTCTCTGATCCTTTTTATTGCAGCATGGCCTGAACTCAATAATGCCAGCGGGGTTATTTGCATCATAATTATCCCTTACAAAATTGCCTTTTCTGTCTACCCTGCCAATCCTTTGCTCCATCTTGGCAGAGCTAGGGTGCAAGTCATAATGTATTGCGATATTTGAATAGCGTTGGAAATCTAGTCCTTCCTGAGCAGTGTTAGGCAGGATTATGATCTTCGGGTTAAAAGGTGTGTTAAATAATGTTCTTATCATTTCTCTCCTTTTACCATAGTAGAACTCACACTCGTGCATGCTAAGGAAATTCCTTTTCCTATTCTTCTTATCTATTAGATTGGTGATAAAAGTTATATCGTTTTCTTCAATAGCAGCTTTAAAAGTTACATCAAGCTTGTTAAATATATCTTTCTTAAGATCAGGATAGAGATGCATTGACTCTATTAGGTAAAGCATATATTTTATAGCCTCTTCTTTGTCTATGAAAAGTTTTATCTTCTTTTTAATATAGCTGTAGACCTTTTTGTTCTGAGACTTTAGCATCTGTCTAAACTTTGTTTTCCTTTTATATTTAGCAAATTCTTCTAGATTCGCCTTCTTAATTCTTCTTAGAATCTCATTAGCTGTCAACTTGTTTTCTTCTTTTATTTTAGTGTTTCTTTTTATTGCTAAATCTAATTCTTCTTTTAAATACTTTGTAAAGATTTTCTTGTACCTCTCTTCTTTAATTTCCTTTAATAGAAGACAGGTGTAAATTATCCACCTCTGGAATTGTGTTATCCTTTTGGTATTAAAAATACTACCTTTATAACCAGCTGCGATGTTTGTTATCTTATTCAACTGTTTTTGATTTACCTTTATTAAAAGGTTCAATGCAGGTTTAGTGTATCGTTTTCCTTCTATTGGTTTTTTGCTATTTAAAAGTTCTTTTATTCTCTTACCTGTTTTTATGGAATTTACAAATATAACAATTTTTTTATTACCTTGTATTTTATGTTTTTCTAGTTGACGATCTTTTCTTAGTCTATCTATTAGCTCTAATAACTTCTTTTCTTTATTTTCTTCTCTGCTGCTAATGTTTATTTGTTTTATCCCTGAACGAATATTTATGGCGCTTGTGTTTTTTGGTAGAGCTAAGCTACCTACAACCCTTAACAGGTAGGGGCGGTCTGGTTCGGTTCTCACAATGATCCTTCTAAAATTTTTTTCTAGTTTGTTTTTTAGATCTATTAACTGAAGGATGTTGTTTCTTAGTTTAAAATCTGGAATGGCTCTTAAGATGCTTTCTTTGCTCATGTTTCCGTGGAGTCGCATGTTTATCTTTCTTAGGGTGTCACCCTGCAACGCCTGATAAATATTGTTAACTAAGGTATAATAAGATTCTGCTTTTACAACTCTGCTGTAATATGAATTTTTTGCTTGTTTATAATCCTCAAGCCCCTCCAGTTGCATTCTTATGTTTTCTAGAATTTTTGGGTAGTTTGCCTGCTTTTTCAGGATTGTTATGGGTATTCCAAGTAATCTTAGTAAATATTTTGGTGTTTGTTGAAATGGTGTTGCAGTTAGGAAGAGAATTTTATCCACAATCTTGTATCTTGTGGTGTAAAATGGAACTTTACTACTCAAAGGATTTATCTCATGCTCATGTTTAGTGAAATCATAGAAGTCATTGTTTCTTGTTGCTTTCAGATTATGTGCTTCGTCAACTATTAGAATAACTTTCTTGTAATTTTGCATTATTTTTTCTCTCAGTTGGAACCGTTTAAAATTCGCAACTAGATTGCGTTTGATCTTATCATTTCTTACTATTTGATTTATGGTCAGATTTCTGGTCAATAAATGATTATCAACATAATCTTTAAAGACTTTGTTATTTCTGTACTTCTTTGTAAAGTTTTCTTTCTCTTTTTTTGTTACTGATATAGCAGACGAGCCGCATATAGCAATAGAAGGATAATTTTTAATAGCTTGTTCTAGCGTAGTTGCCATTGTTGTATTTTTGAAGAATTCGGCAAAGTCATCTTTTAAATACTGTTTAACAAATATCTCCTTGATATCCTCACACCACTTAACCCTTAGATCTTTTTGCATAGCTATAATTATAACAAGAGTGTACTTTAGTTCTTTCAGTTTTATTTCTTTGTGTATTGTAGCTAGAGCTTCAAATGTCTTGCCTGTGCCCACATCATCAGCTAGAATAGTAAAGTTATTAGATCTTAGGTTAGAATAAGCTTTATCAACAGCAATTGCTTGTTGTTTGTTCTTAGGATATGGTGAAAGGATGTTCATTCTGCTCCTGTTCTTTGGTCTTTTTCTTAAAATCTCCTGTCTAAATAATGATTCTTAATTTTATAGTGGTTATTTTTTTAGATTGTTTTTTAGAAGATTTATAAATATGTGTTGTACGCGATGGTGATGAAAAATACATATGAAAATATGGATATGCAAAATATATGAGAGTTTTTTATGATTTTCAAATTGTTATTTTACTGACAAAGATAAAATCGTGTTTTGAATATGTTATTGAGAATCTGCTAATTAAGAATCATCATATCATTTGATTTGCTTATTAATTTAGCATTTAGAATGATGTTCCTCTAGCTATGTCCCAATTGCATTAGATAATGGGTTATTACCTAGTTGCATTAGAAATTAATTAGAAAATTACATTAGATCACTGTGTTATGAAATATGGCATGGTAACCTTGTAATTAAGATAAGGATTTCGAGTTATACTAACTTTTTATAATATTAGCCTAAATATTAGCTTGAATATTAGCCAAAAAAATATTAGCGAAAACCGGCTGTTATGAAACCCTCTCGGCAAACTGCGTTTGCCTCGGTTGCCGTCAGCTGCATGTGTTTCTGATTGCGTTATCTGGCATCCTCGTAAGGGACAACCCCTGCCAGATGCGATTATTAAGTGTCATGGCCTCGCAACACAGACGGTAACTTGGGTTTCATAATAGCTGAAAAACCAAAAACTTTAAATACTAAAACTCAATCTTCGGAAAAAGAAGGAGTTCTTAGGTGTGATAAATGGATGAAAAATCTATGAAGACCGGAACCACAACACTAGCAATAAAAGGTAAGGATTATGTAGTGTTAGCAGCGGACAAACGTGCAACAGCAGGCAGCATGATCATCAATAAAAAAGTGCAAAAGGTCTTTAAAATACTTGATAATTTAGGCTTGACTGTTGCTGGAAACTATTCAGATATACAACTCTTAATGAAATACATTAAGGCCGAGCTAAAGCTAAAAGAGATTAGAACTTCTAAAAGAGTAAATGTAAAAGAAGCTGTGAATTTATTAGCTACATTGGTATATACAAATCTGAGGCAGATGTTTCCAGGAATTACGCAATTTTTGGTTGCGGGATTTGATAGACACGGTGTTCATCTTTACGATGTTTTTCCAGATGGTTCATTGAATGAAGAAGATGAATACGTCTGTTCTGGTTCAGGAATGGTATTTGCATTAGGTGTTTTGGATGCATTGTATAATAAAAACATTCCATTAGATGAAGCAAAAAAATTAGCTATAAAAGCCATTAATGCTGCACTACAACGTGACACAGCTTCTGGCGAAGGAATCGATATGATGGTTGTCACAAAAGACAGTGTTGAAAAAGTACATACTGAGCAACTAACTGTTAGATTGAATGAAAATATCAAATGAAATTGTTCTGAAAAAATAAATTTAGGATTTAACAAAGGTAGTTAAAAAATGTCTGATATTATAGCAGAGATCTTAAAATATTTGCCTAAGGATAAAGTATCTGATGCTGTGTTTGAAGGAGCAAACATTGTGCTCTATACTAAAGATAAAAGTTTTTTCCTGAATAATGAAGGTCTGATCAAAAAGATAGTTGATGATATAAAGAAAAGGGTAGAGTTAAGGCCAGATCCTAGCATAACAATGCCAAAGGAAAAAGCAGAAAAACTTATTAAAGATATGATTCCAGAAGAAGCCGAAGTTGCACAGATAATCTTTGATGAGCAACGGTCTAGGGTCATAATAGAAGCAAAGAAACCTGGGCTTGCTATTGGAAAACAGGGTGCAATATTAAGGGGGATAAGAGAAAATACATTATGGGTTCCACTAATAAGAAGGACGCCTGCAATTAGAAGCCAGATAATTGAGGATGTACGCTCTGTTTTGTATCTGAATTCTGAATATAGAAGGAAATTTTTGAATAAGACTGGCCACCGTATTTATGACGGTTGGATCCGTGAAAAAAAGCAAGAATGGATTCGAGTTAGTGTACTAGGAGGGGGAAGACAGGTTGGAAGGTCTTGTTTGTTCCTGCAAACACCAGAATCTAGGGTTATATTAGATTGCGGTGTTAATGTTGCTTCATCGGATAAAATGTATCCATATCTGGAGGTGCCAGAATTTAACATAAAAGAGTTAGATGCTGTTATTGTGACTCATTCTCATTTGGATCATTGTGGTTTTATTCCTTATTTATTTAAGTTTGGCTTTCGCGGTCCTGTTTATTGTACAGCTCCTACTAGGGATATTATGGCTCTATCTTTGTTGGACTATGTTAAGATTATGCACTCTGAGGGTAAAGAGCCAATATTTACTGCAGAAGACATAAAAGAAATGGTTAAACACACAATCTGCTTGGATTATGGTGAGGTCACAGATATAACTCCTGATGTTAGGCTAACGTTGTATAATGCTGGCCATATTATCGGTTCTTCTTTGATACACTTACATATTGGCAATGGTCTGCACAACTTAGTTTACTCTGGTGATATGAAGTATGGCAGAACAGCTTTACTAGATCCGGCTAACACAAAATTCCCTAGAGCAGAGACTTTGATTATAGAAGCAACATATGGTGGTAAAGAAAATGTGTTGCCAAATCAAAAAGAAGCTGATGAATTGCTTAAAAAAATCATTAAGGATACAATCAAACGTGGCGGTAAGATTCTGATGCCTACATTAGGATCTGGAAGAAGTCAAGAGATTATGGTGATGGTCGAAGAAATGATCCGTAATAAAGAGATTCCAGAGGTCCCTGTTTATATTGATGGTATGGTGTGGGATATGACAGCCATACATACTGCGTATCCAGAATACCTGAATGCAACAGTTAGAAAACAAATCTTCCACCAAGATCAAAATCCATTTCTGAATCCTGCATTTAAACGTGTTGGCTCACAAAAAGAAAGAATGCAAATTGTAGAAGAGCATGGTCCTTGCGTGATTATGGCAACTAGTGGTATGCTTGTTGGCGGTCCGTCTGTTGAGTATCTGAAACATCTTGCTGATAACCCTAAGAATTCGTTAGTGTTTACCTGTTATCAAGGCGAAGGTTCTCTCGGGCAAAGAATACAACGTGGTGCTCGCGAGATAATTTTTAAATCTGGCACTAAGCAAGAAGTTGTTGAAATCAAGATGGAGATACATAAGTTAGAAGTTACAGGCCATTCTGACAGAAAGCAATTGATGAGTTATGTGTACAAATGCGATCCTAAACCAAAAAGGGTTATAGTAATGCATGGCGAAAGCTCTAGATGTTTAGATCTAGCTAGTTCCATACATAAACAAAACAGAATCGAAACTTCTGCACCAAGAAATCTGGAGGTTTTTAGGATTAAGTAGATATTCTAGTTAATAAAGCTTAATAATTGTTATTTAAGTCCATGATATATTAAATGATCTATTTTGATGTTAGGAATAATTATACACATAAAGATATCTAAGATAACTACATAACGATATTTAACGATATCCTATTTACTAAGAACCAACTTTTACATAACTTGCTTAGAATCTTGTCTAAAAAAGCATTAGTGAACACGGATTAGTTTAAAGATTGTAGATATATGTTGTTGGTGACGCAGATCATGATTAACAAAATACAGTCATGATTAACAAAATCTAGAATGAAGATTGTTTCTGTTTGAGTTAAATATAAATACTACAAACTCTTCACTAAATTGTGAATACATGAATTGTGAATACATGAATGAGCAAAAATTCAAAAGAAAGGGGCTCCAATAAATGGAAAAACTAAAGAGAGTTGAACTAAGGATAACAGGTATTGTACAGGGTGTTTTCTTTCGCAGCTATGTTGAGAGCAATGCTAAAAGGCTTGGGTTGCAAGGATATGTTAGAAATATGGCCGATGGTTCTGTCATTGTTGTTGCTGAAGGTGAAGAAAGGGCCTTATATTCTTTGATACGACTTTGTAAAGAGGGACCTGAGGGAGCCAAAATTTCAGAAGTGAAAATCAAAAAGCAAACACCAACAGGAGAATTCTCCGATTTTAGGATACGGTATTAAGATGGTGAAGGATAAAAGACATGCAAATGTTATGGCTGATTATATCAAATATCTCGGAGACTACTATCTAGATGCAGAAGCCTATTATGTGCATTACAAGATAGAAAGATATGCAGATGTTGTCAGTTTTGAATATGATGATGAAAGTGATAAAATAATTATTGTCCTTACAGAGATAAAGTCGTATATAACAGATATTGGACAAACGATCAGACAAGTGAAAGCATCTGTAAAAAGCTTTGAGAAAAGTAATAAAGAGTTAATACATAAGCTATTAGGAGATGCAATGGTCAAACTTAGCAAGAAAACTGGTAAGACCTTTATTCTTAGTAAGGATAACTATTATGTTAAGGGTAGGTTAGTATTACCATTAACAAAGCAGACTATTCAACAGATTAAGAAATATCGCGATTTATTAAAGGGCATTGAAACTTTCTTTTTAGCAAAAGATAAAGATAAGCTTATATTGGTGAATATAAAAGATGACAGTTGGAAAAAAATGCAATTGTATGCTTGATTTGGTTAATTTTATAACACAATAATAAAAAACATTTTCTTGACCTGTTTCATGTAGACCAAGAAACAAATGAAATGTTGTCTAACATATAAAATAATAAGTGAGAAAAATCTCAGCACAGAAAAAAATCAATGATTATCTTTATTTTAATTTTTGTAATTTATCTTCTTCAATACAATTACTTTTTTAT
>QMQO01000034.1 GCA_003650545.1 Candidatus Woesearchaeota archaeon | reverse complement strand
GCTGTGTCATTTGTCGCAATGTAGTATATTAATGATGCATTGTCAACATCATAGAAATAATTAGATGCATCAACTGAATCATTAAAGCCAGATTCTGGAATCATGTACACTGGCAAGGATAATAAGGAAACAGGAGCATCATTCACAGGAGTTATTGTTATGATGAAGTAGCCAGACACATTATATTGTCCGTCACCAGCTGTTGCGTTGATTATTACTTTTCCATTAAAGTCATCTGTCGTTGTGATATTAATTATATTACCCGTAGTGATTGTAACTTGTACTGCTGAGTCATTGCTTGTTGCCCAGTATAACAATGTTATGTTATCAATATCACTGAAATGGTTGTCAAGATCAATAGAATCATTAAAGTTTTCTTCAGCAATCGTCATGTTACTGAATGGTGTAGATAAAGTAGGGGCATCGTTAATACCGTTTAAATCAACAGTGACAATCTCTGTAGTATAAGCACCTTTATCATCACTGACATTGAACAGAATTACGATTGGGCTTTGGTCAACATCTGTTTGATTGGGTATCCAGGTGATGTTTGCAAATGTGTTATTGATTTGGTTCACATTTAGCCTAGAATCATTTACCGTATATGTAAGTGCGTCTCCTGTTGGATCAACATCTATAGCAATCATGTCATATTCGTATAATAAACCTTCTGTTGCAGTTGTGGGTGCAGTGCTAAGTATGGTTGGCTGATCGTTTACATTTGAGATGTTAAATATGATAGCTAATGAGTCAATAGACCCTGTAGTATCTACTACACTAATATTAACCGAATAAACGCCGACATCTGAGTTGTTTGGTGTAAAGCTAATTATACCTGTCGTTTGGTTTATATTGAATAAAGTCGTGTTATCGTCGAACATTAACGAGTCGCCGTGTATTATGTCTGCATCGGTTGCATTTACCTGATAGAAAAATGCAACATCTTCTGTAAGATTAAGTGTTTCTGGCATTGCAGATAAACTTGGCGCATCATTAACATTGTTAACCTTTATGGTGATTGTTTCAGAGTCGCTCATTCCTGAAGAATCATTCACATAGAATGTAACTGAGTGGATCCCCACATCGCTATTAGATGGTATCCATGAAGCAGTAGCAAGGGTGTTGTTGATTTTTGTTATATTGATGTTGGTATTATTGGAAGTGAAAGTTAATAAATCACCATTAATTATGTCCTCATCACTAGCAGTGATATTAAATTCCAATAATAAGTCTTCATCAATAACTTTGTTTCCAATTATATCTAATACAGGTGCAACATTTACGTCAGAGACAGTTATGTTAAATGTTTGGGTATCGTTGCCACCCATACCATCATCAACCTTAACTGTTACATAATGAGTTCCAACTTGATCATTTGTTGGAATCCATGCGATCAAACCTGTAACACTATTAATAGTCATAACACCTGTTCCATTCGGCGTTTGTAATAACGAAAATGTCAGTGTATCTCCGTCAGGATTAGTTGCGTCAACATCATAATTATATAACGAGCCTTCTACTGCAAAATAAGTTGGTGTTGAATTTATTATAGATGGTTGGTTTACGTTCAAAACATTAACTGTCCATGAGAGTGATACCTGATCAACACCATCGCTGATGGTTAAGCTTAAGTTATAAGTTCCCGCTGAAAGATAGTTTGGGCTGTATGTGAAGTAAGGTGATGTTGAGACAAGCACGCCTTCTAGGAGCCACGAGTAGGTTAAAGTATCGCCATCAGGATCTGTTGCTGTGACATTAAATGTTTGACTTGTACCCTCGCTTATGTCTATAGTGCCCTGTACAGGTGTTTCACTTTCAATCTCAGGTGCTCTGTTAACGTTTATCACTTTCACAGACCAAGCTTGAGAAGCTGAATTTAACAATGGGTCTGAAACTGTCACATTTAATACATGGTTGCCTGCATCGTTGAACCCAGGAGTGTATGTGTAGGATGTAGTTGTTGATACTTCTACACCATCCAACTTCCAAGAGTATGATAATATGTCACCATTCGGGTCGCTTGCTGTAACATTAAATAAAAGGGAACTGTTTTCTTGAATACTTGGATTAAGATCTGTTGGGTAATAGCTGTCTATTGTTGGAGATTGTTCAGTGTGAGTTATATTTACTGTCCAGAATTCGCTATCAGACGCAGTCCCATCTGAAACAATGACTTGGACTAGTTTTATTCCTGCGTCACCTATGGAGGTTGTAAGAGTATATGTTGACGCGGTTGAAACCTGAACACTATTAACCTTCCAGATATAAGTTATAATATCGTCTATGTCTGGATCATTAACAACAACACTAAAGTCTAAAGAATTGCCCTCTCCAATGGTTGGTGTATCACTTAAAGGAATTTTGCTAGTGATTTCTGGTTCATGGTTTACATTGTTCACAGTGATTGTCCAAGTTTCTGAATCGGTATTACCAGCTGTGTCGGTTACAGTAAGCACAAGCGTTTTTTGGCCTGCATCTGTATAACTAGGCTCATAGCGAAAATAGTTTTGCGTAGATACTGTTTCTCCGTCAAGTTTCCAGTCATAGGTTATTGCATCATCTTCAGGATCATCGACAATGACAGAGAATATTAAAGAATCACCCTCATCTACACAGGGAGAACTTGAAATAGGTCTAAAAATGGTAATTTCTGGAGCAGCATTTGTATTTGTGTCTTCAGCATCAGGAATACCATCATTGTCATCGTCATCGTCTTCATTATCACCTATGCCATCATTGTCAGTATCTTTCCATTCGCTTGGGTCTGTTGGAAAAGGATCATAATAATCATCTGTACCATCGTTGTCAGCGTCAGCTTCAGAGTTATCGCCTGTACCATCATTGTCTGAATCGTACCACTCCATTGCATCATCAGGGAAAGCATCCTGGTTATTTGGAATACCATCTCCGTCACGATCATCGTCTAGTGAATCCGGTAAGCCATCACCGTCTGCATCATTTGGATCCTGCGTATAGTCATTATGACAAACACCACCTTCGTCTATGCTACCATCGTTATCGTCGTCACGACCATTACAAACCTCTGTTGTTGGCAACTCCTCAGTAGTTGAACGACAATCTGGAGAGTTTCCCGCTATTGCTTCTTCAGGAGAACAAATGCCATCGCCAATTTGATAGCCATCTATACCCATAGTCTGATCATTACAATCTGTAGGACAGGTATATATATCTTCTCCAGCATCACACTGCAAGTTATAGTTGCATACAGCATTAGCAGAAAACAAAAGAACACCAAATAGAACAATAAACAGTATTAAGCTGAATAGTTCTTTCCTATACATGATTTATGAACTCCCCCAGTAATATTATTGAATTTGACTTATTTATATGTATTTTGGTTATCTGTGATTTACTTTATATCATACTACTTATTTATAATACTAATTCAGTATTCATTGTGACAGAGGTTTTCCAATTTACCGGCTTTGTTTATTACATAGTCCACCAAGCCGTCACCTGTATCATCGCGTCCATTACAAACTTCAATGTTTGGTAAAGGAACTAAAGAATCATCAATTGTTCTTGCAGCAGAATGTATTAGATTAGATAGCTCTGAGCTTTTTTTGAAAAATTTACCTATAATTTCAGGTTCAGTCCCTGCATAGATATTAGGGATTACGTCTGCTGCTTTATTTGAGAGTGCCCATAAAAGTTCATGATACTGAGAAGTTGTGAGAGGCTGCAAATCAGGCTGAGACGCACCAGCTTCAGCAGCATCATAATATAATTTCGTTGTTTGATTGGGTCCATTGCAACTGTTCATCACCCACGATAACACAGCACTATTTGAGCTGTTTGTAAAAGAGAGTGCAACATATTTTGCATTCGATGTTGTTTGTCCAGGACAAGCAACACCTCTAATTTCTATGATGTCTTGAGGCGGGTTAAATGTTCCATTTGTCCAGTATGTCCAGTTTGTAACCACATCAGCTCTGTATGAATCGCTATATGAATTATTTGTTGGAACAAGAATGTTTGCAATTTCTGTTCTAAGTTCGCCATTGTTTTGGCTAGCTAGTCTTAGCAACCCATTTGTTGCGTTATTTATATCATCACCATGCCCGAGAACATGAACCTCTGACCACCTACCAATCCCACCATTTACATCATTTTCGTATATGTTGCGTGCTTGTTGTTCATCTGTGTATGTTCTAACCTGCTGAGTCACAGCACCACCACCATTTCCACAGCCAAATACGCTAGTAAAACCCAAGAGAATTGTACCAATAGCAAGTATTCGTTTAGTTTTATTTTTTAACATGACAACCCCCATAAACACTTTGAAGTTCTAACAACCTTCTTTAATGGTTCTTTACAATCATTATATTCTGTTATATTCTTACAACCATTATACAATGGTAATTAAAGTGTTAGTATTTAAATATTTCTATAGTCCAATCGCAATATTTTAATCGAGATTCTATAGTGCACAAATTAATATTATTAGATATTAAGAGATTAATATTACTATTAGTATATTGAAGTTTGTATATTGAGAGTATATTGAGATTGTAGTTCAGCAATGTATTAAGTAATCACTTGTTAAGTAATTTTGATGATAGTAAGATTTCTATTTAAAAGAAATATTTGTTTATTTCCATATATTTCCAGAAGCAATTAAGAAGTGAAAATGAACCCAGATGCTGTTGGGTAGGTGTACATAGAAATAGCTTTGTTGGTTGTATTATACACTTTGTTGTATTATAAAGAATATAAAGAAAGATAATATATAAAAGATAATATAGAAAGATAAATTATAGAAAGAAAAGTAATAAAAAGTAATATATAGAAAGATAAAGCAATCAATCCTTTAACCAACAAAGTATCTTTAAAATTCTTTTTGTAACTTATCTTACATATAAGAAGTATGTAATATATAAGAACGAAGCATATAAGAAGTGCTTTGGTTTTTATTATATTTTTTGTTATATTTAGAGAAGGCAAATCTCATTGAACACGCCAAGCTGTTAGTTTTTTTCTAATGAAAAAAAAACAAGATTTCAATTCAATGTTCCTCAGAGAAAATCTAGAGTAAACAGACTAGCGATAGAATTATAAAGTTCAAACATTCTCAAACATTCTAACAATATGATAAAAGATAAACTTTTAGAGTTTGGAAATTTGTATGAAGAAATGAGAAAAGAAGCACTTAGAATAGTTGAAGAAATAAAACCAAGAGTGCAAGATATAACAGATGCCCAAATTATTCAATCACTAAGAGAAAAAAAAAAGATTTTTATTGGAAACATGATCTATCAACAATTAAAGGATTAGCAGATAGATATAAAATAAAAATCTCTAAGTTTAATGAGATCTGGGAAAGGTATACAAATCTTGAACAAAAAATACTAAAAAAGAAAAAAGATTTTGAACAATTGGGTTTAAAAGATATCACTTTCGGCCCAAAATCAATAAGTGCTTCTGGAGAAAAAGATTTACAAGTTTACATTTATATCGATATTAAAAAGCAGGATTTAGATGTTAGAGTTTATCCAAAAGATGAAGATGCCAAATGGACAGAAGATTTTGAGAAATTTGCAAATGAACTAAAAAGTAAAATACAGAGTCTTCTGCAAAAAGACTTTTGAGCTCAGTCAGATTATTATGAATCATATAGTTTAATGAAACTGAATCAAATGTGCTTGCCTACATCGCGTACTTTCTTTTTATTTCAATTTTATAATTCTGCCTAAGCCTGAGGTAGTTTTTAGATTTTTAGCAAGGTTTCTCTCTTTAAACTATTTCTTTCTTAACAGGCTTTTAATGAATTTTTTGCTTGGCTTTTCGCCACTTTCTTTTTCAAAATCTTTCAAGAGTTTTACTTGTTTTTTAGTTAATTTTTCAGGTGTTACTACAATTATTTTGATAAGTTCTGAACCAGAGCCGAAACTGTGCAAGTTCGGAATACCTTTTCCTTTTAAACGGAAAATTGTGTTTGTCTGTGTTCCTTTAGGGATCTTTAGCTTAGTTTTTCCTTTTAGTGTAGGTACTTCTATTTCATCTCCAAGGCAAGCTTGCACGAATGAGATTGGAACCTCAACGTAGATATCATTACCATGACGTTCGAAGATTTTGTGTGGCTGAATCTCGGTTATTACTATAAGATCACCTCTAGGACCACCTTTTTGGCCAGCTTCACCTTCTCCTCTAATACGTAGCTTTGTTCCTGTATCAACACCTGCTGGAATCTTAAGCTCTACTTTGCTAGTTTTTTTCACGCGACCAGTCCCATCACAAACATCACAAAGATGCTCTGTGACCTTACCTTCACCATAACATTTATTACATGTAGTCTGAGTTGAAAATATGCCAAATGGTGTGCGTTGTGTCCTCCTTATCACACCTGTACCATTGCATTGATTACAAGTGACTATATCTGATGCTTTTTCAGCACCACTACCGTGGCAGCTATCGCATGTTTCTAAACGGGGAATAGAAATTGTCTTCTTAACTCCAACAGCAGCTTCCTCTAATGTGATTGTGACTTTGGTGACCAAGTCTGCACCGCGACTTGGGCCATGTCTAGCTCTTCTACCTCCTCCGAAAAACGTATCAAAAATTTCATCAAAATCAAAACCAAAGTTTCTAAAATCAAAACCTCCAAAGTCAAAACCTGAGAAATCAAAACCAGATGCTCGCTTATATGTATCTGCATCACCAAATTGGTCGTATTGTTGTCTCTTTTTATCATCGCTTAAAACTGCTGCAGCTTCGTTTATCTCTTTGAATTTGTCAGCAGCGCCAGGATCTTTATTTAAGTCAGGATGGTATTTTTTTGCTAGACGTTTATAAGCTTTTTTTATTTCGTCTTTGCTTGCGTTCTTATCAACTCCTAGTATTTTGTAATAGTCTTTTGTCATTTTATTCTGCTTTATCTAATGTTATTAAATATTGAAAAATTTTACTCTTTAAGCGAATCCATAATTCTTTTTTGTTGGAAGACTTAAAATTAAAAAAATGAAAAATAAATTATTTCTTTTCTTTTTTTTCTTTTTTCTCTTCTTCATCAACAACTTCTGCATCAACAACTTTTTCTTTCCCTTCTTTCTTTTCTGCTTCTTTCGTTTGCTGCTGTGATGCTTGTGCTTGCTGGGCTTTTTGATATAATTCAGTTGCTGCTTCCATCGCAACCTTGTTGATATTATCTATTTTGGCTTTTATCTTCTTGACATCTTTCTTTTCTTCAGCCATTAGCTTTTTTAGCTCTTCAATACCATCCTTTATTGGTTTTAATTTAGCTTCATCCACCTTGCCTTCCATGTCTTTCATAGTTTTCTCGGTTGTGTAAATCAGCGCATCTGCCTGATTAAGAGTTTCTACTTCTTCTTTTTTCTTACGATCTTCTTCTGCATATTTTTCTGCATCTTTGCGCATTCTTTCAATATCTTCTTCCGAGAGATTAGTTGTTGCTGTAATTGTTATGGCTTGCTGTTTTCCTGTTCCTAGATCTTTTGCGCTAACATTGACTATCCCATTAGCATCAATGTCAAATGTTACTTCTATTTGCGGAACGCCACGTGGCGCAGGAGGTATACCAACTAGATCAAAACGGCCAAGGGTTTTGTTATCTGCTGCCATTGGACGTTCTCCTTGTAATACGTGTATCGAAACAGCAGTTTGGTTATCAGCCGCCGTGGAAAATATTTGGCTTGTTTTGGTTGGGATTGTAGTGTTACGTTCAATCAGCTTTGTTGCAACTCCACCCAATGTCTCGATACCTAGACTAAGTGGTGTTACATCTAGCAATAGAACATCTTTTACTTCTCCTCCAAGAATTCCTGCCTGAATTGCTGCGCCTAATGCAACTGCTTCATCAGGATTAACACTTTTATCGCCTTCTTTGCCTGTTATTTCTTTGACTAATTTCTGTACTATAGGAATCCTTGTTGAACCACCGACAAAGATTATTTTGTCAATGTCCTTCGTATCTAATTTAGCATCCTTGATTGCTTGCTTTGTAGGCCCTTTAAGCTTATCCAATATCGGGTCTATTAATTTTTCAAATTCTGCTCTGGTGAGCTCGTAGTTGAGATGCTTTGGTCCATTTTGATCTGCTGTTATAAATGGTAAGTTGATTGTTGTTTTCTGTGCTGTTGAGAGTTCTATTTTAGCCTTTTCTGCAGCTTCCTTTAAACGTTGAAGTGCAATTTTGTCTTCTCTTAGGTCAATTTTATTTTCTTTCTTGAATTTATTTGCCAAGTGGTCTATTATGATTTCATCTATATCATCTCCACCTAATTTATTGTCTCCAGATGTTGCCTTTACTTCAAAAACACCCTCTCCTAGTTCAAGTATTGACACATCAAACGTGCCTCCGCCAAAATCAAAAACTAGGATTGTGTGCGCATTGCTTTTATCTAAACCATATGCTAATGACGCAGCTGTTGGTTCATTAATTATCCTTAGAACTTCTAAACCAGCGATTTTGCCTGCATCCTTAGTTGCCTGTCTTTGAGCATCTTCAAAATATGCTGGAACAGTTATTACTGCTTTTGTTATCTTCTGACCAAGATAAGCTTCTGCATCTCTCTTTAATTTTTGCAGAATCATTGCAGAGATCTCCTGTGGTGTATATTCCTTACCTTCGATTGTTACTTTATGGGCAGAACCCATATAACGTTTTATAGAGCGTACTGTATGCTCAGGGTTCGTGATAGCTTGTCTCCTTGCTACTTCTCCAACAATACGCTCACCATCCTTAATTGTGACTACACTCGGTGTAGTTCTAGCACCTTCTGCATTTGGGATTATTGTAGCTTTTCCACCCTCCATTACAGCTACAGCTGAAAATGTTGTTCCAAGATCGATTCCGATTACCTTTGACATTTTATTTTACCTCCATTTTTAATTTTTATTTTATCTTATTATATTATTTTTATCTAATTATATTATAATTTAGTATCTTCTCCAGCCTCTTCTCATCAGGGATAAGTTCGTTAAGTTTTCCGCCAGGAATATTCCTCCCACCAGATTTAAGGTAGAGGTCCCATTGCCGTATGGTTTCTGGATTTTTTGGATCAATTAGATAATTCAAGTTAAACCAAACACCAATGTCTGTACCATGCTTATTGCATGTTGTCAGTTTGCATTGCAATGGTTTTGCTTTTTGAATTTTACATTCTTTATTTTCTGTTAGGAAGATACACCTTCCATATGGTAGATGCTCTTTGTCTTTTGTTTTTATCAACTTTGGTCTAAACAGACTTACACCAAACCTTGTGACAGGTTCGAGATATTTTTTCTTTAATTTATCTTCACTGATTTTCAGGAATGAAGCGAGTTTTTTGATGTCGTCTTTTAACATTAAACCAGAACCATAGCTGCAGCAATGACCGCATTTCTTACAATTCTCGCTGAGCTTTTTTATGGTTTCAAGTGGAGTGTGTATTGATATATTGATATAGTCATGAAAATCATTCATACCCTCTTTCATTTCTTCTGTTACTTTTCTTAGTTTCATTTTCTTCTCTTTCACTTTCTTCTTTTTCCATTATTTTTTTCTTCTTTTTTGCAACTTTGACTTTTGCAACGCGAATCACTTCATCATTTAACATATAACCTCTCTGTAATTCTTCTAGATTTGTACCTTCTTCCTTGTCTGATTCTTCTGATAAAAGGGCTTCGTGATAGTAAGGATCGAACTTACCTTCTGTTTTTATAGGCTTTAGGCCTTCTGCTTCAAGTAGAGAATATAATTCTGAGTAGATCAACTCCATACCCTTGCAAAATTGATCATCAGTAGCTTTGTTTTTTAAGGCAAGCTCAAAATTATCTAATATAGGCAGTAGCTTTGTGATTATTTTTTTAGATGCGAGCTTTTCGCGTTCTTCTGCTTCTTTTAGAGTACGCTTTTTGTAGTTATCGAACTCAGCCTGAATACGTTTAAGCGCATCTTTAAGTTCTTCTACTTCAGACTTTTTGTTGTTTTCTTTTTTTGGATGATCTTTTTTTGGTTGATCTTCTATGTCTTCTATGTCTTTCTTTTTATCCTCACTCTTCATAACAACCACCCTCGTTGATTTAAAATCAACGCTGTTTAGTTAGAATAAATAGGAAATATATAAATGTTTTGGTAAGAAAATTGTGCTTAATAAAAATTCTTCACTTTGATTACATCTCTGCTTCTAAGGAACTCAAACTCATTATTCTCCAATGCTTTGTTAATGCTAACATTACCATTTGCCAGGTTTGTGAATAAAAACATAGGGTCTATTTTTTGTGCAACTGTCTCCATAACAAATCTAAAAGCAACATCATGAAGTTTATTTTTTGCTGGCTCAAATTCGATATTCTGGCCAAGATTAGCAAGATTGTATTTTTTAATTGCATTAATCCAAGCTAATGAGAAAGCAAAGGCTTTGGCTTCTTCATCTTGTTTCGATTTTCTAGGTGATGTAAGAGCATGGCCAATCTCATGACCTATTGTTAAAAGAAGAATGTCCAGATTATTTTCCAACACAAAGATATCACTAATTCCAAAACCCTTTCTGTTTATACAAAAGCCAAGTATTCCAGGACAATCATGTAGCTTTTGCATGGTAGATGCATCACAGATCGTGATATCAATATCATCTGGGAAGTCTAAGCCTGTTGTATATTTAAAAGCTGCTAGGATATAATGCTGAATATCTTTAGTTTTGCCAATAAAAGGAGTCTTGTTGCGAATCGGCTTTAGGAAAAGCTTAGGTTGGAACATAGGGGTTTTTTTTGTTTTGTTCATCAGCTTTTCATAGATTTTAGAATAATCATTTGATTGGTTCGAACCATATTGGTCTGAACTATAACCCCCTTTGATTGTATCTATCTTACTTTCTAAGCTATCTAAGTCTATTGTATATGTCTCCTTATCTATTATACTGTATGAAGGCGTGCTAAAGATGTGCTTATGTAGCGCTATAGAGTAACTAACTGTTGGATTGATTGCATGAAATCTTGGATTGTTGTAAAAGCTAGGTGGTTCAAGTTTAGCTTCTATTCCTTGTTTTGGCGAATATATCATTTTAAATTTTTATTTTTAAAAACTTAAAAAGAATATTATGTTTGATTTTTTATTTATGGGACAGAAAAGTCATTTTTAAAATTTAAAGTAAATTTTGATTAAAAATTTCTTTTTTAAAGTAAAATTTTTCAATTTAAAGTAAATTTTAAACTTTTTTTGGATTTTTTTAAAGTTTTTTAATTTTCATTTTTATTATTTATTTAAATTCAATTGCGCAAATTGAATAAATAAGACTTAAATTACTAGGTGAAATTAAAAATAATTTCAAGTACAAAAATCATTATTTTAAGTATTTATTCATCAAATTAATAATTTTATTAGAAAGATCGTATTGAAGTATTTTCTCTGACTCAGCTTCATAATCATGCTTATTAACATTCTGCATTGGCTGTCTTGTGGTTGCGATAACCTCAAATTCCATATCTGTTGATCTGGAGATAACCTCGATTATGCGTGATCTAACAGACATTGCAGGAATATTTTTAGCATTTCCAACATGATGAAAGTACGCGAAAAAAGAACTACCTGCTATGTAAGCAACATAATCAATTGAAAGTCCTGAGTGATTTTTTTCCAATTCTCCAATTGCTTTACCTAACGCATCAACTGATAGCATGCTGGCATTCGGAAAAACTATATAAAACATAGAAAGCTTATTCATGTGTTCATCACACTCCTTTAACTTATCTGCTAATGTGATTTTTGCATGAGACAATGTATATAGCCCTGTGATGCGATCTCTGCTAGTTTGCATAGATTTCATAACCCCCCCAAAATCATCTAAAATAATCAGTAATTATCGCTTAGTAATGAAGTATATCTTTGAGATATATAAACATTTCTCGAAAAGAGTCTATATGAACATACAGATATGAACATACAGAAAAAATTAGAAAAAATTAGTCTCTTATGAGGGACATTTTTTTGGAATATTGCCTAATACAGTTTCTTTTCTTCTTAGCATAGTTCATTGCAGTATTTACTTTTGAATGTAATAAGAACGCAGCAACATAATTCCTAAATCTTTGGTTGGTCTCAAATAGTTCGCCAACACTTCCTGAACTAAAGTCAGGAATCTGAACCTTTGCTGAGATTGCCTCTTCGTATATTGTTATTAAATATCTTAATCTTTGTTTACCTATCTGTTTTGTTGATTCTATAATTCCGCCGTTGTCTTTTGCATAAATATAATCAATCAATAACGGAAGCTCATTAGTATCATAAATTAACCTAACCTCTGGTGTATTTCCTAAAGAAGTGTATCCTATGCTTATTGTTATACCATTGTATTTTTTGCTTTTAATCCAACCAGAACTTCTGTTTTCTGTAATTCTTCTTAGTCTTCTAGCAACATTTCTAGCTCCATTAATATTTTCTTGATTAAGTATTATATTGAATTCTTCTCCACCAAATCTTGCTATAAAATCAGAAGCTTTAACATTCTCGCTTATTAATTTAGAAAGTTCTTTTATTATAGTATCTGATTTCTGGTGGCCAAATGTCTTGTTGTAAAGTTTAAAATGGTCTATATCATACATTACAAGGCCTAGATCAGTGTTCTTTTTAATACAAACAGCAATGTTCCTAGCTAAAGTATCATAATAATGAAATTTGTTATAAAATCCAGTTGATTGATCAATTGTAGATAATTTTTTATTCGTTATTGCTTGCATATAATTCTTAGCTATTTTTAATGACTCTAGTATTTTTTTTGCAACAAGCGAAGATGCTACTGGACCAAGAGAATGTGTTGAGCTGACATCACCATTTGTAGATTCTACAATTAATAGATTGTCTTCCACACGCATGGCTCTATCTGCTCTACTATCTGCTCTATCTATAGCATTTTTGTTATAGCTAAAATAATTAACAACTTCGTCTAATGCGTATTCTCTTAGGTCTGTGTTGTCTGCCTCTTCACTATCTGAGATTTTAGCTAAGCGGGTATTGAGTCTTTCTAAAATATATTCGCTTAGATCATTGCTTAGTTTTAAGCTGTCAAAATCATTAGAGCTAATGCTAATTTGATTGTTTGCTAGATCTTCAAGGGATTTTATTAGTTTGTTTTCTAGTTCCATTGTTTAATTATACTTAAGAGTTAATATTAAGAGTTAATAAAGAGCTCATATATAAATCTTTGGTTGGATTAACCATCAATCAGTAGTGAATATGGTAATTTTAATTTAAATAAGCAGTCCACCTACAAAAAACCAATAGAAAAATTCTGGAATAGTTTATCCTCCTTAAAAATATCTAATATAGACGCATCAAAAATAAAGCAATCAAAATAAGAAACCAAAAAAACAAGAAGTGCACACTCTTTCACAAAGATTAAAAAAAACAGATTGAAGATAAGAAATAGATAAGAAATAAATAAGAAAATGTCCCTGCGGGGATTTTCATGAAATCGAATTTTTTAGAGCAAAGTTTTCGATTTCTGTTTGAACCCCGGTTACGAGGTTTTAGCCACAAGTATCTTTGTACCGCAACCTCGCGTACTTTTTGGCTAGCCAAAAACTACTTAATGCTAGTATCCAGGCTATACTACAGGGACATATATCATCAGGTGTTGATAGCAAGCTTTTATAATTAACTATTATTTTTGAATTATAATTCATGAATTCAGATTTGTTAAGAAGATTATAAAGTGCTGCTTCCTCCTACTATCTATCTGATTATTTATTATCTAATTTTATTCCTAACTATCTGATTTTATCTATTTTTTATTTACTCTTTTCCCATATGATCTTTTTCTTGCCCGAGTATAAACCCATATCAATCATCTGGGCGTATTGCTCTTGTGTTAGTATCATAAAGGTTATCCTATAATTAAATTGGCTTTCGATATCAGCAGCAACAGATTTAACAACACCGCCATCGATATCTTCTCCGATTAATAACAAATTAGCTCTATCAGCACGTTCTTCACCATGTAAGATAATCCTATCAATTGCATCCTCTACTTTTATAACTTCGTGTATAAATGTTTCAACTGCTTTTGGTTTATGTTTCATTATCGTCGATAAAAAATCAGCATTCTCGTTTTTCATCAGTGTGTAAACCTTAAACTTACTAATGCTACGCTCCTTTATAACACTAGCTTTTTTCAATTTCTGCAAAATCCTGTGTGTTGTCGCCATCGGCACTTTAGCTGCTTGAGAGATTTCCTTTAAATAAAACTCTCGTTCTGGTGCTTGTAAAAAAACATTGATGATTGCAATTAGCTTCTCGTCGAACAACTGCTCCAAAAGCTTAACTTTTTCCATTAGATCTAAATAAAAATAAATTATTTATATATTTTTT
>QMQO01000033.1 GCA_003650545.1 Candidatus Woesearchaeota archaeon | reverse complement strand
GCTCGACTTAAGCAACAGCGTATGCGTGCACAAAAATCATTGGTAGGTTTTTGTGCCTAAGCTTGAATAGCCACGCTACCCAAGCGAAATGCTGTGGGCTTCAGCCCACAGTTGTTTACTTTAATTATACTCTGATTTCTATATACTAAAGTAAATAATTAAGACCTATATTTAAATGTAATCATAACTTCAGTTTTGATTGAAGCTATAATCATTAATTCTAATGTTATTTCCTTAGCAATGTCTGATGAGCTATCCTACCCATAATTATTAGATATACAGCAATTGCTAAAAGCAGTATTCCAATAGCACTAACTGTTTTTATTTGTGATAGAATTCCTGCGATAATGACAGCTAGGCTGATAAATCCTAAAATCCAGCCAGCCATTTCCAGCTTGGCTCTTCTGCCATAATATTCTTTCTTTGCCTTGTCTAGTACTTTTACCATTTTCAGCCTCCTAAATCTTTCATTGCTTGAACATTTTTTTTGAAAATAGTTAATCCTTTCTTTTGCATTTTAGCAATTATTTTTGAGAACCATTCAAAGCTTTCTACAAAATCATAAATTAGCTTTTTTTCTTTTAGGATGTGGTAGTTTTGTATTTCTAATTTTTCTATTAGTTTAACATAGTTTTCTAAGCTCATTATTTGTATTAGTATGTTTGCTGTGTCTTTATCTTTATACTCTAAAAATCTAAGCAAAAGCGGTAATTGTATTAGCAGTTTGAGGTCTAGTTCTGCTGCTTTTCTTTGGTCGAGGTTAGTAAAGACTTTGATAATTTCAAAGTTTAAGTAAGTTTTTCTAGTGTAATCTCCAAGATTTACATAGAATTGCTTTAGTCGGTTTTTGTACTCTTCCACAATCTTTTTTTGTTCTCCCAGACTTAAATCAGCAAGTAATAAGTCAAATAGTTTTGGTATGTTCGGCTCGTAGAACTTCTTATCCTGTATTAGTAATCCACTTTCAACTGCTTTTTTTATTTCTTTAATTATTTGTGGTTGATATAGTCTTCCTTTGTTTTTGAACCAAGTCGTGCTTATCTCTACTAGGGTTTTGGGCTTTTCTAGTGTTGAAAGAATTACAATTTTCACGTATTTGTCTAAATTTGCCATCTTTTTATTAGGTAGTATCTATAACTTTTTCTGTTTCTAGGTCAATGTCTTGCTTTTTTAGGTTGCATACCTCACTTATTCTTAATCCACAGAATAAAGCTATCATACAACCCATGAATACTGTTGTGTCGTCAATTTCTTCAAAAAGCTTAATTAATTGCTTTTTATTAAAAACATTTGGCAAACTTCTTTTATTTGCGTTTGGTCTTGCATAGTTCTTCCCCATTTTCTACATCCTCCTAATAAGGTTTAAGCCCAATTCCTTAATAGAAATAGCCAAAGTTGAATCATTCTCATGCCTACGCCTAAAAGCTTTAGAAATAGCTTTTTTCTGGCTTATTTGCCTCTGCTTTAACTGAAATCTTATATCCTCTGGAATCCTCTCTAACAAAAGCCAACGATAAACTGTAAAAGGATTGTAGCCATTCTCAATAAGAAAATTGTAAAATTCTTTTGTCTCGCCAGTTATCATAAACTTCTTTTTGTTATAATGATAATGAGCAATCCTGCTCATCATCTTAAAATCCTGCATGTCCACCTTAGGAAAACGCACACTAACAAGTTTCCTTATTGTATCTAGTTTCTCTACAAAATTTTTCTGCACAATTCTTTCTTTCACGCATACCAACCTCCTCATTTCGTGAAAACCAAGAATTACGCTAATAGAAAGCCTGACGCACACAATGCAGAATCTATAAATGTTTCGGAAAGGTTGCGACTTATCGGTAACAACTCTTCCGTTCCTTAGAATTCATTGTTTCAGTTTTTCGCAATAACCAACAATTTATTTGCAAGAATGAGCTTTGAAATCTTGATTCAAATCGCATTATCAAATAAACATTATAGTTCTTCATACATAGATTCTGCCAGCGTGCGATAAAGGCATTTTTCATTCTCTTGACAACTAGGACATTCTTTAAAATAAACATCTTTGGAAATCATCAATGTTCCTGGCTTAATCGAGTAGGCACAAGGAGGTAACTCTGAAGAATTAATAAATTTACGTTCAAATAATTCTTCAGCTTCAAATTCTAGACCTATAGGTTCAACAAGACTAAGATCAGAACATCCTTTATTTTGTTTGTCATATCTCTCTTGAAGAATTTCAAATGAGAGATAGATCACATCCTCCACATCTAAAATTTTGCTGGGATTCTCAACAGAATAAATATCTAAACCTTGACTAACCTCCATAAGTTTAGATCTAAATTCTTCATCTTTTAATTTATCCGGCTCTATTCTTAGTTCCAGTCCATCTGTACATTCTCTTTTTAAAAAATCAATGCTAGCTTTGTACAATCTATTGTTAGAAGATATATATAGTTCTGCTCTGTTTAGCATTTTTTCAGACGATGTCAGAGCTTCTAGATTTCCAAATTTTTCGATTAATGTTTTTTTGTGCTCATAACGCTGGTTATTAAGTTGCTGCACAAACTTCTCCATATTTAAGCAGTATTCAACATAACTTTGTAGAACAGGCATAATCTCAGATAGCGCTTTTTCCCAGCTCAATTCAGAAAAAGGCTTGAACAGAACATAAAAACTATTTTTATTTAGTTTGAACTTCTGAAACTGAAAACCAGGCGGAACTGTCACTTGAAAGATCGGCTGGTTAGGAACATCATGAATTTCTGTATATCCGTGTTGTTCAAATATTCCTTTAATCTTTCTTCTTAGATCAAGTTCAGTTTTATTTACGTCCTTATCCCAACGTTTCTCTATATCAAAAATATCTTCTAGGTTACTCTCTAGAAATTCTTTCTTTAGACATCTTAAATCTTTTAGCTTAGGAATCTCTTCGTCAGCTGGATTAAAACTCCCCCGCCCCTTGTTCAACATAGATATAACCTCTTAGTTCTTTTTAAAATAGTCTTCTTTCCTTTAAAAACATTTCTATTTTTCACTACTAGTTAATAAATATGCCCTTCAGGTCTTGTGTATATTGTTATTCTCTTTCTAGAAGCTTTTTTTCTTACGATTTCAGCTTTCTTTTTAGTTAAGTCGATCACCTTAGAAGGTGGCCAATCTAATACCCCTTCTTCAATAATAAATTCAACACTCTTTTGGATCTTAGGGTCTAGATCCTTTAAAGAAGTCATGTACTGTTTACCTGAAATATTTACGCTGGTAGTAATAATTGGTTTGCCATAATAACGAACCATACTAGTAAACCAATTGTCAGGCATTCTAATACCGAGTGTATCCTTAAAGCCAACATTGTTAGCAACAGCTTTTTTATTCCGCAACTTTACAATGAAGGTGTATGCTCCTGGTAGCTTAGATAGATTCTCCTTCAACAGCCGACTCATCACACAGTTCTGCCTTATCCACTTTTTATTTGGAACTATCACAGACAATGGATGTTTTTTTTTCAACAATTTCCTAAGCTTTTCAACAGCAATTTTTATTGTAGCATCACAACCTATGCCATAAATCGTATCAGTAGGATAGATAAACAAAGCTCCTTTTTTAACCTTACTCCAGTAAACCTCTGGGTGGGCAATAAAGTCTTCTCTATCAGTTATCATTGCTGTTATTATTATTTTGAATTATATAAATTTTTTCTTATTAGGATTATTAGAAACCAAAGACGATTTTAGATAATTTTCCTCAAATATTTTGGAAGAAAAAGAACCTCTTCCCAAATAGGAAAGAGGTGCTTAGAGTGTGGAGTAATGAAGAACTAGCTTGACAGATAGCCAATCATAAATGCGAGATCCAATGGGTCATAAGAATCCTCTTCCTCAAGATCATCAAATGATTCTGTATTATAAATATCATCCTCGAAGTCTTCCTCAATCCATTTAATCACAGGAATCATTCGCTTCATCTCAACCACCATTCACTAAACTGCATGTCAAACGTTGCTATCTTATTTGCTTTCTTTGTTAGCTTGCTGATTTGTTCTTGAAACAGCTTCTCTATTGTGGTCACACTACAATCAACCGCCATTCTCATCACCTCAATTAAAACTATTAAAAATGGTTAATTGGGAACGGAAAAAGGGTGAAAACCGTTCCGACCATTTTGTCTAAGAATGACTAAACAACAGTTCTTTATAAATCCTGTCTGCACATGTCCAGTGTCCAGTGACAATTCGCTTAAATGTTTTAAGAATTTCAAGCTGTGTATTCTAAAATAAGTTCCAATTCATTGTTTAATTCATCTATGTTAAGAGAGTTTGGCGCACCTTTTAGAATTATTGGTTTTTTAGGACATTTTTTAAGCAGATCAAGTATCTCTTTTTTATTAATTGAGTCAGAGAATAAACAATGTATAGACGATTCATTATAGCCAGAAACATGTATCTCTGAGATATATTCTCTTGTTTCTGTTATGAATTTCTGTCCATCATCAAGCGAAAATGTTTCCCAGAGATGCTGTAGGTCCAAAACAAGTTTGTTACCATAACTTTCATGTAGTTGCTCTAGACTTTTTGCATCATTGTAATCATCTTTTCCTTTACCCATATTTTCAAAAGATGCACGTTCATCAATGTAATTATAAAACCTGCAATCTCTAATTATATCAGGATGGAAAACTATATTTTTTGCATTTATTTTATTTGCAATCTCATTTATTCGTTCTAACAGATCTAGATTTTGAAAATTGAAAACAAATCCACTCCATGGTGAATGAAATGATATATAATGGAACTGGGCTAGATTTTTTTCAACACCATAAAATCTGTCTGAATTAATTAATGCATATAGTTTTCTAAGTTCGCGTAGCGTTCTAGCTGAGATCTCTATAGATGTTGCTTTTGTTTTTGCAATCAGATTGATACTTTTAGCAAAGGATTGTTTGAATTTACGTGTTATTCCTGTTGTAAAACCAATTGGTTGCATTTTTCAGAAATCCTTCAAACTCCTATTACTGCTGTATTTAACCAAAGTTGTATTTCCTTCAGCTCCTCCTTCAATCCTCTGAAGCGAAACAAATTTCCCTTCTGCTAACTTACCAATCTTTCTCTGAAAAGTCTTATAAACTCCCTTTCCACCTTCTTTTTGATAGATCTTGAATAATTCACCAATCCTCTCGCCAGAGTTCTTCTTAACAATAGCCAAAATAAACTTAGTTTCGTCTTCTAGCTCAGAACTCTTTTTAATAGAAAACTCGTCTATTTTCTTGATTGCGATAGAAACATGCTCAACCCCAACTTTTCTACTGCTTGCGTTCTCTGCAGTCTGCCCCGCTTCTCTTAGTAAATGCAAGCCAATTCTTATATCACCAAGTTCGAATGTTTTTTTAGCAACCAAATTAAATGCTTCATCACTCCAAACCCCATCAATGAAGGCAAACTTAATTCTTTCTTTTAGAATGCCGCGAGTTTCAAATAAATTATAAGCCTTAAACTCAATCATCTCTGGCGTCAATCTTGACTTGATCCTATCGTCTAAGTTAAGAGCCCATTCTTTATAATTTGTAATCAACACAATTGTTTTTCTATAAAGATCTTCCAATAAATTATAAAGGATGTCCAAGCTGTCTAGCTTATCGATCTCATCTAGCACAATCACAGCTGCTTTTTTATTAAGTACATTTTTAACAATTCTAAACAATTCCTCAGTATTTTTGTTTTGTATAAATCTATAGCCAATAGCTTCACATAACTCTAATATTATCTTGTATGAGGTATTCTTTTGCCAACAATTAATATAAACCGGAATAATTTCATCAGTTTCTTCTTCTAATTCGCGAATAATATGTTTTGTAGCGACAGTTTTACCAACACCAGGAGCACCATAAACAAGAGCATTTTTTCCATTCCTCTGCTGAAATAATGGTTTTATACAATTAACTATCGTCCTTTGCTCAAGAACTCTATATGGCACCAACTTTGGTTGATAATCATAATCCAATGCTATAGGGTTCTTGAACAGGGTCTCATCAGCTCCAAGCATGTCTTTAAACAGTGACAATTTTATCGCCCCCATTAGATAAGAATGAACGCTACTTTATATGTTTTTCTCCAAAATTTCAGACAAGACTGAGTTTCAAAATATCTGAACTAAAGTAAGGGAACTAAAGTAAGGTTAGAGTCAGGTTAAGATTAAATTACTCCTGTGGCCATTCCTATTCCTAACCCAAGCAATATCAGACCAGCAAAAAAGTGAAGCCATCTGATGTTGGTTTTCTTCCAACTAGAAACACGCTCAACAGTTGTAAAACCAGCATATACGATCAACGTGATAGCGATCATTGGCGATACAAACACAACATTGTATATCAATAACCAAGGAACTGTTTTCAAGAAGTCAGAATATGATAAAATTCCAGTTGCAATAAGATAGGGACCGATTGTACACGGTAGTAGGAATAATGTTATAAGTGCACCCAGAATAAAAGCACCCCTTGGCGATGTTATGCCAGAAATGATTTTTTTAACCCTTGGCCTAAATCTCATAGGCATCTCTGTTGCAATGCCTCCAGGTTTATATTTAATAGCGTCTCTTATATTTAGAGTTCCAAGAACAATAGCAATCACAGCAAGTGCATAATAAAGATACAACCTTATAACCTCAAATGCCTGTATGCTGGCAAATATTTTGACTAAGAATAAGCCGTATATTAGATATAATATATATACCGATAAGCTAAACATTAATCCTATATACAAGACTTTTATTCTATTTTTAGGGTACCTTATTAATATCGCAATTAATACTAATGTTAAGACAGCGAGAGCACAAGGGTTGACAGCATCAACAGCTGCTAAGCTTAATATTTTTCCCAAAGTTAGATCTGCAACCATTTTATCTACACCCTGCTATTGAGGCAAGATCATCCAAATCATGGTAACCTAAATATTTCTCACCATTGATAATCCATGTTGGCACAGCGTAAATGTCGTTCTCGACACACTTGCGAGGATTTTCGATACAGTTTATAATGTTTATATATTTTATATTTTCACCAAAAACATTCATCTGATGTCTACAGTGAGGACACCCTGTAGAAATATAAAGTTTTGATTTTTCACCAATACATTTGGTGATGTTATTCTCGTCTATTATTTCTTCTATAGTATTGTTATTAAAATCGTCACCTAATATTGTAATTTGATGCCCATTTATTTTGATAGTTTTGTTGTCAAGGTTTGCTCTTTGGCAACCAATTATAAGTATAAATATCAAAATTAGAATCAGAACCATAAATAACAATTTTTTCATTTTTCCATTTGCTCTTTTTTAATCAAAACCCACCATATTTAAATATTTCTCCCTCTCCTACCCCAACCAAAGCCTCTACCTCTTCTATCTCCTCTACCTCCTCTACCTGTTCTAGCGAATCCGCCAACATATTCGAAATTCCCTCCTTCAATTCTTATGGCTTTACCATTTACCAAAGCATCTGCAATTTTTTTTCTAGCTGCTTCAACCAACCTTGAGAATGTTGGTTGTGACACATTCATTTTTTCTGCAGCTTCTTTTTGGTCTAGGCTAAGGTAGTCTTTTAGTCTGATGGCTTCAGATTCATCAACAGTTAATACAACTTCTTCTAGGTCAACCATTCTTATTCCTGCAGGTTTGAAAAATACAATTCCTGGTCTGAATCCAACTCTTCTAAGTATTCTTGGTCTTGGCATTTTATTTCTCACTTGTGTGTGTTGGCCTAATTAGCAACTTTAATCTATCATTTGTGAAATAATCAATAACTTCTTTAGCAGTTTTACCTTTAGTTATATAAACTTCTATAAATTTATCTCTTAATGTGTGGAATGAAATCTCACCAATTCTCTGTAGTATAACCACATCTATATCTTCATCTGCCATTGCTTTTGCTACAGCTAAACCCGCTCTTATTTTTTTTGAAATAAATTTATTTCTGATGATGCGGTAAGATTGAATTTTTTTATTTTTAATCTTAACAATTAAAAAATAAGGTGCCCTTCCAAAATGCCCAACAACTTTTGAGTCCAAACCTTTATCTTCCTTCACAGGTATCAAAACATTCTGAACTTTTGATTTGTAAGGTTCTATATGTATAGTAATAGAGTCCACATTAGGTACCTTTTTCTTTATTTCATTTTCTATTTGTTCTGCAACCGAATGCGCCCTGCTAACATCTAGGCTTTTCCTGATACAAACCTTAACTTCTCCAAATATGAACGGTCCAGCTTTTCGTAGCTTAAGATCGTGGAAATGTTTGGCTCCTGCTGTTTTTTTCAGAACAGCTTCAACCTTTTTTTCAATATTCTTACTAGGGCTTACATCCATTAAAGCAAATACTGAATCACGGATTATCTCTAGACCAATCTTTAGAATAAAAACCGCAATAACAATAGTTATTATACCTTCCACATAAGGAATTTTAAGATACGACAATAGAATTGCCACAAACACAAGTACTGAAGTAAAAATATCTTTTAGCCTGTCTTTACCGCTTGCAATTAGGCTTTGACTATTAATATTATTTCCTTTTTTAATTAGATAGTTCGACATGATAAAAGCCACAACCCCACCTAGAATAGCAACACCAATAGTGATGAAAGGATATGAGATTTCTGTAGGATTAAAAATTCTCAGATAGCCTTTATAACCAAAAAATCCAGCAGTAAGCATAATCAACAAAGAGATAATCAGAGAGGCGAGGTTCTCTGCTTTATAATATCCATAAGGAAACCTCTCGTCAGGTTTTCTCTTTGCTATGCCCAAGCCAAGGTAAGCAATAACACTAGATAAAACATCACTTGCAGAGTCAAGAGCGTCTGCTAGTAATACCAGCGCACCAGACATAAAACCAACAACAGCTTTGGCTACGGCTAATAAAAATGAAACTATTATTGAGACAAGCGCAGCTTTTTGACCTTCTTTAAGACTCTTATCTTTAAGATAACTTTTATTTTGTTCTTCTTTATTCATAAAATAACGCCTCTATATGTTTCTTAATAATCTCAAACTGGTTTTCGAATCTTCTATCATACTCTACAATGGGTGTTAGATTAACCAATGCCTCAACAAATGCCTTATCGTACGGTAGTTTTGTAATTATATTTATCTTCTTTTTCTTTGCAAATGTTTCTATTTTCTTTGTTATTTTAGGGTTTATGTCATATTTGTTAATAATTAATGCATATTGAATCTTAAAATGTTCGACCACACGTAAAACTCTTTTAAGATCAGCCAATCCAGAAGGTGTTGGCTCAGTTACAGCAATCACATAATCACTTTCTCTGATGGATGCAATCACAGGACAGCCGATACCAGGGGCAGCGTCCACGACTATAAAATCTGCGTTTGTTTTACGACCTATCTGTTCGGCTATATCCTTAACCTCTGTGACTATTTTTCCTGAGCCACTCTCGCCCATCTTAAGTTGTCCTATAACTATTGGGAAGCCATATTTAGTTTTGCTTTCACTGACTGTTGCATTTTTAACTTTATAAAGTTCAATTGCTTTTTCTGGACAAACCAAGGCACAGTTTCCACACCCTTCACAGAGAAATCTATCAAAAACAGGAATATTTTCTGTTTTGTCCCAGCTAATAGCAGAGAAAACACAGGTGTTAAGGCATTGTTTACAGGAAATACATTTCTTAAAAATAAGCCTTGCTTTTTCATTTGTGCTGATATCTTTCTTTGATTTAAGTTTTTTTACACCCAGCACCAATGCAAGGTTTGGCGCATCAACATCACAATCTGCAGCAACAATTTTATAGTTCTTGCTAAGCATAACCGCCAACGAAGCAGAAATACTACTCTTACCCACTCCGCCCTTGCCAGACAAAATTGTGATGTATTTCATTTTAATTATTTTAATTTAGCAGCAAGTGTTTCGATGCTTTTGTGTTTTATTGGTTCTCCTTTTGAGTATTGCCTTAAGATTTCCTCACTATAAGGGACTCTTGCAATGATCTCAACACCAAATTTTTTTGCAACATTCTCGCTATTTTTGTTATTTGCGATAGTTGCTCTGTTAATAACAACATCAGTTTTTATACCCAAGGTTTTAGCCAATCTTAATATTAGTGCTAAATCATGTTCTCCAAGTGGAGTAGGTTCAGTTACAGCAATTGCGTAGTCCACATCCCGTAATGCAGAGATAACACTACAATGAGTGCCTGCAGCAGTATCTATTATTACATAATCATATTTTTCTTTCTCATTATAGATGTGTGTTTTCACAGCATTGACGATTGGTGAAGATTCTTCAAAACCTTCTTTTAATTCGCCTGTAACCAATTTTATATTATCTTTTTCTGACCCATATATATATCCTATGACTTGTTTTTCTTCTAATATTGCCCCAGTTGGGCATACGGTCATACAGGCTTTGCAACCTATGCATTGTTCAGGCACAAGTATCGGATATTTTTCTTTTACAAATAAAATTGCATGTTCTCTACACACATTTGCGCAGCTACCGCATTTAATACACTTATCAAAATCAAACTTGGGCAACATTGATGTTACATCTTTAATTTTCTTTTTTTTAACAGATAAAAGCAGGTAATCGTTTGGGCAGTCAACATCTGCATCAACTAGAAGAACATTCTTGTCTTTTGCTAATTCTGTAGCTAACGCAACAGCTATTGTTGATTTTCCAGTTCCTCCCTTTCCACCTGTTATTGCTATTATCATTTTCAATATTCATATTCTTTAATCTTATTTATGTTTTCCAATCTGAAAATGTCTGTTAGTGTTTATCAGTTTTTTCATTATAATTAATTAAAACTATTTTTTATATTAGAGTCTATCCAATGTCCACATAGATTTACAAACTAACACCTCTAAATACAACTTAGCCAAAAGTTTTTAGGGTCCGCCTCTACCATGTCTTCTACCAGCACCAAGCCCCAAATGCATTGGTCCAGTAGCCCCGCTAATTTTCACCAGTTTTCCTTCTATAAATAGCTGTACCACATCCTTAATCTTGCCATTGCCTTGATAAATTTCTATGCCTAATTGTTGCAATACACCAAACGCTCTTGGCCCAACATTCACTGTTATGATTTTCTCAACTCCTTCGTTAGCAACAGCTTCTGCAGCTGTTGGTCCAGCACCACCTGCTAACTTACCTGCTGGATTTTCTATAAATTTTGTACTCTTTATTTCGTTGTCTTCAATTTCAACAATAACAAAAAAAGGGCATCTGCCAAATCTAATGTCCACTGTACTCTCTAAATCTCTTCCTGTCGAACTTATTGCAATTTTCATACTATCACCTAATGCTCTATTTTTTTATTACTTTTTAAGTTCTTCTATTCTTCTCTTTATTTCTTCTAATTCTTGCTTTAGTGAATTTTGTTCTTCTTCAATAGACCTAGCATCTTCTTCCAACATTCTAATTTCGTCTTCTTTTGTTGGCTGAGCAGATTCATATACTGGTTCATAAGTCGGTTCCCAATATCTGGTTTGTATGGGAATAAACCTTCTCCAGCCAAAACCTCTTCCTAATCCACGTCTAAATCCTCGAGCTCTAAAAAAACCTCTAAAAAATCTTCTTCCTGTACCAAATCCAGGATTCATAAATCCTGGCGTACTATATCCTGAGCAAAAACCTAGGCCACGACCAGTTCTTGGCCCAAGTCCTAATGGTCCTGTTCCATCTCCACCAGGCATTTTTCCACCTCCAAAAATTTTTTATATCAGTCACCCCTAACCATTGGAACACCACATTTAGGGCATTGTGTTTGATTGCATGGCAACATTCTACTTTTTGGCACTTCGGTACCACACACAGGGCATTTACATTTGGTTGGTTGCCCCCAACCACCTTGGGCAAGGCCACCACCTCTCCCAATACCTCTTGCTCTGCCTTGGCCCATGCCAGCTCTACGCCCCATAGCTCCTCCAGTCCTTGGTCCTTGTCCCAACGGTCCTGTTCCATCTCCACCAGGCATTTTTTCACCTCGTTAGTTTTAATTTGAATAAAGACCAACTATTTTATTTTTGAATTAATATTCACAACCTTTTTTTATGAATATATATTCATTACTTCTATATAAATCTTTCGAAAGTGGTTTATAAAGGAATATATTTAAGATAACTTGGTTTATATACTTGACCACATCCTAAATTAAGCTTTATTTTATTTATTTTATCCATTATAAATGAGCAAGTGTGAATGATATTTAAATAATTCGTATTAGGTTTTTCAAGTTTTTCGCTTAGACCAATTACTAAAATTCAATCCTCACATTCGTTCGGCTCGCCTAAATCGCATATGTTAAACTTAACTACGGCGCTTTAAGGTTGGACCCACCCTAATTAATTCAATACTTTCGATATATTTATATATATCCAAAATACTTTATGAGTATGAACAGAAAAATTTTAACAAGCGGAATAATTGTAATTATAATTGCTTTAGTCGTATTCATTTCTAGCTGTGTAAAAGAACCTGCAGTAAAAGTTGATGATACTGGGTGGACTCTAGAAGGAGTTAATACTGTTGTGAATGCTAATAATCAATTTGCTTTTGATCTTTATTCACAATTTAAAGAAGAATCTAAAGATGAGAATATTTTCTTTTCACCTTATAGCATCTCGGTTGCCTTAACCATGACTTATGAAGGTGCAAGAGGAAAAACCGCAGAAGAAATGCAATCCGTTCTTCATATTCCTGAAAATGCAAACTTGAGAAGAGCAAATTTTGCAAAAATAATAAATGAGATAAACAAAGAAGACAAAAAATACAAACTTCATACAGCAAATGCTCTATGGCCAAGAATAGATTTTCGATTATTAGAAGAATATCAGAACACAATAGATACATATTATGGAGGCAAAGTTACTCGTTTAGATTATGCAAGAGAAGCTGAAAAGTCAAGACAGATTATTAACAGTTGGGTTGAAGATAAAACTGAAGATAAAATCAAAGACCTGATACCACCCGGTATACTAAACCCAGATACTGTTTTAGTTCTAACAAATGCTATTTATTTCAAAGGAACATGGGTTTTGCAATTTGATCCAAAAGATACTCGAGATGAAGATTTTACAACGAGTGCTGGGCAAACTGTAAAGGTTCCTATGATGAGATTAACTGGTGAAGATGCAGAATTTAATTATGTTGAAACTGATGAAGTGCAGATTCTTGAAATGCCTTATGAAGGTGAAGATTTATCTATGCTAATAATTCTTCCAAAAGAAAATAATTTAGAAAAAATAGAAGAGTCTATTACTCCTGAAAAATTATCAGAATGGAAAAATATTCTCAAGAAACAAAGAGTAGATATTTTCATTCCAAAATTCAAATTTGAAACTAAATATTTTATGGTTGATACATTGAAAAAAATGGGTATGGTATCTGCATTTAATGCACCGCCTGCTGATTTCTCAGGAATGGATGGAACAAAAAATCTTAAAATTCAAAACGTAATACATCAAGCATTTGTTGAAGTAAACGAAGAAGGAACTGAAATAGCTGCCGCAACCGCTGTTATTGTAGGAAGAGAATCAGTGCAAATAACTCCTGTATTCCGAGCAGATCACCCATTTATCTTTATTATTCAACAAAAAGACACTGGAAATATTTTATTCTTAGGGAGAGTTAGTGATCCTACTAAATAAACGTTCGCCAGCCCCTATTCTTATTTTTGTGCGCCGACAACTTTGATTTTTTCAGGCCAACCTCTTTAAAAAATGTATCCTAAGATTTTATTTCTTGACATGATTTTTTCTCACTCAGGCTAACAAGTTACTGATTTCATGTTTGATTATCTGAACCTTGCTCCGCAGTAGGGACAACTAATACTTCCTGGTGCAATTGGATTCTTGCAATAAGGGCAATATACAGGCGCCTGCGGCTGTGGCGGATATTGTTGAGACTGTTGTCGATACTGAGGTTGTTGGGGATATTGTCCCTGTGCTATTTTTTGCATTTTTTTTGCACCAGATATAGCTACCCTAACAAAAAACATCTTAAAAACACCATAACCAACAATTCCAAAGCCAGAAATCATAAATATCCAGAATGCCTTGTTACCATTCAGAATAAAATAATAAGATCCAAGTATTACAAGCACACCCACAAAAAGAAATATAATAGGTGATAAACCTTTCTTTGCCATTCTTCACCTCTTAACCAAGCATTTTATTTTTTCAATTTAAATTTTATTATTTTCATATTTTTAATCATATTTTTTTAATTTATTATTTTTAATTTTTTTTATTTGCTTTTTTTTTATTTTTATTATTTAGATAAATTTATTTTTTAATTTTTTTATATTCTTTTTTTTATTTTTTATAATCAAATAAATTTAATTTTTATATTAT
>QMQO01000032.1 GCA_003650545.1 Candidatus Woesearchaeota archaeon | reverse complement strand
TAACACAAGGCTACCAAAAACTACCACTAAAAGGAGAATACATGCTAGGATTCACACTCATAGTAATAGGACTACAGATAATATTCTCATCATTCATGATGAGCATACTACTAGAAGAATAACGCCAACGTAACAAAATGAAAATAGCAATCATACTGGGAACAAGACCAGAAATAATAAAAATGGCACCAATAATAAGAGAGCTAGAACGCAGAACAATAGATTACTTCATACTACACACCGGACAGCACTACTCATACAACATGGATCGCATATTCTTCGAACAACTAAAACTACCACAACCAAAGTACAACCTAAGAGTAGGCTCAGGAACACACGCAGAACAAACAGGAAAAATGCTAATAGGAATAGAGAAAGTCCTCATGAAAGAAAAGCCAGACATAGTACTAGTACAAGGAGACACAAACACAACACTAGCAGGAGCACTAGCTGCAGCAAAAATCCACATACCAGTAGGACACGTAGAAGCAGGACTAAGAAGCTTCGACAGAGAAATGCCCGAAGAAATAAACAGAATACTAACAGACCACCTATCAGACTACCTATTCGCCCCCACAGAAAAAGCAAAACAAAACCTACTCAACGAAGGCATACCCGAAGAGAAAATCCACGTAACAGGAAACACCATAGTAGACGCAGTATACCAACACCTAGAACTAGCAAAGAATAACAACATCCTAGAAAGACTTAATGTAAAGCCAAATGAGTATATGCTACTAACACTCCACAGACAAGAAAACGTAGACAGAAAACAAAGACTAAAAAGCATACTCAAAGGCATAGAACTAGTCGCCAAAGAATTCGAAACAAAGATAATATACCCAATACACCCAAGAACCCAAAAAAGAATAAAAGAATTCAAAATAGAAGTACCAAAGGAAATACACCTAACACCACCACTAGACTACCTAAGCTTCCTAAAACTAGAAGCAAACGCACAACTAATCCTAACAGACTCAGGAGGAGTACAAGAAGAAGCCTGCATACTAAAAGTACCATGCGTAACACTACGATACAACACAGAAAGACCAGAAACAATAGAAGTAGGAGCAAACACACTAGCAGGAGCAGAACCACAAACAATCCTCAAAAAAGCAAGAGAAATGATAAACAAAGAGAGGAACTGGAAAAATCCCTTCGGAGATGGAAAGGCCGCGCAAAGAATAGTAAACATTATTAATAGAACTCTATAAAACAACTAGAACCGGTGAAAAGTTGGCTAAGATATTAGTAACAGGTGGAGCAGGTTTTATAGGCTCTCATCTAGTTAAGGAGCTTAGAAGAAGAGGACACGAAGTATGGTTCTGCGATCTATTTCATACAGACGATCCAAAGTCCATTAGATGTGATGTCAGTAAGTACAGACAGGTAGAGAGAATATTTGAACAACACCCCGACTTCGAATACGTCTATCATGCGGCTGCTGAATATGGCAGAAAGAATGGTGAAGACTATTATGAAAACCTCTGGCTAACAAACGTCGTAGGAACCAAGAATATATTAAGAATGCAGGAGAAATATAAGTTCAGGTTGATATTCTTCAGTAGTGCTGAAGTTTATGGAGACTATCAAGGAGTAATGAGAGAAGACATCCCTGAGAAAATACATATACACCTCTTAAATGATTACGCTATGACTAAGTGGGTAGGCGAAATGATGATAAAGAACTCCGCAATGCAATTCGGAACGGAATACGTTATAGTAAGGCCCTTCAACGTATACGGACCTGGCGAGCACTACCATCCCTATAGAGGCTTTATACCGAAGTTCATCTATTGCGCTCTACATGACATACCATATGTAGTTTATAAAGGTCATAAGAGGACATTAGAATATATAGATGATGTTGTTCACGCTCTAGCTAATATCGTAGATAACTTCAAACCAGGCGAAATATATAACCTAGGTGGAGATAAGTTATACGATATAAAGTACATATCCGACCTCATATTGAACTACCTAGGAAAAGATGACTCCCTCGTAACCTACAAGGAATACGAGCCATTTACGACTAAAGTCAAGAAACCTGACTCAACCAAAGCTAAGAGAGACTTAGGCTTCAGGATTACAGTAGAACCAGAGGAAGGTATACCAAGAACAATAGAATGGTTCAAGGAAGTCTACGGCTTTAAGAGTAAGGAAAAGAAGTAAGGGGGATAGCATGAAGTTTGAAGAAGTACTCTCGCATTATACGGGAAAGAGAATACTGATAACTGGAGGAGCAGGCTTCATAGGGAGCAACCTAGTCAGAACACTATTGAAGGCAGAGCCCGAGAGAATAATAATAATCGATGACCTATCCTCAGGCTTCGAATGGTTATTGCCAAAAGACCCCAAGATACATCTCATCAAGGGAAGCATATTGGACGATGAGAAAATGATGCACGCATTCAGCTTCAAACCACACATAGTATTCCACCTAGCAGCACACTTCGCAAACCAAAACAGCGTAGAACACCCACAGACGGACCTGCTCGTAAACGGACTAGGAACACTAAAAGTACTACAATACTCCCATCTAGCAAAGGTAGAAAGAGTAGTCTACGCCTCCTCAGGTTGCTCAATATATGGAAGCGATGCCCCATTACCATTTAAGGAAGACATGCCCCCATCACTACACCTAGACACACCCTATCAAATACATAAGTTATTAGGAGAGTTATACTGCAATTACTTCCACGATTACTACGGACTACCAGTAGCAATAGCCAGATACTTCAACGTATACGGACCAGGAGAGGTACCAGGAAGATATAGAAACGTAATACCAAACTTCATGTGGTGGGCAATACACGGACAACCACTACCAATAACAGGAACAGGAAACGAAACAAGAGACTTCACATACGTAGGCGACATAGTAGACGGCACATTAAGACTAGGAGTAATCGAAGAAGCCGTAGGAGAAGCCTTTAACCTAGCGTCAGGAACCGAGACAAGAATAATAGACCTCGCAAGGATGATAAATGAAATAACAGGAAACAGAGCAGGAGTAGTATTCAAACCAAGGAGAAGCTGGGACAGAGCAATCAGAAGAAGAGCATCAATAGAAAAAGCAAGGAAAATACTGGGCTATGAGCCAAAGACCGACATGAGAACAGGCCTCACAAAAGTGTACCAGTGGTTCAAAGAAAACTGGGAAAACATAGAAAAGAGCGTCAGGTTCTAAATGCACGTACTGATAATAGCCCAGTACTTCCCACCAGACATGGGCGGAGGAGCAACAAGAGCATACAACGTAGCAAAGGGGCTAGTACTAAACGGAGTAAAAGTAACAGTCATAACAGCCTTCCCACATTACCCACACGGAAAGATACCGCAAAAATACAGATGGAAGCCCTTAGTCATAGAACACATGGATGGAATAAGGGTAATCAGAACCTTGATCTTACCCCTCGAATCAAAAGGCCTAATAAACCGGCTCATACTATTCATAACCTTTATGATCACCTCACTATTCGCAATACCCATCGTAGGAAAAATAGACGTAATATGGGCAGCAAACCCAAACATAATCTCCTTCTTCCCCGCAATGATATATGGAACCATATTCAGAAGACCAGTAACCATGAACGTAGACGACCTATGGCCGGAAGACCTCTACTTCTTCGGACTAACCAGCAAGGACTCCCTACTATTCAAAATAGGAGAACAAATGGCAAGAATAGCATACCACAAAGCAAAAGCAATAACACCAATAAGCCCAGGGTATGTGCCAGTAATAGTCAAAAGATATGGAGCTAATCCCAACAAAGTACACGTAGTACGCGCCGGAGTAGACACAAACAAATTCAAACCAATGAAAGTACTAAAAGAAAAGAACAAATTCATAGTACTATACAGCGGAGCCTTCTCAGTAGCATACGACTTCGACCAAGTACTCAAAGCCGCAAAACTACTAGAAAAACACAAAGACATAGAAATAGTCCTACAAGGCGGAGGCGAACTCCTACCAGAAATAAAAAAGAAAGTGAAAGAACTAGGGCTAAAGAACGTGAAAATAATAGACAAGATATTAAGCCGAGAAGAAGTAGCAAAACTCCTAAACACAGCCGACGCCCTGTTATTGCCATTACGAGACTTCGGAAGACCATACCTAGGAATATCATCAAAACTATACGAATACCAAGCAGTAGGAAAACCAATAATATGTTGCGCAGAAGGACAGCCAGCAAAATACATAAAGGAAACTGGATCAGGCGTCGTAGTAGCGCCTCATGATTATCGTGCACTCGCTGAAGCCATACTTAACCTAAAGAACAATCCAAAATTGTGTGATAAAATGGGTGTGAATGGAAGAGGATATGTGGAAAAGAACGTTTCAATAGATAGACTGGGATCTTATTTAACTGCTCTCCTTGTAGCAATACTATATGGCAATCTTAAGAGATAAACTAGGCTCGAATATGTCGTTATTATATTTCGTAACTCTATCATCTTACCCTTTACCGGGAGGATTAACTAATCGGACTAATAATTTAATAAGACAATTAATAAAGCATGGTATTAACCTAAGATTAATTAGTCCTCTGCTTTTTAAGGAATTTCATAACATTGAGGAGTTGAACTACATAAAGTCTGATCCATTTAAAATAATTTCGAGAAGTAAGAGGAATTATATACAAAGACTTATTCAACGATTAAGCCTTAGTGTACAAAGAAGTTCTTTGCCATTACTAGCGTTTGTTGTCTTTTTCACACTATTTAGGCACATTCTGCAGTCAAAAGGTATCCTCTCTAAGAACAAAAGAATTATAATACAGTACATGGATGAGCGAGCATTTCTTCCCGCCTTCTTGAGTAAAGTACTTTCAAGGATGTTTGGTTTTAACGTGATCATAGTGGGTGATGATATAACCTTGCGGTATAGGTTACTCAAAAGACCTCTAAGTTATATAGTTAAACTTTACGAAATATTCCTAGTAAGATACACTGATATCATAACAACGTCTTTCAAATTATGCTATTACCTGATGAAGGATATTCGTAAAGGAAGACCTACGCTTTTTGTTCCGAATGGTATTAATACTGAAGATTATCCTTCCTCCATAGATTATGGTAAAAAAGACTTTAGAAAGATAATATTTATCTCTTCGACATTAGGAGAACAAAATGTTTTGGCTCTAAACACTCTTTTGGAGATAGCTAAGGCTTTTAGTAACGAACAAAAATATCGGGACGTACAATTTTGGGTGGTCGGTAAAGCAGGCCTCTATCTCCAGAAGATTATGAAAGACAAATATCCTGACAATATTGTCCGTAGACGTATAAAAGTTTTTGGCGTAGTACCTTACAGTAAATTAAAGGAACTATATGAGCGGGCCGGTATAGGCATATTACCCTACTTTGGAAAAGCTGCTCATAGTAGTCAAAGGATTAAGGCTCTGGAGTATTTTGCTTGGGGTCTCTTAGTAGTCTCCTCTATAGATGATCTAATAGGCTTTTCTGGTTTAAAGGCTAATGTTCATTGCATTGCCGTATCCTCAAAAGACGAAATGATCTCTAAACTAAAAGCAATACTTGAAAATCCTCTAAAGTATATTAACATAGCTCAAAACGGAAGAGCGTTCATACTTGAAAATTACTCTTGGGATAAGGTTACTAGGAAATACATAAGCACTATTAAAGGGTTACTTCTTACCTAGTTATGTTTCTTGTATTTTTACTGCAAGCTCTTATTATATTCCTAATAATAATACTTCTAGGTTTTCCTGTAGCACTACTGGCATCAAAACAATATAAAAATATTGAGTCTACAGAAAGACTCGTCTTAGCCTTTATTATTGGTGTACTTATACTAACGCTTGAATATATCTTTTTGAAAATCATTCTAATAAAACTCTCTAGGATGGTATTACTGGAAGCAACTCTTACTATTCTACTGGCTTTATACTCATATCTATGTATATCACATTTTAAGTTAAACCACGTAATCCATATATTGAAACCGATATCCTTCTTTAAATACAATATTCATGAGCTATGTCTTTTCTTTACATTTCTGACAAACTTAGGATTTAGAATATATTATATAGCTAAAGCATATCCACTATTCATAGGCTGGGATACTCCTAACTACATAAGATATTCCATCCAACACATTTATGAAGTACCTAATTATTACCCAAGTAGTGTACCCTTCAATCACTCTCTCTTATACTTCATTGCTGCTCTTTTTATCGTTATGTTTAAAAATCATCATATCGTAGAGATCCTTATTGCTACTATCGATAGCTTTTCAGTCTATCCTGTTTATTTGATGTATAAGCATGTTTCGAAAAACAAGCATATAGCCTTATTAGGATCCTTAATGTATTCAACCTCCTTTTTTGCATTTAGATTTTTCTCCGACCTTTATCGAGATGTATTAGCAAACACCTTCCTCATCATCTCGTTAGCTCTTATAATTAAAGGAGTAGCGAACTACAGTCCCTACTTCCGCTATAGTTATTCGTTATTCTCTGGCCTCTCTCTCGCTCTGGCCTTTCTTTCTCATACTGATGTTATTTATAGGTGGGTATTGTATTCATATATCCTCATTATTGTGATATTCTTATTTAAGAGGCGCCTTGTAGTCGATGTGATTAAGAGCTTCCTTATCAGCTTGGTGCCCTTAATCATTACCATTAGCTTATATCAAATCTATTTACAGTTAACAAGTAGTTATTCAGTGTTAGACCGGATATATGGAGGTTATAAATACGCTTTAAGAGCGGAACTTAATCCCCAAATCCTAACTAACGCTATTCCCAAACATGTACTTAAAAAGGAATTATTTTACATATTGCTTGGGAGTATTTTTCTAATAAGACTTAACAAAATATACGGTCTATGGTGGATAATAATTACCGTAATATTATTTCTCGTATCTTGTATGCCTCACTTCGGACTATATGCATCGAAAGCTACTTTAAGAATATTTTACTACTACGGCTTATTTGGTTATCTACTAAAATCTACTCTTTTAGTAAGTATTCCCTATCTATTAATAGGTACCACATGTCTTACATACTCTGAATATGTACATAAGCATACAAGAGTGATGTTGTTACTTACGCTCATAGTTGTAATGAGTAACTCATTTGCACCTTTCGATGTAACTTCTTTTTATCCTTTAAGGAGAAAAGTTTCCCCGCAAGTCGTTCTTCATCACTCAAAAATCGGCGAACCAATTCTAACAGAAAGTCAATACCTAGGACTACTATTTCTTAATTCAACCCTAAAAAGTGTCTCTAGAAACTTTACGTTATTCGTAACTACCGGAAGATTATGCACATATACTTCACTTATCCTTAATCTTAATTTCACTCAAGAAATAACTTATAGTATACCCATGTTTGTTCCCAAGAATTATCTAACTATAATACGGGATATTGTATCTAAAGACATAATTAATTCTACTTTATTCCTCAATAAGTGCGGTATACGTATAGTTTACTTTCTAATAGATCCCTCTTATTCTGAAGGCAAGGATCTGTTAACTAATATTATGAGAAGACGATGGTATTTCCTTAATGTATATGAGAGTAATGATATCCTCATATTTATGTACAATGTAACTAAAATTAGTCTGCTCTTTGATAAGCTTTTGAAGGAGACAAAGATAATGGCCGTTTTTCCCAATCATACTCAAGTAGTACTTCACTTAAATTACTTAGAATTCAGTGACTTTCCATACTTTAGTGTGACAGTATATGCAAAAGAGGTAAACCTAGTAGATATACCTCGATATTTAATTCCCTCATCTATAACTCCTAGCCCATTAATTCTCACTTATAGTAATAACATTATGCATATAGAAAGTGACGTAACAACAAACTATACCATAACATTCATGTCTACATTCCCATTCCTAGATGTTAAATATATTTTAATTCCTTCAACATCTTTCGTTAAAGAAGAAGACGTATATGTAGCCATTCATAAGGACTATATTCTGGTTCGAAGTAATCGTTTATATAAAGGTATTATATTCACCTTCACTCCACCATTTAATACAAAAAATCTATATCTTGTAATAAAATATAAGGTGAATCACGGTCTTATGGATATTTATGCTATAAATTCTACATATCATTCTAAATTACTACTCAGTAGTCGTGAAGCTACTTCGCATTTAGCAATCATAGAGCTTAACAATATTACTAATCTTAAGTTCTTGAAAATTCAAGGTAGTACTTCAACCTCTGAGTTTCTAATCATGTACATGTTTATAGCGAGCATTCCCCCAATATGATTAGGCGAATTTGTTATGTTATTTGTTGAAATAACCGAATGGTGGGATGAATATATAATAAAGAAGCAACTTAGTCCGCACTTCTTTTATTACCCTGCAAAAATGATGCTTGAGAAGGGGTTTGATGTCATAATATTATCTAAGGGTGCCAAGTTAAGCAAAGTTCCATTTGCGTATAACTACGAAGGATTAAGAATAATAAAATTCCCTGCTACCTTTAGGATTAATCAGAGTATGAACGTAGACTTTATCAATCACTTTACTAAATATTTAATAAAGTACTTAACTAGAATGTGTAGAGAGTGCACATTAGTACATATGCATTCCTTACTCTTTATTGAGAACATAATAGCCTTTCTCATACTCCGTAAGTATAAGATTCCTCTTGTCTTTACTTCACACTATATTCATTGGCCTGAGTTATACACTAATATAGTTAAAAAATTAGGCAGTCACTTGATTAATAAATGTCTTAAATTTGGGGAATACGAATTATCACGTTTTCACGTATTTACGCGTTTTCAAGCCAATCTTTATGCAAGGTATATAAATAGCGAAAATCTAGTGATAATACCTCATGGTATAGATCCAAACATATTTAAAAATCAAAATGAGGATTATCTCGAAAAAATTAGAGATAAATACAACCTCAAGGAGTTAAACATTCTATGCGTAGCTAATTTTATGGAACTTAAAGGACAGCATATTCTAATAGATGCTCTTAAATTAATTGTAGAAAAGGCTCCTCATTTAAAAAATAGATTAAGTTTAGTTCTTGTAGGTAGAGTTTTCACAAAGCAACAACGAGATTATCTATACGAAAACATAATTCAAAGAATAGCAAAATATGACTTATATAATGTAGTAAAGGTAATAATAGACCCTCCAAGGGAGGACTTATTGTACCTTTATCTGAGTAGCGATATTTTCGCTCTTCCATCAAAGATAGAAGCTATGCCATTAGTTCTTTTAGAAGCTATGGCTGCTGGCCTTCCCATTATAGCGACTAATATCCCACCTATAAGTGAAATAGCACCTAATAATGAAGTCTCACTTTTGTGCGAAAGAAAAGCTCAAGCTTTCGCGGATCGGATTCTCGAACTAATATGGAACGAGAAATTACGCAAGAAATTAGGTCAGAAAGGCAGAGAAAGGGTTCATAGAGAATATAATTTGAATGCTGTAAAAAACAAATTGTGGAATCTATATAGAGAACTCCTTAAATTAGAGTAATGGTAAAACAATAAGATGCTTAAGGTAGTACATTTAACTCCGAGTTTCCTACCAGTAATTGGAGGAACCGAATATTACATATTTAATCTATCTACTGCACTCAAGAAATTAGGAATAGTGACCGAGGTTATTTCTCTAACAGATACTAGTAGGCAATGTACCCTGAATTTCCTAAAAAGCGAATACATAAATAGTGTTAAGAAAAACGTATGGCCTTCGAAGTATATTGGGCTATTACGAATCCCATTCAGAGTACACTATTTACCCCTTCACCTTAATAAACTAAAGGAATACGTATCTTTATTTGACATTATACATTTTCATGATGATGTAGACTTAACATTTCCCCTCTTTACTCGTAAAGTGAAAAGACCTAAAGTTTTATCTTGTCATTCCTTATCATATTGGATTAAATATTACAGATATAATCCTTTGGCAAGGAGGATACTCATTAACTCCTCTAATATGTTTCATGTTTTCTCTAAAAGAGATAAAAACTTCCTGATAACGCTAGGGATTCCCGAAGATAATGTTGTGATAATACCTCATGGTGTTAACATAGAAGAATTCAAGCCTAATCCTAAGAAGTCATACAAATCTCATGTAAACATAGGATTCCTTGGGAGAATATGCAAGAAGAAAGGGGTGTTATACCTTTTAAGAGGTATCTACATCCTTCTTAAGGAGTTTAAGATAACTATGCCCATAAAAGTGTATATAGCTGGTCCTATAAATGACATTAAGTATTTCAATACATTAAGGGAATATGTGTATCGCAAAAACCTACAGGATTTTGTCACTTTCTGCGGTCCAGTACATCCTCCCTCTTTCTTACAAAAGCTTGATATCTTCGTCTATCCTTCTCTTGAAGAAGTTTTCGGGTTAGTTGTTCTTGAAGCTATGGCATCAGGTCTTCCTGTCATAGTATCTAACATTGTTCCACTTAATGAAATTGTAATGCATGGAAGATGCGGTTTTATTGTCCCCCCTAAGTCACCAGAACATATAGCACAAAAATTATACTTGTTAATATCTGACCCCACCCTATGTAAAAGAATGGGCAGAGAGTCTCGAGAGATTGTTAAAGCTAAATACTCTCTCGAACGTCATGTCGAAAAACTTATCAAGAATGTATATGAAGTACTCTTAAGGTGAGCAAAAATGAGCTTAAGGAATAAGCGAGTATTGGTAACAGGCGGGGCTGGCTTTATAGGTTCTCATATAATACGCAAACTCATAAAGTATAATTGTGATATAATAGTGGCTGACAATTTCTCAACTGGTGTGAAGGAAAATCTTAAAAACTTAGAAGTGAATATATTGAATATAGCTGTTGATAGTAAAGACTTCATTAAACGCATTATCGAATATACTAAGGGGGACATAGATTTTATCTTTCACTTTGGTAGTCCATCATCGGTAATATTATTTAATGAAGCTCCTGAAGAGAAGTTTCGCGAAACCGTATCCGGTTTTATAAACATTATGGAACTATCAAGAGAAATTAATGTGCAAAAGGTAATATATGCATCTTCAGGAAGTGTTTATGGAAAATCGCCTCCCCCGAATTCTGAGTTCGATATACCAAGGCCAGTAAACCTATATGGTATCGCAAAACTAACTTGTGAAATAATAGCTAATTACTATAGAGATGAAGTAAAAAGTGTAGGACTCAGAATTTTCGCTGGTTATGGACCTGGTGAGGATCATAAAGGTCGAATAGCTAGTCCTGTTACCTTATTCTTAAAGTCCATATTAAGTGACAAAAGACCAATAGTATATGGTGATGGTACGCAAAGCAGAGATTTTGTTTATATAGATGATATAGTGGAAGCTATAATAAGGTCTGCTGTGAGAGAAACACCGCCTATAATAAACGTTGGAAGTGGTAGATCGTATACATTTAATGAAGTAATTAAAATAATTAATGATATGCTTGGCAAGAACATTAAACCACTTTACGTGCCTAAACCTCCTAAATACTTAGAGAAAACACAGGCTGATATAACCTTAATGAAGCAGATACTTGAAATTGAGCCCATAGATCTAAGAGAGGGATTGGCACGTTATCTCAAAGTTCTCAACTTAAATTGAATTTAGTGATGCTTATGAGTGACGAGATTATTAATAAAATCAAGATTAACAGAGTTATACTAATAACTGTTGACTCTCTTCGTGCCGATTATGACATGCTTGATAATGTACGGGATGTCCTTTTCGAAAATGTAGGCAGTTTACTAACTTTTAAAGTAGTTTATAGTAATGGTCCTGGTACTTCTCAGAGTTTCCCTAGTATCATGTCCTCTACTCCTTTTCTCGTACACGGGGATTTAAGACTTAAGGATGGTATACCTACACTCGCTGAAGTTTTATCTCAGAACGGTTTCTACACGATCGGTTTTCATAGTAATCCGTTTTTGTCTAGACGCTTTGGTTGGGATCGTGGTTTCATGGAGTTTTATGATTTTCTTGGACGGTATCGTAGTCCAGCTGGTCTGGTTGTATCGAGTAGCGGTTGGAAACGTTTTCTTATTAATGTTTTAGGTAAACTACTAGAGGGTAGTAGCAAAAAACTATGGAGTATAGTCAATAGAGTATATTATAGGATTAAAGGATTTAATTTACCTTATATAGAGGCTCGAGAGCTGAATAACTATGTATTGGAATGGATTAGGAAGAACAATAACAAACTTAAACGTGTATTTTTATGGATTCACTACATGGATGTACATTTCCCCTTCGCTCCTCCTGATGAATATCTAAGTGGTACCGGTTTTTCTAATAGGAGAGAAGCTTTCTTCTATAACTATAGACTAAATTTTGAGAACCCAAATCCTGAGATTGTAAGTAGATTAAAGAAACTTTATGAGGCATCTGTTAGATATGTCGCTGATAACATAGCCCATTTACTTGAGGAATTAAGTAGGTATAGTCTTTTAGATGATTCACTCGTAATAATAACAAGTGATCATGGTGAAGCTTTTTTAGAGCACGGGAAGTTTGGTCACGCATATGATATACTATATAATGAAGTTTTAAGAGTTCCCTTAATTATTGGAGGTACATTCATTAATTCAAAGAGACAAATATATGATAGACCCATACAATTAATGGATCTTGCACCGACTATAATTGACTTAATACGTGCTAAAAAACCCATTGTATTTAAGGGTAAGAGTCTAGCAAGGGTGTTATATGAAGGTAGTGAAACAAATCTTTATCCCATTTTTTCAGAGAGTGCCATACCTGATCTGATAAACCTGAAGTATGATACATCAAGATATATAGTTTCCGTTGTTCTTGGTAGGTGGAAATTAATATTAGACTTAATTCATTCAAGTGTTCCAATGTTTGAGCTCTACGATTTAGCAAAGGATCCTAATGAGAAGCATAACTTATTTGAAGAGCATAAAGATGTAGCTAACGACTTAATAAGACTAATTAATCTGCATTTAGACAATATTAATAAGCTTAAGAAATTCGTTGAGAATGTACTTTCTCTTAGATTAAGATTAAGGAAAAGCCTATGTAATTAATTTTTTCTTTTTCTAAGCATTAATGTAGATTCTGAACAGTTAGATTAGGCCTTACATGCATTATTAAAGAAGATATAAACTCATTGTACTTAACTATGAGTTAACGTTGATTCTAATGACGAAAAGTATATGGACTTTATTAAGTATAAAACATACACAGGTGTTATTACATGTGTAGTTGTTATAACTTTCGTTTTTTAAGATCAGCATTATTTATGATGATAACCTTAAGTTCTAAGAAACGTACTCGTAACCTCATATCCTATATCAAGACTCCAAGCTTTCTTTTAGCAATCTTATTTGAACTCGGCTTAAATATCAGGTATCGTGATATCGAAATGCTTCGGTTACTTATTAAGGACTGCAATTACTATATTAATAAATCGCTCTTAAGAAAACTTCTAGCGGGTAAACCTACTATAATCCTATTAGATAATGCCCTGTTCTATATTGAAGATCTTGAGGATCTATATCATTCTACCCTATGTTACGAGAAGGATACCCTAAAACTTGCTAAGCGTCTCTTAAGTCCCGGAGGAGTTTTTGTAGATGTAGGGGCAAATATTGGCGGCTACACTATTAGGCTTGCTAGTAAAGCCAGAAGAGTATACTCGTTTGAACCACATCCTAGAAACTTTCGACTTTTGAAATATAACTTAAAGCTTAACAATTTGTACTCAAAGGTTTATGCATACAGATATGCTGTTTCACAAAAAAAAGGCAAAGTACTGCTAACACTATCAGAATTCCATGGCAGACATAGTATCGTTGAGCTACGTTCTAGATACATAGAAGTTCCAAGCATAACTCTGGATGACATATTATATAGTGAAGATAATATAGACGTTATAAAGATCGATGTAGAAGGAGCGGAACCGTTAGTGTTACTTGGTGCAAAAAATACTTTGACTAAGACTAAGTATGTAATAATTGAAACTACATTCCCAGTGCTTCGAGATTTTTCTCATAAGATTCTAAAAAAATTAGGATTCCAGTATTTAGGGAAAACAGATAAAACTAACTCCATTTACTATAATACAAAGTTATTGCAGAAGTAATTTTTCAAATAATTTCTATGAGCTTTCTTGCTTAAAAGTCTTCTGGAAGTGTATCAAACTCTTTTCTATTCATAATCTATTCTATATCGTTATGTTCAAAATAGGAACTTATTATTATATGAAATTTATGATCCTTATTCCTGCTCTCGATCTAAATTAAGAAACAGGCTATTTCTTCACATTCTTCTATCATTTCTATTGTTCTCAATCCGTCTTGTCCTGTTATTGGTGGTTGTTGGTCTTTTTCTATTGCTTGTATGAGGTCTTTTAGTTGGTATTCTATAAATAAGGCAATCATCGCCATAATTTTTATATGCGTCCTCTTTTTGTT
>QMQO01000031.1 GCA_003650545.1 Candidatus Woesearchaeota archaeon | reverse complement strand
TATGTGGGAAGCTCCCGTGCATAAAGTAACGATAACTAAACCGTTCTACATCGGGATTTACGAGGTAACACAGTCGCAGTATAAAGCAATAATGAGGACGAATCCGTCGAATTTCAGGGGAGACGACAGACCTGTTGAGATGGTTACTTGGGATGACGCGAAGGAATTCTGCAGAAAGCTGTCAGAAAAGGAGGGCAGAACGTATAGACTGCCGACAGAGGCAGAATGGGAGTATGCGTGCAGAGCGGGGACAACGACAGAATATTACTGGGGAGACAGGCCTGATGAAGCTTACTTGTGGCATGACGGCAATTCAGGCAATCGGACGCATCCCGTCGGAGAGAAGCTGCCAAATGCATGGGGACTATATGACATGCTTGGGAACGTGTACGAATGGTGTGAGGACTGGTATAGCAGCAGTTATTATTCAAGCAGTCCAGAGATAGATCCTGCGGGCCCGTCGTCTGGCTCGTGTTGCGCGCTTCGAGGCGGCTGCTGGTTCCTCTCCGCATTTTACGCGCGCAGTTCCACCCGCAACTACCGCACTAGAGACTGCTGGGGTTATTGTGTTGGTTTTCGTGCAGTTATGGAGGCAGATAATGAATATCAGAATAATAAAATCTATTCCTAAAAGCCGGAGAAATATATATAGAAATACAATTAAGGCTCTCTATGAAATAGGATATACAGAAAAAGAAATATCATGTATGGTGCCGAGAAGTTTGTCATCCATCAGAAGGACCGTAAAGAATTTTCGCCAGTGAATATCACCAATTATTCACTAAAAATCACTTGAAATCCACCCGGTTCTGTGATATAATGGGAGTAGAAAGGGTGGTGGTAAATTTTGTTAAATAAAGATACCAGAGATGAAATTGTAAGACTTCTCCAATCAGACGAAAATTATTCTACTTTGGATGTTGCCCGGTTACTGAATGTTCCCCGGACAACAGTTTCTGCTGTGCTTGCCAATCTCAACAGAAAATCCAAATCACAGGTCACTTCCGAAACCAGAACATCCAAAGGAAACAAGAAATCCAGAAGCGAAGCAACACAGGAGATGCTTAGAACCATAGATCTTCTGAAACGTCAGATGTCTCTAATAGGAACACCATCAACAGCGAAGCCGCATAGAAAGATACTTTGTATGAGTGACTTCCATGTTCCTTTTGAGAATGAAGATTTCATCAAGAAAGCAATTTCAGATCATTCCGATGCAGATATACTGGTTATAAACGGTGATCTATTTGATGGATATGCTGTAAGCAAATTCGTCAAGGATAAGGAGATAGCACTGCTTTATGAATACAGGAAGGTTCTAGGCTATATAGAGAAGTTTGCCGGGATATTTCCAAAGGTTGTGCTGACGAAGGGAAATCATGAGGAAAGAATAAATACGTACATGAATACTCACCTTACCCAGAATTTGTCATGGCTCTTCGATTATGAAATACTGAACCATATTGCAAAAGGTGAAGTATACGATGATGACGGCCGAAAAATAGCCGAACACAATTTTAAAAATGTTATAACTGTCGGCAGCGAGGAAAAATGGTGGGTAAGGATAGGAAAAACTATATTCTGCCATCCCAAGTTTTACAGTAAAGTTTACGGAAGGACCGGTGAATGGGCACATAACTACTTCAGAGACCAGCTCATAGAATTCGACTGTATCGTTGTTGCTCATAACCACCACCAGGCCAAGCTCGCTATCGGAGGTAGAACTGTAATAGAGCAGGGATCTATGTGTCATACACTCGATTATGCAAGAACAGGAAAACCAAGGTATGCTCCGATGGATCTTGGATACGCAGTAATTTATCAGGATAGAAAGGGCAACACAATACAGAATATTTCCGGATATTATCACTGTGGAATATCCCTGAAAAATCAGGACATAATAGACAATACGATGTAAATACGAGGTATTCAATGTATATACCGGCTTCGTCGAAATACTTAAAAGTTCTTTACGGGGCGCACATTTATGGCCCCAAGACTGCTGCCATGCACAGAGCTCGGGAACTAGGTTTTGATACAGTTCAGATATTTCTTGGAGGTCCCCAAAGAATGTTTGTGCGGGATATCAGAGAAGACATCAAGACAGCTATAAAGGAGTTAATAGCCGAAAAGAATATCTGTGTGATAGCTCATGCACCCTATGCAATGAACATCTTCAGCAAAGATGCTGATATCAGAAGCAGCTCATGGAGCGCAATAATGCACCATTCTTCTGTGTGTTCGGAAATGAATATAGGGATTGCAGTTATGCATGAGAACAGAACTATGGATCGCGAAAAGAGGATACACACTGTTAAGGCATTTGCTATTGCATATACTGAACATGAGCTGAAACGAAAGCCGGGAGAGAGGGTTATCCTTGCATTTGAGAACCAAAACGATAAAATAGATGAGTTATATGAGCTTGTAATGGAAGCAAAGGATGAACTGGAGCGGGTCGGGCTGCCATCTTCATATATTACAACCTGTGCAGATATTACACACGTATACATGTATACCAGACCGGCAAAATCGTGGGAAGAATTCACGGGAAATCTTTTTCCGGTACTGTTAAAGATGGCTGAAAATGGCGCCCTGAATGTAATACATGTGAGTGATACTGCACATCCTATGGGCTCGAATAAACACAGACACACATTCATCGGAGAGGGAACCATAGGAATGGAAAACATATATTCTGTTCTAAAATGGACAAAGAAGCTCAGAAAAGTAAAAGCTATATATAAGGATGTGCCTCTAAGTAAAACAATATCAGTAATTCTAGAACATCCATCAAATACTTTGAGAACCTTTGAGAGTGATGATGCATTCTCTATAATTCTAAAAAGCGGTATAAGACATAGGTGAGTTAGAAAAGTCCTCTCAGAAACGATTCTCGTGCGTCTGAGAGGGTGTTGTGAGGCAGATAACGATGCAAGGAATATTTGCAGATTTCAATAGAAACCCAGGAGGTGAAGAAGTGACTACACCATCAGCAGAACACTCAGTAAATCTAATAGATTCTATAGTGACAGATGATGTTATCAATAATGTTATCAACTGTCTGTCCAACCATGAAATGGCACTTGCAACAACCAGACTTCTTGCAGCAGCCGAGCCCATATTCTTCGAATGGGCAACCAAAGCATCTGAAGATGACGGATCTGAACTTGCAAGGAGGCTATTTGACATGTCACCGGACAAGATATCCGGGCTTCTCAAGAGCTTTACAATGCAAGGGAAGCTTGAAGGATTTCTGATATGCTATCATGGCTTATCAACGATCTTCCGCGATATGTTCCCGGAATTTGCGGGGATCCTGAGCGGGAAAGAAGATGTGTACAAGAGGTATCTTAACAATGTTTCTCCTCTTCACGGAAGTTCGGGAAAGATTGACGATATTCTTCCTGACGAAGGTTCAGAAGAAGAAAACTCAAATACAGATGCTTCTCCACCTGAAGGATTTGAAATGGTAAAGATTAATAATGACTTAACGGTATATGTCTGCAAAAACTGCGGCAAGTCAGTCAAACATCCAGAGAGACATAAAAGATGCAGAGGCGGGTGAAGATATGAAACTTATGAGATGCTGTGATCCGTTAAATATCTGCTGTGAAAATCTGGTAAAAGCAGATGAAGATGCAGTAGAAGTCTCATGCTTCCGCTGCACACATTTAATGGCGGCAAATGAAAGCCGAATAATCAGGGAAAGACTAATTAATGCTGTTGAAATTTTGAGTGCCATGAAAGAAGCAGGAGAAATAAGCCCGAGAGAGCATAAAACTTTGGGTGAGTGGCTGGAGATTACCGGCCTTGCCAGGCTTAAACATCACAAATATTCAAATGATACAAAGATAAAATTAGGAAAGTTTAAGTCTTTGCTGAAAGATCTGTATTAGAGAGGTTCCGGGATGGGGATAGGAAAGGGGGCATTTGCATTGAATAAAAGAACGCTGCAGACTATAGGAACTGTAATAGGAACTGTTGGGCTCCCTTTACTTGATTTGGTTTTTGACCATATAAGAAGAAAAAGGGGAATGCCAGGTAATGAAACACACACCGAGAAGAGCTGGGGATTCAGCAGAAAAAGATCTCCGGAAGATATCAGGAGGAAGGCGAAACGCTAATTCTGGTGCACTGAACGACGACGGTGACTTGACTATAGAAGTTTTGCGAGATTTCGGATTCCTGGTAGAAGTAAAAACAACTGCTATGGACTCTTCCTCATCCCGGGGCATATCTATCTCCAGGGACGTAATCGAAAAAATCGAAAGACAGGCCCTGGAGCTTTTTATGATTCCTGCTGTGATCAAAAAATGCAAGTTTAACGGTATTAATTATATAACAATGCGAATGGATGATTTTATGGATATTCTCAATACTATCAGATATACCAAATCCCATGGAGTTTGATCTATGGTTTCAAGACTGATAACAGCTTTCGCAAAAATTAAAAATTCCATACCTGAAGGACGTTGCAGGACGGGATCTGCTGTAATGGACTGGATGACTGGCGGATATCCTGCAGGAAGGATAACAGAGATAGCATCTGATCCTGGGGTGGGAAGGACGACTCTCGGTCTCACTGCACTCAGAGAAAATGAAGGCATCTTCATAGATGCTGATCATGGTGTAACAAGAGAGAGAGTTCTTAACATTGCAGGCAGACCGGTAACTGTAGTCAGAACAGGCAGATTCGAAAATGTTTTCGAGATAATTGTAAAGTACGTTGAAGAAAAGAATCGCGGTGTAATCGTAGTTGATACGATAGCTGCACTGCACACACACGACATTAATGAATCAGAAAACACAATGCAGGCCAAATATCTTTCCTTGAACATGCCGCCGCTGCTGGAAGCGGTAGATGGAAGCAATGTTGCAATTGTGTTAATGAACCAGTACAGGTATGATCCGGGAAAACCCGGCGTAAAAGTTACTCCGGGAGGCAGAGCACTCAAGGAATATGCATCCATGCGGATCAGCATGCGGAAATATGGTGTAATTCGTGATGTCTCGGGAAGGAGGATTGGCCACAGAGTAATGGCTACAATAGAATCAAGCAAGATATGTCTTCCATCAAAGAGAGGACTGATGGATCTTCTCTGGGAGAAAGGATTCGATTCAGCCTTTGAGATATTTTATATTGGCCATCAGATGGGCCTTCTGAAAAAGCGGGGTGGTATCATATACTATAATGATACACCTTACAGATATACAGATTTTATCAATTCAGACAGCTTCGAAGCACTCAAGCTGACAGTTATGGATAAAATATATAATAATGGTATAAATTTCATAAAATCTCTGGAGGATACTCATGAACAAAGCTCAGACCAGATTTATGGAAGAAATAGCCAAGAAGTACGGTGAAAATACTATAATGACCGCAAGCGACCTGAAGGATGAGCGCATATCTACTGGTTTATTTTCGGTTGACTATCTTATAGGAGGAGGCTGGCCCAGGGGACGCTGGAGTATGGTCTACGGACCGAGAGGAGGAGGAAAAACTACGTTTCTTCTCAAGACGGTCGGATCACTCCAGAAAGAAGGAGGCAGTGTACTCTTCATAGACTATGAAAGGGGACAGACTACCGAGTGGATGAAAATCCAGGGGGTTGACACTGATGAACTTCTATGGTGTAAACCGTCTACGTGCGAGGAAGGACTTTCCATTCTTATGGAAGCCATAGACAGCAGGCTTGTGGATCTTGTTATAATAGACAGTGTAACCGGAATGCTCACTAGAGCGGAAAGAGATCGCAGTATTGATGACGAAAGTATAGCACTTCAGGCGCGAAAGCTGAGTCAATTCCTTCGAATGTATACTGACAGATTAGACAAGTCGGGGATACCTGTTATATTTACATCACAGGTTAGAACCGATATAAATACATACGGTGCACCAGAGGGTCCAACCAGCGGCCAGGCCCTGCTTCATTATGCATCCATTATAATGAAAGTCAGGAGAAGCAATTATTCCGAGAGAAAGGAAAGAGATAGAGGGTACCTATTTACTGTAAGCATGGCAATTAAGAGCAAGATATGCACCTTCAGCAATGAAGAAATTAAAATAGATTTCAGTTACACTGGCGGGATAAATGAGTCACATGACCTATTTTTATATGGTTTAAAGACAGGAATTATAGGAAATCCCGCATCTGGGACATACGAAATTGGTGAGACAAAGGTAAGAGGTGTAAATGCAGCCATCAGATACATTGAAGAAAATCCTGATGTAAAAGACTGGATACAGTCTCCTGATACCAATAAATAGCTGTAGAAAGGTGTTCCGCCATGGCACAGGGAAAAGCAAGAACCGGCAAATATTGTGATAGACGAACAGATAAAGATCGTGCCGAAAGATTCACTTGTGCTGTATGTTTACAGGCCAGACCGCCGGCAAGACTTGGTGATGTAATACACGGCAAGCCTGTCTGCATAAGATGTCTCTTTGTGTACCATAGACTTCGTTCCCTGCTTCTTGATGTAGTTAATGAAGTTGAAAGAGAAGTTTACAGCCAAATAGATGCTCTGACAGCCAAAAGAGGCGGAAACATCGCACAGACTCTGATAGAGCGGTGGATACCGTAGTATAAAGGAGAAAAGAATGGACAACAGGCGATATGTATTGCTTACTCTGATGCGTAACAGCCGGGACAGAGAGATTGCAGGTAATTTCATTGTAGCTTTCGCAGATCTGATCTGTTCTGCCATTAATACAGAAATAGTGAATTTCGTTAAGGAGAATGAGAAAAATAATAAAGATTGGCCGTATTTATTCTCTCTGGGTGGCACACTAAAATACTATTTCGACTTGCTTGATGATATTTTCGTCTGTGATACAAACGAGTCTCGCATGATAAAACGAAAAGTTAATTCTTTTATTTATGATTCTATCAGAAGTCTTGCTGCATCATGCCGAACATTTTTTAATAAGCACTTATACTTTGGTATTTATATAGACTTTTCATCGGGCATTGACGGCTGTCACAATCTTCTGATATCAAAACACCGTGAAGACATACAGTCGTACGCTGAAGAACTGTCCAGCAATGATAACCCTAGTTTTCACCAGAATGAAAATGAAATAGACGTAATCGAGGATAGTTTCGTTCTATGAGACAACTAACTGTTTATGACATAGGTAACGGAGAATTAAAAGTCAATGCTCTCAATTCAGCAAAGGAGAGATGCGCAAGGTGCAAAAGATGTACATTCTGGAACAATGGAAAGTACGTCTGGGGATGCGGATCGCTGGATGCTGACCTGATGATAATAGGTGAAGCTCCGGGATTCCATGAGTCGAAAACCGGAGTGCCGTTCGTTGGCAAAGCAGGAAAACTTCTAGATAAGATACTGAATGCTGCAGGATTCGACAGAAGAGATATTTACATAACTAATGTTGTAAAACACAGACCTCCGCATAACAGGACACCGACTGCCACTGAGCTGAAAGCGTGCAGAGAATTTATAGATACAGAGATAGATGTTGTAAAGCCAAAGCTTATAGTTGTAACCGGACTCACATCGGCAAAGTATATGCTCCCTAACGTTAAAAGGATCAGTGAAGTGAGAGGGAAAGTGATGAAGTCCGGGGATGGCACTGTTGTAATACCAACGCTTCATCCTGCTGCCTTGCTGAGAGGAACAGAAGAAGAGATAAGATATAAAAAGCGTATTACATGGAAAGACTGGAAACTAATAACAGCAGTATTTGACACTCTGAAAGATAGAAGAGGAGTGATAAAAAATGGATAACCTGGTGTTTGGACGAGGAGGAAATGAATACACACTTGAAGAACTTCGGAAAAAGTTTACTATAAATATACCCCCGGATGCCAACAGCGTAGTTCTGGTCAGACTCAATGCTGAACTGACATCATTGATCCAGGAGGCAAATTTTGAACTTGCTCTTGCAGAGTCTGAGCTTAGTAAAGCAGAGGAACTCTATAACGCCGTCAACTCCGACATGGAAATAGACTATCATAAAGCGCTGCTTGCCATTGCAAAAGAACAGCTTTCAAGACCGAAGTCTGACCGTCTTTCCGTGGCGGAGAAAGAGTCTGCGGCACGGACGATAACTGCATCATCTTCAGATGAAGACTTAAAAAAAGCAGCGGAAGAGGTGAACAGACTGACCAGAGAGATCAAGATATGGAAACATATAATGGAAAACCTTAGATTTGTGGGAGAAAGACTTCAGCAGCTTGGGTATCTTATAAATAATATGAACAAAATTTAGCCAAAAATTTAAGTTGGAGGATATAATCTATGAGGTGTTCTGCAAAAGACCTTAAAAAAGCGCTCGATACGATAGGACCTGCAGTCTCTAAAGCTCCACATGATGAAAAAATAGAGAGTGATTTTGTCAGGGTTGTAGTCAACAGTGATCATACCGTCGATCTTTATGGTGCGTCTGCAGATATAATAATAACAACAAGAATAGGCTGCACAGCAGACAAACCATTTGAATTTATTGTAAAGGCTACACAATTCAAAAATATAGTATCCCGACTGCCGGGCGAAATAAGTATAGTAAAAAGATATAATGAAGTTTCTATTAAAAGCTCAAGAAGCGAATATGTAATAAACAGCATAGACATTTTTCCCGACATTCCGAAGCTGACTACGAAAGGGTCTGTAACGGCAAACGCTGGAATAGCGGAAGGAATCCTGAAAAGAGTAAAAATCTGTGCTCTTCCCAAGCCGACAAAGCCAGAGCTGCATGGTGTTATGATACACATAGGAAATGAGTTCATAGAATTCTGTGCCACTGATGCAGTTAGAGTGGCATATGAGTGGACGGAAGCAGCCGGTGAGAATAGAGGAGCGGGCACAATATCACTTTCTGCTGCAAAGCTGATAGAGAAGTTCTGCAAAGACGCATCAAAGAAAGGCAAAGATGCGGTTGTTCATTTTACAATAGGAAAACGATATCTTCTCTTTGTGGCATATCCTCACTTTATACTGGCCAAATTAATAGAGAAAGACAGATTCCTTGATATCGGAAAACTTGTTCCGAAAACGTTTTCTGTTTCCGGAACTGTTTCCGTAAATGAAATAATATCTTCATTAAACCAGGCAGAAAATATACTCAGAGACAGTGTTGATCCTGGAGCTGTTATCAATATAATGCACAATCCGGACGGCCAGTCATCCTTAACTGTTGAAGCAAAGAACGAATACTCGCGGTCCAAAATGACTGAGTCAATTGATGCTGTTACCGTTACAGGGAAAACTGATACTAAAAGTGGAGTGGAACAGCATAATGAGAGACTATATTCAAGCGAAGTAAAGGTCAATGCAGGAATTATCAAAGATATGATCAGTGTTCTCGGTGACCAAAAGGACTCGACCGTAACAATATCTTTACCTGATCATCCTGCACTGCCTGTAGTAATAGAGTCGCCGAAGCATAAGAATTACCGCGGACTGATAATGGGAATGATCGAATAAACATGTGGAGTTTCCATGAAAATACCATTGAAAGCAGAATTGATCAACAAATCAGGCAGGGATATACTGGAAATCACAACCGGCAAGGAAACTGTTGAGATGTCTCCGCCGTTCAAGCCATATTGCATCAGACATGCTCCCACCGGAAATTTCAAATGCCGGGATCTTCATACCGGCAAGGAAATCTGTGCAGAGAAGATTGATTTTTACATTGAAGGTGCAGCATTGAATTTCTGGAAATCCAATACGAATGCAGGCAGGGAAGGCGGCGTATATTACAAGCCATATATAGAGGCATTGTGTATGGATATGCCTGATTTCTTCGTAGATTATCCTACAGAAGAGTATGATATACTGTATATGGATATAGAAGTTGCAACCGATGGAAAGGGGATATTTCCCGGTCCCGACAGGCTGCCGATAATGATGATCGGAACTGCGCTCAACGACGATCCAATAATCTGTTTCAGTCACGATGAGAGCGAGAAATCCATGCTGGCAGAGTTTATAGAGTACATTATTGCCATAGATCCTGATATAATAGTCGGATACAACAGCATGGGATTTGATATACCCTTCATCTATGAAAGATGTATGAAATATGAGTTAAAGGATATAGGATTGGCATTAAGCAGGACTAGAAGAAAGATAATTTCGAAGAGATCATCAAAGTTCGGAAAAAACGTTCCGTTCTATCAGACTCACAAAAGAGTACATTTTGACATATTCAGCGCAGTCGAGAGAGACCAGGTTCTTGTTGGCGAGATCAAGAATATGCAGATGAAAACTGTGGGAAAATACTTCAATATACCAAACATAAAGGATCTGCCCGCCGAAAAGAAAACTAATATGCTTTCAGCATACATGAATGAGCGGGATGAGGTAACAGAATATCTCGTCAGCGACGTAAATCTTACAAGAGAGTTATGCAAAATATACCTTCCCAGATTCATATCTCTTGCTGAATTTATGAAAATACCTCTGGATATGGCCGTCAATGGCACACCAAGTCTGATCCCCAGGATCTTTATAGGACGGGAGCTGGTAAAAAGAAATATATACCCATTTGAGTCAAATATGGTAAGATATGAAGATACCGGAACAAGGTATGAAGCAGCATATGTTACCATAGATGAGAAAAAGAAAGGTTTCCATAAGAAGGTATTTAAGTACGATTTTATGTCGATGTATCCGTCATCCATCCGAACGTTCAATCTTTCTCCCGAAACAACGAAGATAAAAGAGTTCAGAGAGTATACAGGAGAATACAGGTTCTGCCGAAAGGGTAATGTTATGTGGCTTAACATACCTGACAGAAATTTCAACAAAGATGTGGTTATAAAAATAAATCTAAAGGATGAAGGATTTCTCAAAAAAGAAATGGTTGAATTTTTCAGGCAGAGAAAAATCATCAAGCAGAAGATGAAAGATGCGGAGACAAAGGGAAATAAATCAGAAGCACAGGCGCTTCATTCGTATCAGTGGTCAATAAAAGTTCTGATGAACTCTATCTACGGTGTAATGGGGAATCCCCACCTTTCCGTGGGTGATATGGCGGTTGGGATAGCCATAGTAGGACTCTGCCGTTATATAATAAGGATGGTAACGGAAGAGTACGAAGACTGTGTAATAGAAGTTGATACTGATGGTATATACACGAACAGGCGATTGAGTGTAGATACAATAAATGAACAAATACGCAAATGGATCAAGGGAACGTTCAATGTTGATTCGTATATGTTTGTTGAAGAAGAAGAATATAATGAAGGCTACTTCTACAAGGCAAAAAACTATATATTAAGGAAAACCAACGGCGAGATAAAGAAAAGCGGGTCCGGTCTCAAGGGAAGCAGCAAGTCAAAGCTGTTCGATGACGCATTAAATAAATGTGCCATCGCTGTGTTGGATCAGAACGCTGACATGAGAAAAGTGGTACGAGAGCTTTTCGACCTTAAAGGCAAGAACATAGACGACTTTATATTGAGAACCAAATTGAGCATGGATGTTGATGCTTATGCTATGCCGAATGCCATACAGGTCAGATTGGCCAATCAGGTGATACATGAGCTCAAGGAAGAGATAACACCCGGAACGCAGCTCGAATATGTAAAAGTTATAACGCCGGATGGATACAAACTGACATACCTGGTGAACGACATGAGATATATAGATTTTGCATATTATGCCAAAGAAATAAAAGACGTCCTGGAAATATTCGAGCTGGATGATATAATGCAGCCAAAGCTTCAACTATCCTACAGAAAAGCATAGGGAGAAGGAAAAACCAAGGAGGTACCAATCACAAATGTCTAAAGTGGCTAAGTCTGTAAAGAAGGTGAAAGTGGGAGAAGCATATCATAAAATCAAGCCCATCCTTTATGTCCTTGAAGCACACCCTTCAATAGAGGTATATCAGATTGCCGGATCGTACAGACGAGGAAAAGAAATAATAAAGGATATGGATATAGTGGCCAAAATAGAGACCAATGAAAATACTGAAGATATCATACGGAAGATATGCGAAATGTCTGAAGACTTCGAGAAGGGAGTAATAGGAAGGGACAGGGTAAGACGGAAGTTTAACGGGATACAGTTCGATCTTCACTTTGCGAGGGAGGGAGAGTGGGGTGCCCGTTTACTCTATCTTACAGGATCCGCAGAGTTCAATATAGATATGAGAACCATAGCGAAGAGAATGGGATTCCTTCTTAATGAATATGGACTCTTCAAGAGAGATACGGGTGAGCTTGTTGCATCTGTTACAGAAGAGGAAATATTTGAGGCACTCAATATGGATTTTGTGGATCCGAAAGACAGAGAGAAAACTGCTGCATGGAAAGCCATAAAGCAAGATCATAAAGATAAGGGGGCAAAGAAAAATGGGACATGCAAGACTAAGAGCTAACGAAGCTATAAACCGTTTTCCAATATGTGCTGCATGGTACTATAAGACAGCAAGATATCTCGGTTTCGATGATGAGACAGCGAAGTCGCTGGGGCTCGCGAGAGCAACTTTCTTTGCCAGAGCTAAACAGGGAAAATGGGGTGGAAATTCCAGACCGGGGAAAGCCAGTACTTTCCCTCCAGATAGCTCCAATGAACCCACGTTGGAAATAGAGGTCGTGAACTTCGCTGGGTTGGAGTCCCACATAGATGTCAAAAGCGGGCTTGCTATATTCGGCGGGAAACTTCAGACAGCCGAAATGTTTGATAAGAGAGTCAAAAACAAGTTTGCTAATATAAGCCCGGAAGCGTGGGACAGACTGATGAGTGAGTTTGAGAAGATAATGGAATCATACAAGAAAGAAGAAATAAACAGCCATCTTGCATACAGATTGTATGAAGACATTAGAGACTATACAAGGGAAAAAAGGTTTTATGGAATCGAGTAACATCGTTAGATGGCCGTTCTACCCCCCCAAGCCTGCACCATGTAAAACAGTTCCAAAAGACATCAAAGAGAACTGGATAGCAGAACCAAAGAAAGATGGCTGGAGAGTAATAATAGTTAAGGATCACGGTGCAGTAAATGCATACCTGCGGAAATCTCTCAAAGATATCACATCATGGAAGGGAATACAGTACATCATAGAATCCGTCCAGAAGTTAGATGATGATGACTTCGTGGTAGACGGTGAGTTATGCGGTGAAAATGGAAGAGAAAGCATACCATCTATAAAGAAAGGTAGTCCTGGATACTACTATGCATTCGATCTTGTGAGATTCGAAACTCCATCCATGCCACTGATCTGGAGGAAACACGATTTAGCAAGAATTTGTAAAGCAGCTGAATCAGTAACAGGTGGCATTGCTTCTCTGAAGTTTCTGAAGTTCTTCAGTGATATGGACTATGATGCATTGAGAGAATACTTTGATTTCATTAAACTTATAGGCGAAGAGGGTATAGTAATAAAACGAAAAGCCAGTTTTTACATTGCTTCTCCGTATGTGACGCTAGTTGTTCCAGATTGGCAAAGTATAAAGTAAGGAGGAAAATAATTATGTATATAATAGTGGAGTACAATACTGCAGACTATATAGCGATAGTTATGGAAGACGAGAGACTGGCAGTTTTCGAGAGTGAAAAAGAAGCTAGAGAGTATGCAGACGAAAATATAGCATTCGACTATGTGATAGTTGAGCTGCCATAATGCCGTCAGAGCTCCAAATTTGCGCTGTATTGCGTTTTTATGGTTCAGGTAGGATAAGATATGGGTACGCTAATTAAAATCGATTCTGGGGCATTCTCGTGCGTCTGAGAGGGTGTTACAGGGGAAGGATGAACGTTATTACGATTTAACATGTCCATACTGTGGACAGAACACAAAAACATGTCCATAAATTTACCTTTTTTGGACAGAGAAGGGAGGATAACACAATGCCGAACAAGAAATTTAGATCAGCAGCAATAGAAATAGCAGCCAATGCAGGAAGGGGGCGGAGACTTATGAAAAAAGTGACACAGCTTGAGTCATATGAACATATAGCAAGAGGTGCTGGAAGAAGGTGGAGAGATGTAGTTGATTTCACTAAAGAGGTAGTGGCTGCCTACAAAGGAACAGCTTCCAGCGATAATAGTCCAATTAAGCGGATAATCAGAGCTATAGATGAGGGTTATCACGAAAAGGACAGAGAAACGATAGAAACAGACTTCAATGTTGATAGCAACGCGACATCTGAAGAAGAGGTGAAAAATGAGACTGTTTGAGCACGATCCCGATCTGAATATATATGCCGAAATAGTAAAGGACAAAGATCCTGCTCTTTACAGAAAGCTCAGTCTGCTTGCCGCGGACGATCTTGTGGCACTCAGATCTGCACTTGAGGAAGAACTGGATGAAACTCTTTACTATCTTGGGAAATCAGTAGGAAGTGATACTGTAAAAGAATTAATAGGGAGAGCATCAAGAATAGAAAACAAGGGCATAATCCCGTTCGCCGCTAGACTTATTGATGCAGAAGTATATTCGCTCATAGTTGCTGCATCGGTTGCTCTTTCCGGGATACTCGGAGGCAAGTTGCCTCCATCAGATGTAATATCTGCTGTGGCAGACCAGTTTCACAGGATGTACACTTTTCCCCTGGGGATGATAGAAGCAGTCCTTATGGAGAAAGAGGAAGGAGGAGATCTAAAATGATAGTTACAGCATTAACTCTCGGCGCCCTGACTTTCGGGGCGTTTTTCTTTCTGATTATGAAGATACGCCCGTTACTCAGACGACTGATGCTGGGGCATCCGCTTTTTACTGATTTAATTACAACGATTGCAACATATATCTTCCTCGGCGGGGCAGTAACCAGCATGATAGCAGCAGGATTCGTCTGTGTGACCGTGAGTATTCTTCTGTATGTATTAAAGAGAACCTATGGCTACGCAAGAATCGTACTGGAAAAGGGAAGCATTCTGGGTATTCCTTTTCCCAAGTACAGAATAGAAGATCACGCAGAAGTATAATAGGAGCACAAACTATGCAGAGTAGTTCTTCGCTTGAAGCATACCTTGAATCCATAAGAAATATTCCTCTTATGAGTCCGGATGAGGAAAAGGAGTATTCAAAACGGATATATGAAATAAAAGAGGAAATAAGGGAATTAGAGGAAAGCGCCAGAAATTCACCGGAAATGGCCGGGGAAATTGAGCAGAAGACTGCAGAGCTTGAAAAAGAAATAGTCAGTCTGAGAAATGTTCTTGTAGAGAGAAATCTCAAACTTGTCGTAAATATAGCCAAAAAATACATTCGTAATCACACAAATCTTGAATATGCTGATCTTATACAGAGCGGCAATCTCGGTCTAATAAGGGCAGCCGAAAAATTCGACTATCGGAAGAACTTCAGATTTTCTACGTATGCTACATGGCACATTCGCAGTTTTATCAGAAGGCTGATCATAAAACGCGAAAAACTTGTTCGGCTTCCCGAACATGTTGCCGAACATGTCAACTTTGCAAGATACATTCAAAATGATCTTCGGCTTCAGCTTTCAAGAGAAGCAACATATGAAGAAATAGCAGAAGCAATGGAAATCAGTAAAGAGAAGGCAATTGGACTGCTGACTGCTGACTTCACCATCGTATCGCTTGATGATGTTGTTTCATATGATTCGGAAAGTCCTGTTTTGGTTGCAGATGCTGTTGAAGACAAAAACGCACTAAATCCTATGGATTATACGCTGCATAAAGATCTCAAGAAGCGGCTGAAAGAAATGGCCGATACATTGGACCCGAAAGAGTTAATGGTGCTGGCACTGAGAAAAGGCAAACAAGATAAGATTTATACGCTCGATGAAATAGGCAAGATGTTCGATCCGCCTGTGAGCAGGGAATGGGTCAGGATAGTTGAACTAAGAGCTATAAAAAAGATGAGAAGAATGGCCGAAAAGTTAGGTCTTACAGAATTCCTGATTGAGTAGGAGGTGAAGAAGACATGAAGAAACGCAAGTCTAGTAAGCGCAAGTCTCGGAAGAGCAAAAAAGCAGATTTTGATCCTGACAATGATCCGAGAATAGAGGTGATAACCCTTCCCAAGTCCGATGCAAAGGCTTATATGCCATCAAAGCGC
>QMQO01000030.1 GCA_003650545.1 Candidatus Woesearchaeota archaeon | reverse complement strand
TAAATCTTGGAAATTAATCTTACCCATCTTACTACACCTCCTTTGAGCATTACACTAAGGGCCCCAAGCCTATTAAGGAGGCCACGGACTCCTTCAAACCCGAGGCCCTTTTGTGCAATTTCTAGCACTTCTCTTCCTGCCACGCCTGCGTGCCGTAACGCCGAACCACCCCGGTTGGATCCGGCAGTTCGGCGTGCAGGCACAATAGGAGATTGCGGCTTGAACATAATCGATTTGACTATGTCGTGGACCAGATATAACGCCTGAGTTAGATATGCTCTTATTTCGCCTTTGCCTTCAAGGTGGGCCTGTTCATGCCTGAGGATGGAAACCTGGGAGAGCTTAGGTAAATATTTGAATGCGGGGTGTTGTCTGATTTGATTTCTTTCTGCCTGAGCAATAGAAGTAGCCCAAGGAGAACCCCTGATTCCGCCCTGCTTTATAAAGGTATGAATAATTGCCATTGCCTGAGCAATGAAGAATAGGCCTATCAGGCCTAATCCGGCTCCGGAGATGTTCGCCAGGATGGCTGCCGGAATCAGCTTCCAGGCGGCAAAGCCGGCAACCAGGGAAACCACGCCGGCAACTATTGAGCCTAAACCATTAACACTGCCTCTCTGCGAAGCAGCGGAGGCGAGATTGGAGACTAAGCTCTTGGTAATCTCTGCTATCTTCTCCTGGGGTATGCTTCCTTCGGGATTGATTCCCAGGGATTGGGCAATGCTTATGTCAGCCGGGTTAACGCTCCTCTGTCTTAAAATCTCTATTGTATCCTTGATAAATTCATAGCTGCCTGCTCCGGGGACGCTATCCACATCCCAGGTTAAAACCCTGGCACATTTCTCATCTTTGAAATCAGGGAGCTCTTCCGGCGTAACCGCATGAATAGCTATCTGCCTTATCTGATTCTCCTGCAATGCGGAGATGAGGTATGTCTTATCTCCCAAATGATACTCTGAGCCCTCTAAAAGCAGCTGTTTGCCTGGGCCGAAATAGAATAAGGAAATAGTGTCTTCGGGGTCCTCTCTGTTAACCGCCGAAACCCTGGCCAGATAATATCTGCCGTGGCCGCTGCTATAATCTACATAGCCTCTGCCTTTGCTGTCTCTGACCCATCCCGGCACAACCCAGTATATTTCATCGAAAAGTCCGTCATAAACAGCCGGGCCGACATATCGAGCGCAATCTATCTTGCCGGCGTATTCTTTTATTAAGGCTAATTTTTCGGCATCCTTTAATTTTGCCCAGGCGGAGCCGTCCTTGGGAGTCAACCTAAACCATCCGGGGAATAAATCGGCATGGTAGTCTATATTGATTAAAATAGAACCGAAAGCTATTCTGCCTGCGAGATATCCTTTCCACCAGCTCAAATACGCCCAATTATGCTGCTCTATAACCTCGACCGCATTCGTATTGCCTCCAGCTGCATCAAGGGCCGCAGAGGAATTTTTCGTACCAAGAGATTGCGGTTGGACAACTTCTTCTTCAAAATTAGAGAAATAAATAAATCCGATAGTTGTATCAGAGGCCGCAGAGGGGTCATTCCCGGGGAGGCCCGGGGCTCTGCGGGCTCTGGATACAACAATTGCTGCTACTCCCATACCTGCCACGGTAAGTAGGAATTGCAGCTGCGTTAATAATCTGTAAATTCTATCTGTTAATCTCCTAATCTTATTAGTTGTATCAGAAGCCACAGAGGGGTCAATCTTGGGGAGGCCCAAGGCCCTGTGGCCTCTGAATACAACAATTGCCGCCAGCCCTAAAACACCTGCCACGGTAGATATTAGGACATTCTGCGGCGTATAATTTATAGCCCCGGCAGCTTGGAATAATGCCTCTCCCCCACCAGCCACGGAAGGTGAAACAGACATATAAGCTATGCCGAGGCTAACAGATACAAAAGCCGCCACCACAACTTTTACTAACCGGCCACGGTTAAGTAAATTGTTTATAGTTGGAAGTGACGGCTTATTATTAAATTTATTTATTAAGACGGTTATAAAGAAAGGATTGAAATTATTTGTAGATTTTATTGATAATTCTTGCGGTGGGCCTGTCTTCAGCGGAACTAAGTAAGCAATAAGGAATTTAATAAATTGTCTAAATGCTGCTAGGGGCGGGCCAAGAATATCAGGTAAAAGCAATACGATTCTTGAGGCGGCTGCAAAAGCTGCCTGCAATTTATATTTTAAGTCTACCTTTAACCCGGAAACATAATGTATAGTTCTGTTAAATATCTTACTTAATAAAAGCTTATTTTTTATTGCGCTGGTTAAATTAGTACTTAGTCCGGCATTTTCTTTCTTATCTTCAGGTAAAGCAGGTTTTGCTGCTTTTTCTTGGGTTGCCTTATTCTGCTTTTCGCCCTTACCTTGACTGCTATCTTTTTCTTTCTTGCTATCTTCTTCTCTTTGGTCTTTCTCTTCGCCTGACCTTTCGGCTCTCCAAAGGTGCACTCTTACTTTTTCACTGTGCCGTATGCCTGGATAAAATACCGCTACACCCTTTCTATTAGCTACCACCATAGTGGGCGGTAAATTCTCTATATCATATCCGTTTCTATATCCGTCTTTGCTATCAAAACCCTCAACAGGAATACCCAAATCCTGCTCTAAAACTTTAAGGGTAATATTTCTCTCTTGCATGTAAAGAGCAACTGAATAACCGTGTACAAAAGCCCTAAGATTAACCACGCCTTCTGCGCGCAATTCCTTTATGGCTGCTCTTGTTTGCGGCAAGAACAAGGCTTCTTTAATTGTGGTTCCTTTAACATCTGCTACCTTTACCTGCTTGACTTCATAAGGCATATTGTGGGCTAAAGCTATAACTACCTCTTTGTCTTTTTCTCCGATAAGTGCAACTGATGAACAACCCCAGATTCCGCCGGCAATTAAAACTACTTCCTCCTTGCCTTCTCCTAAATAAACAACCGCAGCGGTCTGTGCTGCACTAATAATACCAAATTTATTATTATCAACGTCTGTTTTGAATGATAAGACTCCGGAATAAAATGATTTCGATAAATTAATAGAAAGCGTTCTGCTGTTTGCAGGACGTTTTGCAAATTCCATGGTGTTAGGTAATTCGAATGCGGCAATCCTGGCTAATTGAATTAATCTCTCCTTATCCGTGATATCTTCTGAGGCTACACCGTCTTCTTTTATGCTCATAACAGTAACGGGCAAGGCTGTCTGCTCAAATTCTCCTGTGTACCGATCAGGAATAATAACCTGATCTTGCACGCTGAGTGCGAAATTATGCGCCCATCCTGCAACTTTTTGATCAGCTTTGCTGATATGGTTATCTTTAAAATAAGCGTATTCGGCTAATTCATGGCGTAAGAGATAAGCCTTATCTTTTTCTACTGCTACGGCGACCCTCCCATCTGCTAATCTTATTACTGCTGCGCCGCCCTGGTTCACTAATACACCGGGCTGAACGTATAATAGTAAAATATCTTCGTATTCATTGGCGCCGATCTCAAAATAAACTTCCTCTAACCTCTCTACCTGTTCAGAAATTAATACAATTGCTTCTGCAATGCCCTGATTCTTAGCTGCGCCGAGCACTGTGGCGCTAAACGGTAAAACCGTGCCAAGCGCTAATGCCGCAGGTAAAACAATTCCTAAATATGTGAATAGCTTTATCTGAGTATTGGCAAGAACGCTAACAAGCTGATAAAGGGGCACTTTTTTAGCAGAATGATATTCAGCAGGCGCTACTTGCCCCATTGGTATCCATTCAATTAATTCTCTAATAATATTGCCATCCTCATTTACCGGCATGAGTAAATCTCCCAAGTTTAGATAGCCGTATAACTCAACCTTCTTTGCCCAAATAAGAAGAGATTCTTCGCTAACTAATTTCTTGTCAGACGGCTTGGAACCAATTAAATAAAACTTCTTCCATCTCTTAATCTTTGCTTTATATACCCGGGGATGCTTAATCTTAAGAGCTGCCATTCCTGCTTTGTTTCTCACTGCTTCTTCTGCTTTTTTCTCAATACTACTTATGCGCCTTCTAATTTCGCTATCATCTTCACCAATCTTTTTGGCTTGTTCTACGATATACTGCTCAACCCACTCAAGATTGTAACTGCGGTCATCCCGTTTAACCAAACCCCAAAATCTATCAAGCTCTCCCTCTAGCTCTTCTAATTCTTTTGAATGAAATATCCCGCGCTCTGCCAGCCAGAGGTATAATTTTCTGCTCTTTCCATTAATAGTAATAATCTTTCCGTCTAAGCTACCACTAAGACCAATCTTTTCTAGCGCTTCGATATTTTCAGGCTTATTCTTAGTTATAGATTTATTTTTGTTATCCTTATTACCTTCGGATTCCGCTTCTTCATCTTTGACTCCTGATTCTTCCTCATCAGCGCATTCCTGGCTTTCAGTGCCCTGATTTTCGCAAGTAAATAATACTTCCGCGGTTAAGCTATCATCCTGGTTTACTGTAACCATATTCGCCTGGATAGGTTGATCCTCTTGCAAGGAAAGACCTGATATGACCGCTACTCTAAAATCTGATCCACCCTTCCATTGCGCAGCAACACTGGCAATGCGTTCCAAATCAAGCACCTTGCTGTATATTGTAAAGAGATTCTTGCTTTCTCTCCCTACCTGCTTTAATAAGTTATTTACCTCAGAAGGCTTTTGTGCGTATTTATATATTTTTAAGAAACGCTGATCAGGTAAGGAAGTATTTATGCGATAAGCCGAATCACTTTCATAATCCCAATTTTCTACAAAGCCTCTTATCTGGGCTAATGAATCGGCATCAATCTGTTTCTGCGGAAATTCAGCCATCAGGCGAACAAATGCCAATACAGAAGAAATGAGAAGTTCGCCGTTTGTGCCTGATCTTGGCGCTAAACGCAGAATATTATTGCGCGCATCCTGAATATATGCGCCGCCTTTTTCATCCCAGACTACCCACCCGCCTTCTTCTATAGTAATTAGTGTCTGGTTAATAGTAGCTGCCTGTGATTTTTCGTTAAATAATGCGTAACCCTCATGCAAATATCCCTTCATAGAATTCTCATCGTAATTCATTATATCAATGACCAGGCCAAGGTAATTTTCTTTAATTTTAGCTCCAAAGGCATCTACCATAGATTTTAACTCAGAGGCAGTAACCGGTTTATTGCCTATGATCTGAATCATAATATCTACATCTGTCTCCTTGTCCGCAAAATTTGTTATAGGATTCTGGCCCCAGAGCATTCTGCGCGCTGTGCCGCCGGCAAATATGACTTTTAAGCCGACTTGCCTGCCAAGCTTAATTATGCCTTCTGCGATATTCTTCTTATCTAAAGCTATCCAAATCGGTTTTTGGTCGCTAGCATTGGCTTCTACCCAACTGAAATCTACAGCTACTGCATCTGTGCTTGATCTGGTAACTTCGCCGCTATTTGCTACGGATACATTAAGACCTTCTTCTTCAGTATAATTTACTGTATAGTTTTCTGTGCCATAATTAACAGGTGAAAGATCAACATCGGAAATAGTAGCAATTCCGGTATCAGTACCAGCGTTTTCTAATTTTACGCCGAAGAGGCGGGCTAATCGTTTATTAATAGGTACTTTTAATTTTGAAAGCGGGGCAGGCATTACTACTTCATATAAATTAACCCAAGGTTGATCTAACCAGGCAAATTTCTTTAGTTCGCTGCGCGTAGTGATTACCTGAAGAAGCTGGGCCTTAAAGGCCGTGGTCTTCTGCGCCAATAATGCTCTGAGTTCCTCAAGTGCAGCCTCATTATTCCTGCTTAATGCCTGAATAATAATTTCTGCTTCATTTTCTGTGAATTCAACGGTATCCTTGGGTTTACGATTTCCTTGCGCTGTGTATCTGATTTCATTTAAGCTGGTAGCTCCCTTACGGCCCGCATAGACATCGCAACCAGCTTCTTTTGCCCAAATCATACCCAGGAGGTCTACTATATTGTGACGGGTTTTGCTTAAAGTTATGTATTCTTCTTCGTTTATTAAGTTTAAGTTGTGCCTTAGATGATTAACTGCTGCCCACCAAGTTCTATAGAAGACCTCCGCGGACTCATGGGCTAATACAACCTTGATCGCATTTTCGCTTAGTCTAATTAAATTGCCTAAATCAAAAGTAACTTCAATGGGTAACTGCCGAAGGTCAATCGAGGCCAGGTGATTATGGTTTTCGAGCACGCTATACTTTATTCCTCTTAAGTATTTAATAATGCCTTTTATATTAAATTGGCTGCTTTCTGATGATCTTTCTATAGCCCCCATAACCTCCCTAGCAGACCTTGTAACCCTGGCTATCTGTTCTTCTTTGACAGCCGCGCTGAGGCTTTCTTCTGCCTTAACAATCCCAGGCAGTCCGGCGACCATCAACAGCGGCGCAACTGCCCAATCAACCGGCACTAAGGAAGTAACCACTTGCTGTGCCTTCAGCTGCGCATGGTAGAGGAGTGCATTCTCAGTGATTACTATGCGATTCTCATCGTTTTCACTCTCTGCCAATACATAGCAGGCGTTGCCATTTTCATCTTTACCGCTAAATAATTGTAATGGTTGGTAATGGCCAAGGTTAGTTACAATGTCATTAATTGCTTCTAATAATGTTTCGGTTAAGATGAATGCGGTTTTTCCGTCTCGCTCTTCGGTATTACCATTGATAGCTATGGCAATAACCTCTGCCCATCTTTCCTTATTCCGCTCTGGGCTTGTCAAATCTAATTCCGGATATTTAGAAGCTAAGGCTATGACTAAGCAGTTTTCCAATATAACTTTGGTTTTTTGGTTTATTTGATTGGGGTTGGTTTGTGATTCGGTAGGAACGGTGGGATTTATTTCTTTTGTTTCTCTTATAACTTCATTTAGCGCTCTGAATATTTCTACCAATAGCAAGCTAGCGACCTGCGCCTGGGTCGCGCTTGCTGAGAATGTACCCGAAGGTCCGCCTCTTGCGCCCCAAATTGCACCAATGCCATTTTGGATAAGGGTAATTATGCTTAAAACCTGATTCATATCGTTGGTTGGTAAATTTACTTGCGGGTTCTTTGGCCCATAAAGTCGAACACGGATATATTTATTAGCTGCCTGGTTATTACCTTCTTGCCCCTGTACTTTGACAGATATAGCCTGCTCTATAGGAACAAATCCGGAAGCATCTATTCTATCGCCAGCTGTTGCTAAAACCAAATTCGCAGCTACTTCGCCAATCAAATCTTTGCTCTTCTGGTCAACCGGTATAACTAAGTCAGCTTTGATAATATTCTCGGCATGACCATTGGCGATCATTTCCGCAAATACGTCTACACTAACAGCTTCTTCACTGGAGTTAGCATAGGTAACTTCGATATCCCAATCTATTTGGGCAAATAATCCTTGAATCCTGCTAGCTAATCCTTCACCGGCAATTCTGGACATAGCTCTTACCAGTGCGCGATCAATCAGGAGCTCAACGTCCTGATCTGCTTCAATATTCGCCATTATAGATTCTCTAACAGACAATACAATTTCTTTTAAACTTACAGGGATGACTAATACTTCTGTTACGCCTGTTTTACTGCTCGGTTGAGTTAATTCATATTCCAAAATATTAGCAAACTCACTCGTCCCAACCGTACTCCTGGTAGCCCGAATTACTGCACTATACGGCACCAGGACATCATCGCTTGCGGTTAAATTAATATAGCCGAGCTTCTCTGCTAAAGTTAAATCTTGATCATCAGCAATCTCTTCAGCATAAGTAAGGGCTTTTTCTAATTTGGCGATCCCGCTCTTTAATTCTTCTCTCTCTAAATAATCTTCGCTTAATTCGGTCAATCTATTATAATCGTTTCTAGAGTCAACGCTGGGATTCTTAATAGCTGCCAAACGCTGCTGTTTGGATTCAATCTCATCCTGAATTCCCTCTATAGCGGCATTAATTTTTGTTTCGTATCTTTCCTGCGCTGCTTTGATTCCAGTAACGATGGCCTTGATATCCGTTACGCTAATCTGCTCGTAAAGATTATTGTTTAGGCCAACATCCAAGGCAGAAGCGATCTTAGTATCAATAGCTTCTGTTGTCTGGCCATTAACGAATAGCTCTAATTCCTGAGGCAGCAAATCTCTAACTATTAACTCTGCAACTGCCCGGTGATAAGTATCTTTCAAGCCTGTACTGCTACCGCGCATATCAAAACTGGCAAGATTTCTCACATCAAAAGTGCTATCAGAAATCTGCTCTCCTGCCCTTCTCATTAACTCTAGGCGCGGTTGCCAATAATTATAATTTGTATTAATTCTTGCCATTGTCTGGGCATTGTTGGTCAAGCCAAGAACCAGCGAATAAACTACATCCTCTTCTACCTCAAAAGCCGTAGCTATATCTGTGATTTCCTGCATACCGATGTAAGACTTAGGATTATCTGCCCAATCAGGTAAGTTCTCGCTTATATAGTTAATATTATCCTGGATATTCTCAATAAGCTGATCGAATCCTTTGGCTTGCTCCTTGCCGCCCAATTGCTTAATAAGCCCAAGCATTGCTACGTACCTTACAACTTCAAGGATACTCTCAATAGTTAATATAAGTCTAAAAGCCTCTGCAGATAAGTTGGCCTTGTATTTAAGGAATTCAAAAAGCTTATTATGAAGCTCACTCTGATCGCCGGCCAAGCTCTCCAGCTCAAAAAGCCCTACTTTATTTAAAATCGCGGGTTCTACTTTTAACGCATTTATTTCTCTCTGATCGCTTAATTTATTATAGATTTCAATGGCCCCATCACTTAAACCGAAAACCCTGCTGAATTCAAAAGGCCTTTCAAAACCAGCGAGTCTGCCAAGTTCGGCTGTTCCTGCGGCGTTAATCTGGGCCTTTTCTCCTGCTTTTTGCGCAGAATATACTTTAAGGCCATAATAGGCAATCTGCGGAAGATGCAAGATAACTTTTGGATTAAATAATTCCGGTGCTACAGCCTTAATTTTCTTCCAGATGGAATAAGTAGACTCCTGTAAGCGTTGTAAGCTGGGGTTATTTACAAGATTATTCAAGGCGGGAACAGAATTTAATTGTTCAGGTGAATTATAAGAATCTGCGTTTTTAAGTCTCTTCTCTACATTCATGTAAGACGTAACTAAACTAGGATGGCTATAGAAAAATCCTTTTATTTTATTTTCTATTGATTCTGCTTTATCTTTTGCCTTATTTATGGGATTAATAACTGCTTCTAAAGCCTCTCTGGTTTCGCTACTATCCGGATTGATTTTATTTAAAATAAAGCCGGGCAGGGCTACTAAAGGATCCTGGCGCATCTGAAGCTGCAAATCTTTTAATTCAGCTAAGGCAGGAGTATTGATTATTCCTTGGGTATCTGCCTCAATCAGCTTAGCTATATTTACCACTAAATCAACAGCATTATTTATATACATACCTGCTTCCACTGCTGCCCTTACTATGCCAAAAGCCTCCTGTGTCGCCAAGGCTGCCTGCAAGTCAACTTCTATAGGTGAAACAACTTCTGCCTGGGGTAATAATCCCATCTTGAGTAAAGCACTGCGAACCCCTTCTATCCGGGTCAAGGCCAACACTTTCTCAGCCATGAATTTACCCAAGGTAGTTAAGTTTTCTCCAGTGGATAAACCATATTCAGGATTCCTTAAAAATCCTTCTGCTTCTTGGCTAAGAGAAAATTTATTTATTAAGCCTTCTACCGTGGCAGGTGTCTCTGCTGTAACTCTTGGCTGCTCAACTTTCAAAGGAGCGCTAGCATTTCTTTCGCTTGCTTCTTTAAATCTATTAATCAGTTCTGCCACAGCTTCTTGATTCGGCCTTACTGCAGCGCGTATTTTTACGTTTTTAGTCATAGAGCGCGTGGCATTCTCAGTACTGCGTAAAGCCTCCCAGACATCCAGTTGCATTAAGATATCGAATATCGCTGTTCTCTGCTGTTCGGGAGTCAGAATTTTTAACCATTCTCTCTGCTGTATGGTTAATCCGCCGTCTGTGGCAATATCCACTACTAATGTCACCGGGGTTTCTCCTTCGGGAGCAGGTAATCTGTTTGTCTTATCAATGCGGCCGCCTCTCTGGGTTAACTCTGTTAAACCAAAGAGGTTGGTTTCAAATATCTTTGCGGTCTGACCCTGGTTTTGTAAAGTCTGGGCAGCAAAGTTACTGCCGGTAATTTCTTTTTGGATAGTCCTGATCCCGGACTTGCCTGCGCCTACGCTCGCTGCCAACTCTTCCATCTGACTTAAAGCCTGCTGGCGGTCAGCACCCCTGACGCTGCCTACTACCTTAGAATCTAATTGGTTGCTGACTAAATCTAAATTCTCTGCATCTTTACTAGTGATAAAAACATGGTCTGCATTAGTCTGGCGGGATAACCTCTCTACTGCCTTGACTAAAGCCAGAGGATCTTCAGCTGTATTCACCACTACAATATCTAAATCCTTACCTAGTTCTAAGAGCGGCTCTTTTGTTATTAATGATACAGGGTATTTCTGAACTTTATATGCGGGCAGGTCTCGTTCAGTTGTTCCTGAAAATAAGGTGGTCTTTTTAAGGCTGATTGCGCCTTTACCTTTTCCAAACACATCAGCATAAGAAGTAGACTCAAGGGTTTCATGGAATATGCTATTAATGAAGCCCTCAGCAGCCTGTTCTGCGGAAACTTCAATTCCTTTTTCCCGTGCCTCCAAAACAGTCTTTACTGCCAATATTGCGCTAATCAGGCGGTCTCCGTTAAAAGTGCCTTCTTCTCTTTCTCCTTGAAGATCGTTCATATTATAAGGTATACCTTTAAAAGATTCTTTAACTGCTTCTACGTCAGTTCCTGGCCTGGCTAATTCATAGAACAAGTTTGTATATTCTCTTCCTGCTTTAAGCCCGTAAGCTGCTTGGGCCCAGGCATTGGTTAAGGCTTTAAATAAATCTTCTCCTTGTAAATTCAATTTCTTCTCAAGGTGCTCTCTTACGACTGTTAAATCAGAATTTCCTAAGAATTCTTCAGCAATCTTTCCGATTACGAATTGAGATGAATTATCCTTATCGACAAGGTAAAAGCCGGGATTGGGCTTATTTAATTCTGGGTCTACCGGGTTAATTAACTTAATGCTGCCGTTTTTGTAAGCCTCTTCTAAACGCCTATAGATACCCTCCATAGCCTCTGTGGCGCGATGTAATGCCGCAGCCATAGAAGCATCTTTCTCTACCATTGACTCGTAATAATGGCTTTCAGCTAACTCTAAGGCAGGCTGAGGATACATTGCTGTAGGATCATCTACTGTCGCATTCGTAATCGCCTCTATATCTTCTTTGCCGCCTCTTTCATGGGTGACTTCACTTGCGCGGTGTAAGGCAGCTTTATAATCTAAGAAATGTATTTCTATTTTTGGATTCTGCGATAAGGCCTGAGAGCTTAAGATTTCTGCGGTTGCGCCGGATCCCACGTCTTTTAAGGGGTTATATAACTTCTGTCCTTGTGCGTCAATCTTAAGGCCTTCTTCCGGACTGGTTAAGACCCTGACCAAAATATCAGGATTTTCCAGCATTAATCCCGCTGCTTTCTGCTGCAGTACGCTAGTAATATTGTGTTCTCTAGGTACGATTACCTCGTAAATGCCCTTGCCTTTTTCCTGGGCACTGAATAGAATCGCAATCAGGTAAGCCTCAGTCTTACCTCCGGATAACCTGTGCCCTAATACCTCCTGCGAAAGTTTATGCTCGCCTACTAGATCATAGACAACAGCAATCTGACCGGGGTTATAATGCCTCTTTCCTAAGGTATCTCTGATTAAATCAGTAAGGCGGCTTAGCCTGGGATTAGAAGCAATTCTCTGCTGCCAATTAATATTTAAATCTTTTGCAAGTATACCTGGTTCAATTACTGAGGTATCGCTATTGCCATAGAATTGATTGGCGAGGTATCTTTCATAACTTAAAGCGCGGGAAACTAACCCTGCAGCTGAAGGATTAGCCTCAAAATCTACTGCTTTTGAGGTCCCCACAAAAAGCGGCAGAGTTAACTGGCTCGGCTCTGTTTGCGCAGCTGAGGTTTCTGCCTTCGGCTCTGCTACTCCTTGAGCTCCTTTAACAATTTCTGCAGCTTTTGCCCAAGCTTGCTGAGGAGTTAATTTAACAATCTCTTCTGCAGATACTCCTTGCTGGCGTAAGAATGACTCTAGCGTAGAAGTGATAAATAGCGAAATGGCTGTTTCTGGATTATTTATTAAGGTATTTATACCATCTAAAATCGTTTGAGGAACGCCATTCAGGTTAGAACTTTCTGAAACTTCGGATGAAGCTATGGGCTGCTGATAATCAAACCGGGGTAAGGTTGCGCTGAAATCTAGATCATTATCAAATAAGGATGGCTGAAGGGAACTTTCTGCGGCAGGAGAATTTTCAACACTTGAAACCGGAGGCGCCCTGATGCCAACAGAACCTATATTTGCTTCTTGAGGATTAACTGCCTCTGAATTATCTAAAACTTCTGGAACGGCTACCGGTTCTATATTCAGGCTATTATTATCTACTACACTTGATTGGGGAACTTCTGGTTGAACTTCTACGGCTTCTGCTTTGTTTCCCGCTCGGCTTGGTAAAGAATTTCTGGCATTAATTCTAGTTAATGAGCGTTCGCCTTGTCCTAAAATAACCTCTTTGAATATCCATTGGTTAGATTCAAGGATAAACTTACCGTATCCTGTAACAAATCTATTTATATCAAGTACTGCTGCTTGATTACCTACGGCTAGCCTAATTTGATCGCGATTCCCAACCATGCCTAGCTCAACACCAGGTGTATGTCCGTAAACTCCAAAATTTATTCCTCTTTCTGCAAAAACTCTTCTGACTCCCTCTTCATTATTAAACCATCCTCTATCCCAAAGCCGGTCTTCTGCAAAAGGGCCAGCATGAGCAAATTCTAATCCGTCTATTTGATAAGATTCAGGTAATCCAGAGATCCAAGTCTTTATATCTCCAGCTAATCTATATTCTCCCTCCGGAGCAATCCCTTGATGAATATTAATCCCTCCTGCCCTCTTGCTTATGGCTGTACGCTTTAATTCTACCCTCTTTAATTCTGCTTCCTCATGATTACCTTTAATTACTATTAAGTTTCCGTTAGCATCTTTCTCAAGAGCCATAACTTTTCTTAGGAGGGCAATCTGAGGCTCCTCCCCAGGGTAGGCGCGTTCGCCATGAATAAGGTCGCCAAGCATTACAACTATTTTCTCTCCACTTAAAAGGCTAGGAGTAACTACCCATCTGCCTTCTTCTATTGTTACTACTCCAGCATCTACTAAAATTTGTTCTAATTTAGCTTCTTGGGCGTGTATATCCGGAATAACGATAATTTCTTTAGGTTGGGTTCTGCTAACATCTCCTACTTGCTGGCGGATTGCGACCTGAGCTTCTCTGGCCTCGTTATTTATTCTAGCTACTTCTGTTCCAGCGTTTTCTATCTTAATATTTAAATTCTCTGTTCCTCGATTGTCTACTGTTGCAGTGTTGGTTCTTGAGCCATTTGCGCTATTATACAATACTACACCGGCGGCACTTTGCTTTTTACCGAACCTGAACAGATTAACAAAGAAATCTGTAATCCTGTTCTTTGCATCATCTAAGGTTTGGCGTATGTTTAACCTATTAATCCCTAAGCCGCTATTATACATCTGCCTGACTTCTGCTGTTTTTATTAACTCAAAAACTTTGTTGATCTCTACCATTTTCTCGACGCTTCCGCCCTTATCAGGATGATATTGACGCGCAAGCCTTGTATATGCATCTCTTACTTCTTTATCAGTATAAGTACGATTGGAATCTAAACCTAAAATCTCATAAGCCTTGCGTATCTCTGTTGTGCCCTGTAAAAGCCTGTATATCTCTTTAGCATATTCATCAGCCATTTCCCTGCCAACTATAGGTACGAAATCCTGTATCAGGCGAGCAGCACTAAATGCATCCTTTAATCCTTCGCGAAAAGACAATCCTTTTGTTTTATATCCTAAGGCTTCCAGTATCTTTAAAGGCTGATTTATTAAGGCAGTAAATAAATGCACCGGAGCAAGTAAAACACTATTAACGCCTGCAACTACCTGCTCTAATCTTCCTCTGGTTTCAAAGCGCATTGTAGAATCAATCGGATTAACAGGGCCGCTCTGCTGTTTTGCGCGCTGCTCTGCCCTCGCCCTACCTGCTTCAATGTGCGGAACAAGCAGCAGGGCAGCATTAGGTAAAAATTCCCATAAACCTCTATATTCTTTATTAGGTAAAACTGAATAGCCCTCGGGATTTAAGTATTGCCAGGCGCTCTCTCCAAAAACTTTTCTTACGGTATGATCCATAAACCAGCCCTGATAGAATATACCCTCATCGGCATTAACTGTCCCTTGAGGCAAAGACTCAAAAGTATGTAAAAGCATATCGGCAACACTGGCAAAATAACCTAATACTGCTACCGACATAGCTAAAGTTCCTCTTACAACTCCGTAATTTGCAATATGATGTAAATAAGAAGCCGGGAATTGCGCAAATCCGGTTAAAGCCTCTAATCCGCCGATACCTATCTGAAGTATCTGAGAAAGTACCGGAACGTCGACTGCGCCTCTCCAGTTAGCAAAAATCTCTGCCTGTTGTTGACTGGCGACCTGGCGCATAAAATTATAATAACCCGCTTTCTCCTGATTGTGGGTAAAGGTGGTGTGGAACCATTCGGCTACAGAAGCCCATTGCGCTGCACCGATTGCCTGCCAGAGCGCCCAAGGGCCATTTCCTTCTAAATCAAATTCGATGTTTTTGGCATCCATAAGGGCGGCTGTACCCATCGGGCCGACTGTTAAAACCGGAAGCCCCTTTCTAAGACTAAAATTAACTGCACCTACAGTTCCTTTCCAACCAAGGCTCAATGCTGTCTTAGGTAGCTGCGTAGAGGTAACCCTTGTGCTAATACTGGATAGCATTGTAATAGGCCTGGAAACTGCTATTTTACTTGCTACCGGAGTAATATATTTTGATATAACGTTAGAGCTGAATCTGGTAACCGGATTAACAGTTACCTTAGCTATTGTAGAAACCGCCGGTTTGATTACGCTTGCGATTAATTTACTGCCTAAAGAAGCTACTGGTTTAACTGCGACCTTGGTAATTCCGGAGAGTATTGGTTTCGCTACTGCTTTAGCAATTGCCGGAACAGCAACCTTTACCAATCCCACAACTGCTTTTGCGCCTACTGCGATTAACGGTTTAATGGCTACTCTAGCAGCCGCAGAAAGCACTGGTTTCAAAACTATATGCGCAAGTTTGCCCACCCCGGGGATAGGAATCGCCATTAAGGCTGTTTCCCATAATTGCGGATTATTCGGGTCACCATATAATAAGAGTCTGGCGAATTTGTTGTTAGCCCAACCAGAATCTGGCATGGATTTTTGAATTTCTCCGGCGATCATCCATAGCCCATTAAGAATCATAGCTGCACCTATAGGTGCACCCACGCCAGTAACGCAAAGTACTACCCCAACAACAATCTCTACTGCTCCTACTATACCTTGCCAGTGGTTCTTAACCGGCCGGCCAATGTTCCTACACATCCAACCCCATACACCAGTTGGCTCAGAACCGGATTTTACCTGGGGTTCTACTTCCGGGGCCTCAACCGGTATTAACTCATTATTTTCAATTTTGTAAAAGAACTGCTGAACCCCTTGGTCCTGGCCGTTTATCCTGACCCTGCCGGTCTGGACTAAATATTGGCCTAATTCTGCACTATTCATTATTTCCGTAGACATCCATGAAATCATCTGCTGAGAGCCATCAGCAAGTTCATTCACAGTACTCACAGGATTATTATCAGCGTCATAATAAGTGCGGCTTAAACCGTCTGCGGATTCAATGGTGTAACCATAGGGTTGATCCTCGCCAGCTCGATAATAAAATTCCTGAATACCCTGGAATTCGCCGTCTTTATAAACTTTACCTGTCTGCACTACAACCGCTCCGATAAAATCAACTTCTATTATTTCTGTCTGCCAATAGGTAAATTCTTGAGAGCCATCTTCTGTTGTTCTTACGGTTAACTCGGCATTACCTTCACTATCGTAACGGGTACGGGTTAAACCATCGGCAGATTCAATAGTATAACCTAAAAGCTGGCCTCCTAAATAGAAGAGTTCTTGCTTGCCCTGATATTCACCGCTGTCGTTATAAATCTTGCCGGTTACAACTGTGCCGTATACTGTCTCTTCTCTGCTCCAACTAATATAACCATCCTGATTAATCGAAGTAGCCTGGCTCCATTGTTCACCCTGCTGCCAGGCTTCATCATGAACTAAATAAATCACCGGCTCTTCGCCTTCATCCCAAACTTCATTTTTATTAGTATCAGAGAATGAAATCTGATAACCGCTAATCGGTTTACCCAGCGCTTCTTCTGCAAAATCAAGATAAGCTGTAATAATTTGCTGCTCTAGCTCAACTAAAGCTCCTACATCAGCCAAGAAATCCTTGTAGGTCTTACCGTTGGAGAAAGTGATGTTCGAATACCAAGTATCATCCGAGGTATCTTCGGGAGTACCATTATCATCGGTCTGCATATCGAACTTCTGGGTAATGCGGTTGACAATGTTAGACTGTAAATCTATTAAGGCATCAACTTCATCCAGGAAGCCAGTCAAGGTCTTGCCATTGGAGAAGGTTTCAGAGCCAAACTTCTGATCAAAGCGGTTGGCAATGTCTGACTGTAAACTGCTTAAGGCATTGATTTC
>QMQO01000029.1 GCA_003650545.1 Candidatus Woesearchaeota archaeon | reverse complement strand
CTTATCTACCTTTTTATTTACTTATCCTATTTTTTCTTTTGCTTACTTTTTTCTTTATTTTTTTTCTCATTTTTTTGTTAGCCTTAGCTTTCCTAGCTTTAACTTCTTCTGGATGAGTTGTTATTAGCTCATGTGTTTTTGGATCCACCTTTACATTAATCTTATGACGTTTGTCTCCCCAAATAAGTATGCCCTGTCCCAAGCCAGCATTCCTAATAATGTCTTGCTCAGTCTTATTCAGGTGGAACAACTTTGCAGTTTCATCTAACACAATTCCCTCAGTCCTCAAGATAAACTGGAATGCTGTGTTAGCCAGATAGGCTTTTCCTTCAGGACTATCCTTCAGCTCTGCAACACTCTGCGTCAATAACAATAGAGCTCCGTTAGATTTCCTGAATGTTCTTGCAAAGTTTTCAATATAGTCCGCCTCTGTTTTATTCTTAAGCACGCGCCATGCTTCATCTAAAACAAGCATCTTCTTTGCATCATCGTTCAAGAATTTTGTCTTGATGAACTCTAATAAGATCATCATCATAACAGGCCTGATTTCATCTGGTAGGTTCTTGAATTCAAACACGACAAAGTCTGAATCAAGAGTTAGATTATTATGGCTTTGATTCAAAAACTTAAATATTCCTGTTGTGTACCTTGTAAGTTTACTAGCTAAAACTTCGTAATCGCTCCTGATGTTAGGGTCTGTTGCAGTTCTTTTTCTAGCATTTAGCACTCTAAGAAGGTCAGAGAGTTTAGGCGCCTTCTTTTTCCAACTTTTTTCATTTGCTTCAGTAATGCCTTTACGTTTATACGTTTCAATTAAAGCACTCTCGAGCAAAGGTTTTTGGGTCTCTGTAACACCTTCAAATAATACAGACAACACCTTTGGAAGCGCAATCAACTTATCAGTTAAGCTAGCACCCATCAATGACAACACGTTAGGTATTGTCTTCGACTTTCTATCAAGCGAGATTATCTGCGAGTTTTTGATGCGCTTGCACATCTCTGTGTACTCATTCTCTGGATCGAGAATGAAAATTTTAGTACCATTAACCATCCTATCATTCAATACAAGTGCTTTTGCTGCGTATGATTTCCCAGCTCCAGTTGCACCTATTATAACGCCAACATACTTAGGCAATTTCCAAATAGACAAGCCAATAGGAATCTCATTATCATTAAATCCAAGCAAAATGCCATCTTCTTCATCTGCTGCATAGTAGTCAGAGCTAAATGGAAAAGCAGCAGCTGCAGCTGGACCAGGTACGAAGATCTGTCTGCCTTGCATGTAATCTCTTCCTGTAGGAATAACAGACTTCATTAGTTGTTCTTGATAGTTTATTGCTTGTTTTGCTTCAATACCTTCTGCTCTTAATGAAGAAAGTATCCTATTAGAAAGAGTCATAGTTGCTTCAGGTGAAGTACCCTTGCTTATCAGATATAGAGACATTTTGTAAAGTTTATATGTTCCTTTAATGAGGTTATCAAGCTGCTCAAGCAATTCTTTTTTCCTAGCTTCTAAAGATGGGTTGTGAAGACCACGTTTTGTATAACTGTAAAGATCGTTCTCTACTTTCTTGAGTTCGTCTGAAAGATAAACCTCTAATGCACGAACAGAAGATGGCCAGATAAATATGCTAAAGTCAATATTGCTTCTCTCTTGAATAAGCTTGCCAAGCCAGTTCTCGTTAACTTTGGCAGGGAAACCAGTGGCGACCATGCCGCGAAAATATTGCGTTCCCACTTGTATATAATCAGGATTACTATTAACGTATTCAGGTCTAATCAAGAAAGATAATATATCCTTATTAGCTATAAATTCTGTCTGAAAGCTTCCATCTCTCTTAGCCTGTAATAAATCCTCTTTCTTTTCAATGTTCATTGCAAATAGTTTTTTCATCAAAATCTTCTTCTCTTTTTTTGAGAGTTCTTTAGCTAGCATTTCAAACTCTTCTGGTAACACGACACCCTTCGTTGCGACTATGTTAGCTAGCTCATCAGCAATAAGATCAATCTCGGTAAAATTAGCTCTCATTTTTTCCCTCCATCTTTTTATTTTGAAATTTCCAACAGTCCCATAAGACTGCCCATTCATCTGAGCAAATAAACTGACGCTCTCCATTAATGAACAAATAAGGACAAAAATATGATTTGAGCAGAGAGCTTATATCAACAGTCCTTAACCTGCGAGGTTTAAAGCCAAGTATAGAAAGCGTCTTGATACAAGAGCCACTTCTTTTTTCTAGCAATAACTTTGCAGTTTCGTAGTTATCTTTTTTCTTGGCTTCTCTTTTAGTGTAGTATGGCAGATATGGAATGACTAAATAGTATAGTCTTGTCTCTTCACAGTTCTTTAGTAAACCTTCCAACCATTCGCTAAACTCTTTAAACTCGCGCAGTACGGACTTTAGTTCTAACCTCTTGTCTGTCCTTTCTTTTTTGTTGCTCATCTTTTCTTTTATGCTTTGCTCAATAGTGCTTTTTATCATCAAAAATTGTTTGTCTAACTCGGCGTTAACAGTTCTTCCAACCATCTGAACAGGATGTGTCAGACTTTCAATCCACATTCTATATTTACTCTCTATAGCTAATCTTTCTTCTTCGCTAAGTTTTTCAAAGTTTGTGCCAGCAAGCTCAACAATGACGTACATACTACCATCTCTTAAAAGGAGAAGATCATCTTTGATATCTTCAATATTCAACTTTCTATAGCATAAATCCTTTGCTTGCAAGTTCGTCTTTTGTTTGCTTGAAAACAACATTTTGTTTTTCCTCCCGATCTTTTCCTAACCAGAGTGAAGGCCAGACAGTTGTATTGTTAAGCTTAGCAACATTGGCGAAATATGAAGCATAAAGTTCCAATAATTCAGCGTTATCAAGTCTTTTGACTTCGACACCACAACGTTTTAACAACTCCATGCAATTATCTGCGCGTTCTGTAAGTTTTTTTACTGCTTTGAGGTACGCAGGGCTCTTTTCTCTTGTATCTGGAACTCTTCCAATTAATAGGTTGAACCAATATTTCCAGGTCTTGTTTGTTGTGCTTAGATCCATCCAGTATGGTAGCAGGATATAGAACAATCTATTTCTGACTGTTGATTTACTAACCTGCTCAAGCATCCATTCTCTAAAGATACGATAATGTTCCATGTTCTGCTTAACACTTGGCTTTTCTGCCAAATTGTTTAGCCATCTAGAGATGTCTAAGCTGACTGATCTTGAAACAATTTGCGTTTCGTAATCTAGGCTTTTTAACCATTGTTGATAGGCATTCAAAATAGCCTCTTTTTTATTCTCAGATAAAATCGAAAAATCCAATGGAGTAACTTGCAGCACAGCCACCATTGCACCATTCTTGTTGATTATCGCATTATCTGTTATCTCTTTAACATTTACAAAATAATCCATCTTGCTATCATTAAAAGAGGTGTTATGCAGACTCTTCTGTTCGTTTCTGCGGTCTTTGATTTTTTCATCAAGTTTGTAAAACACAAGCAATATACCAAGACCTGCAATTGGAAAACATACAGAGATCCTAAGCCAAATTGGAAAAATCACGGCTTTCATTATAATGAATGCTATTGCCATGATGCATATTAGTGCATATCCAAACTGCTTAAATGTCATTCCCCAGAGGAATAATTCTGAATAACGATTCAGATTTTTTGGAATTTCGTATGTCATAATATCGCCTTCAGGTTATTTTCTTTTGCTCATACGATTTACTATCATTTTCCTCATTTTCTAAGTGTTGCAACATTGTTATACTGCTGTTGTCTGAGCAGCAAGCATTAAATGAAGCGTTTATTCGTTTATTTTGTTGGCAATTATTTGCTTTGTATGGCAACTCTCTCTTTCATATCCTGAATTGCACTCACACCGGCTTTTAAAATAGCGACAAGTACAAGTATCGCATGAATAGCAACGCAAAAATAAAGTGCAGCAGTAATCCGGTTCATTCTTGCAAACTCATTGAGATTGCCGCTTGTGAAATGCAGCACGAGCATAAATATAGCGGGTAGGAACAACTCTATCAAAAACAGATATGCAAAGACCTTACCAAACTCTTTCATGGGCTCAAAATAAAACATAATTAAAATAAATGGAGCAATAACTATTAAAAAGATAAGTATGACATTCCTGGCTTCCATAGACATGAGGTACCATCTTGCAGCTTTGATAAATGGCGGTGAATAAGATATCATATAGCCAAACTTCTCTAAATTTCCAGAATATGTGCCAGGATCAGTCACTTCAGATTCAAATGTTACATTCGTAAAAAAGTCTTCATCAATTTTATAAGTTTGAGCAAACATAACATTGGTTGTGTTGCCAAGGTCATTTATCACTGATATGATAGGCATAAGCGCACCAGCAATTATCAGAATAATCATAATATTCTTTAATTGCCTTTTTGCTTTTTCTCTTTTTTCAGGATTTGCAGCAGAAACAATATACATGTGGCCTGTTAACACCAAGAAGAGAACCATAACTGCACCAGCTATCGCAAAAATCAGGTAGTGTGCGTTCTTCACCTTCTCATCGATAGAAATCTCAAAAGAAGTACTTTTTATGACTTCTTCCATCATGTTGTTTGTGTTATCTTGTATAACTTTATTAGCGCTCAATATGTAGGTTTCAAGCTCACAAATAACCTGTTTATCGTATTCGCCAGGTTTTATGTTTTCACATTCGTCTGATATAACTTGGTCATCTTTAGCTGCAGCAACACTTATAAATATACAAGCTATCAAAATAGATATAAGAGATATGAGCAATAAAAAACTCCTTTTTCCATTTCTTTTTTTGTTCATCTTGACAACCACATTCTCTTAATTTTTACAATATACAGTCTTATGATAACCATGCTAAAAAAACAAAAAAAGACAAGCGTATAGACTATGTTTATGAAATTCTTGTCAAGAACTTTTATATTCTTGCTCCTTGCAATAGACAACTCTCCTGAATAGTTAACAGTGATAAAATTACTATTTTTTTTTGCAATAAATTTAGATTCCCCATATCCGTTATAGACTGGCACCTGTTTTGAAATATTATCATAATTGGCTGTAACATAACCTGTTATTCCACAATCATTCTCTGAAACATTTATTCTTAAGGTTATAACCTCTTCTTCTTTGTACACTCCCTTGTCAGTTGCAATTGTCATCTTAGGAGAAAGTTTCCTAACAATCTCACAAGGCACAGTTTCAGAGTCAAAACCAGGCTTATTAAAACGATAGTAGTAAGTAAATGTACAACTACCAATATTAGCAGGATCAGTTTCAAATGTAACATTATTTGTAGATATAACCCTTACATCCGGACTAGCATAATAGTTTTCGTTCACTGTTCTAGTAGTATATAATGCGTTATAAGGAGCTAGCCACCAACCAGTAAAATAATCTGAACTGAAATGCATAAACTTTGCACCGTTTAAGAATCTGATTTCGTAATCATCAGCATCTGTCTCCACTTTGACTACTGGCTTTGTCTGCTCGTCGTATAGAGTGATTTTATGGCTGAAGTTAGGTTTTTGATATTGTTTGATATTTTGGTCATAATCATGTTTTAGATGAAGTATGTGATTTATCTTATTATTCCTGCCACTTTGCGAGAGGGAGCATCTATAATAGTAAGTGCAACATCCACATGGAGGCTCTTCACACTTACAAGCTTTACAACAGCCAGCTTTTTTCCATTTATAATGATCTGCATAAAAGGTATGCCTGACCTTTAATTTTGACCAATAGTTAGTTCCGAACCGTTCAAAATGCCCGTAAAGATTCAACTCTTGCTTATCTGATACCTCTCCTACTAACTCACTTTCTCCTTGATAGATCCTTAAATCAGCTTCATGGCTAAAGTCATGGTATATAGTCTTGCAATCTCCTCTTCCATATCTATCACTATTTGTGCTGCCGCCACCACAATACAAAGCGGTTGTACTTCTACTTTCTGCAAAATTCTTTGGCGGAAATAGGTCATAATGAGCAACAGCTACTGCATCACCTTCTTTTAGAGTATAAAGCGTACCATTTTCCATGTAAGACGGAATTACTCCTATCAAGGCTGTCCAGACATTTCCTATTGTCTCATACCTAAGTTCTTTTGCTTCGTCAGAAAGCTCGCTAGGAAAATCTGTATCTACTATAATGCCTTTGTTCCAGAGTTCTACGAACTCGTGTTCATCTATCACAGTCCGGTCAACCCCCATTAGTTGCGATATCATGTAGGTTTTTTGTTGATCTTCTGGTAGAGCATTCAGCTCAGGATCATCTTCAACCCAATCGCAAAAATCATCATCGATTTGTGCATAATAGGTTGCCTTTTTACAATTCTTTACAAGTAGCGTATCTTCATCATAGCTAGCATAGCTCAGCATAACCATAGCTAAAAATACAAAAAAAATTATGATAGTCAGTTTCATTCTTCCGATCTAACATGGTTTTGTAAAGATCATCTGCACGATCCATGGTGCAACCAATATAATCACTAGGCCGATGATTACCGACCTCATTTTACTGCCAAGTTTGTCCTTATCAGTTGGGTCTTTTGCGTTCATAAACATTATCCCAGTTATTATCAGTATCAATACTGCCAAACCGCCGCCAATGCTCATCACTAAAAGTGTAATCGTATTGATCACGCTGTTGATTTTCTGGCAAGCAACCAATGCATCGCCTGTTAGATTGCCTTCTACCTGTGCAGACACAAAAGGAAAAGCAATCAACACTAATAACACTACGGTCAAACCAACAGTAATCATTTTATCTTTCTTGCCTAATTTTTCCTTGCGCATTTTTTCGACCTCCATATTTTTTTTAAAAATTTATTGTAATTTAATGTGATTTATTGTCTAAAGATATTGAAAGACATCTATAGAGCAACAAATCTATAGATGTTAACTTTTTTGCCTGAGTTAACAATGTTTTCTTCTTCATCAAGCCAGTTTGTTATATCTTCCATCACTTCTTTCCTATTGTGGTCAGGATATTTTCTTAGAAATTCGGCTAAGAGTTGGCTAATCTTAAAGCAGCCTTTCTCTTTTTGAATTCTTTCGGCTATATTTTTTATTTCTGTCATTCTGTCGCTCACGTCTAGTTTGTCTTGGCACTTCTCTTCTAACACAATGTTATCTGCCATCACTATCTTTTTTGGAGTCTCAGCAATTTCATAGTCTTTTTCTTTTTCATGTCTTTTTAACCGCGATAAGAAGTTCAGTCGGAATAGGGGTTTTTCTTCTGTTTTTTTTTCTTTAACCTTTTCTTTTTTAATTTTTTCTGTTTTGATCTCATCAGCATTGACAGCTTTTGTTTTCTTTTCTAGAGATTTAGATTTTACTTTTTTAAATTTTTTGAGCGCTATATCTGTTTTAATTCTATCGAGAGACTTCTTCAACCTTGAAATATCTAATCTTGGTTCTTTCAGTTCTTTTGCAAGCATTTTTTCTTTGCTTTTTTTCGGTTTACTTTCTTTTGTCCTGTGTTTTTTTATATTTTCCATCTCAACAGCAACGTCAACTACATTTTTAGCTAAGTTTTTCTGCTTGTTTAATCTCTCAATCTTACTTTTTGTTTTCTGCAGTTCTTTTGCGAGTGCTGTTTTTTCTTTAGTTATCTCTTTTAGTTGGTTCTTTAAACTTTTTTTCTCTTCTCTGAGGCTTTCTACAGCAACATTTTTTTGGTTAACCAATTTCTCAAGTCTTTTCTTTAGTTTTTCTAACTCCACGTTCTTTGAGTTTAGTTGAAATAATTTCCTTTTAATCGATGAAAGCTCTCTTTTTGTTTTCCTCTCAGACTCGACTCTTCTTTGTTCAATCTCTTCAAGAGCCTTACATTTACTTTCGAGATAGTTTCGCTGTCTCTGTAACTTTAGCTCAAAGGATGAAACCTTTTCTGCATCTTCTCTTGCTGTGCGTTTTTTGTCATCGAGTTCGCGAATCTTCTCGCGGAGTGATTTCTTAAGGTCATCATATTCTTCTTTAAGCTGCTCAAACTCAATCTCTTTTAGTTTTAGTTTTTCTTGTAATGATAATTTCTCCCTCTTTGCTATTTCCAGTGCAGCATTAAGCTCAGAGTATCTGGCTTGAAGTTCGAGATCAGGACCAATCTTTTTAACTATCTTTTTAACTATAACTTTAGGTTTTTTTTGTATTGTTATAATTTTTTTAGGAACATTTTTTAGATTTTTTTCAGTAACCGCTGCAGGTTTTGGCTTTACTTTAGTTATACTTGTGGCATTCGCGCTCATTACCACCACAATCGCAACCAGGATTGCGAGCAGCATCACAACAACACCTGCAATCATGGCTGCAGCAAGATCCATCATCTCCAGCAGGAACAAAATCGTTATTAACATTAGTGCAATAAGTATCAGAATAGTGAAGAGAAGCGCAACCACACCCGTGCTTTTTTTATTTTTTAATCTTGTCATATATCGTCTATTAAGGTTAGGTTCATTTATAAGTATTCACTAGCATTTTCCGGAAGATTTTCGGCAAAAACGGATTCTTCTCGGATTGCGATCTCTTTGGATGTATTTCAGCTATATTTTGGTTCTTCTAGCCATTGATATCTTCATTTGTTTCCTCCAGCTATTCCAGCTATTATTGATATTATTATTGATAATTGGTTCTATATTCTATAATTCTATATTCAGTTTTATATTCTATATTCTAGTCTATATCTATATTCCAGTTTTATATTCTCTATTTTAGTTCTATACTCTATATTCTAGTTTTATATTCTATATTCTAGTTCTATGTTATTCTAGTTCTATGTTCTATTTTTCTTTAAGAATTTAAGAGATATAAATGCTAAGATTAGACACAGTGTGATGGTTATAATTATTCCTAAAATAGTGTAATCCTTCTTTTGGTTAGTCTTACTATACTCTTTATACTCTTCCTCTGAAAGTATATCTATAGATCTTGTATCCGTGAACATATCACCATTAAGGACAGCATGTAAATAAACAGTATACAAACCAGGAGGCGTTCCTTCTGGATCTGTCCCAAGCACTATTTCTATTATGTTCTCTCCAGTTGTTGCAACTACTGTTTTTTCATTTCTTGAAACAGGATAATTACTTAGTAAACTTTTTAATTCTGCTATTATGGTAGCATTTAAGTTGTGTTCATTGATATTATTTATATGCACACTTACTGGAATGGATTCACCAGACAGGACCTCATCAGGCAGTTCGATAAATAGATTAGTATCTATTATCTCCAATTTGAATTTTTTCATAGATAAAACACTATGGTCGTCACTGATTATTTTTAAGAGGTAATCAACAGAGTTGCTGTTGTTAATGTTAAACATCAATTGTTTTGTGCCAGTTATAAATTCTATATTTTCACTCTTTAAAATATTATCAAACATATCAGTTACGACTACCTTTCCACTTAGTTTGTCATTCCCAACCTTAATTAGGCTGTAGTTAATAACAACATTGCTGTTCTTTCTTACTGATTTAGGCACATCTACAGATTCTATTAGCACAGGTGTTTTTATTTCATATTCAAAATGATAAACTATTTCCTTATAAAGTTTAAAAAGACCTTTATCACAATCTATAACCTCGACAGGCTTTACTGTTACAATGTAGTGTAACTTATTGTTGATCTCTGTGTGTATAGAAGTTAGGCTTGCATTATGTTTATTTTTTTCGCATGTTCTTTTTATGTACCCTAGATCTTCAGACCATTCAGGGATATTAGCTTTGAATTCTTCAGGCTCTCTAAATTCATCTATAAAAGGACCTTCAACAAAAACACCTTCGGGAAATATGAGTTCTTGTTTTGCAAATGGTAATACAAGCTCTCTATCTAAAAGCAATTGCTCGTTGCCTTTTATATCTATCAATTGAAAGCCATCGACATTTATGACTGTTGGATGACTGGCTACGTACACATAACTTTTTTTGCCATGCTCATCAATAGCAAGACTAAACGAAATAAAAATCAAAAACAAAACCAATAATAAAACCAATATCATATAAACCCTATTTTTCATCGATATATTTTTCATCAATATTCCCCCATGTATGTTTTCTCTGGATATTTTTCAAGCTGAAAATAACCTTTACAATATTCTGCAGCCAGATAGATTACTTTGTGTATTGGCTTATAATATGGGTGAGAATATTCTTCATAGGGATAAATCGAGGAATAAATAAGTCTACTTAATGGGTAAGCTAAAACAAAACCATCGTACCATTTCAGCTGAAATTTATGACTGTGTTGATCACAAAATGTTTTTATTTGTTTAGCATGATACTCCCAAATATCTAGATCAATGGGTATGTCTCCATTATTAGTTACATTTAATTCGTCTTTTTGTTGTCCAGGTGCAGCAGGCAAACTTGATTTGAACAATGGAAGTAGTTTTATATATTCGTCAAAATCTTCACAAGGCAAAAGTACCTCTTCTCTACTAGGTTTTGGATTCGGCAAGCTGAATTTTGCATATGGCAGACCAAAGTAGACATAAGAAAGAAGTTTTATCTTACTTTCTTTTTCTTCGTTCAACAACCTGTACCTATTCCTTGCGCTTAAATAAGCATCCCCCAGTGTGCCAGATTCGTGTGCATCAAGACTACATATAAATGCTTTTAGGAATTGTTCTGATGCTGTTTTGTAGGAGCTAGTTAGTAGAGCCACATCCGGAGAGAGCTCATTCATAACATAATTGAACTCTTCATCTTCTATCGCTTTGTCCCAGTTGTAGATTATCAATGGTTTTTTTTCTTTTATATCGTCTTTGAATGAATAAAACGAACTCAACAAAAATTTATGTGACGCATCTTCTTGGATAAATCTTTTCTTTGGGTATACGAGAAGTATCCCATTCTCTTTTAACTTTTTCAAAAAAAGCATATTGTATGACCCTAAAAAAACTTTGTCTAGTAGCTTCCCAATGCTGTTTAATATGCTGTCTCTACTGCAATGATTCTCTTCATATATTTTTATTTCTTTAAAGTTAAAATAATCAAGATCCAGACTCTTATAAAGCTTCTCGATGTTTGGTGCGTCTATTCTAGAAATGAATGTTGCATCTACAGTTGTAGTCAATGTTACCCGTGCATGGCAAACACTAGTAAAAACAAGGCCTACTAGCAACAACCAGATTATTTTCATGTGAGTCATTTTATAATTATTATTCATTTTGTAATCATGCTCAGATCTGTTTAGTATACATAACCTTCTTTTTCCTCCACACATAACTTGCCCTTACATTTAGGACATCTGATTTTATTAGACTGCAATGAACAGTACTGTAAGGGCGATAGCAACTGGCTTTTTGAACCACATTCAGGACAATATTCTTTTAATGAATGAAATATTTCTTTGCATTTTGAACAATAATAGATTTTATATTTGATATTTGCAAGTCTATTTGCTAATCCTTCTGATACTTCTTTTTCATAACCACATCTCTTGCATTTTATTTTGTATATCTGTACCATTTTTCCTAAAATATGAAAAAATTTATAGTATTATAACCCTCTTTTTTTGCTTTTTCAGTAAAATGATACAAACGTTTTAGTATATCTGTTAAATAAACCCAATTCACATTTTTGTACATCTTATTTTCTTTGTTTTCAAAAACAGTTTTTATCTCTTCAATTATGGTTTCAGCATTAAGATTAAACTTGTCAAAATTTCTTTCTTTTTCTATTTTGCTTTTCCATTCGTTTTCGCAAGATTCTAATATTCTGAACAGTCTCTTGGCCAATTCCTTTACTTTCTCCAATTCGTACACTAAACTAAACCTCATGGTTTCTATATTTCTTCCAGATAAGTAAATCTCTTCTTTCTTTCCATTAATTTTTGCATACATTCTTATTCCCATTTTTCACCTATTCTAGACTTTTTAAGTTCTTTAAGTTTTCAAATGTTTGAGTTAGTTGATCCTTTGTATAGCCTGCTTTATATATATTTTTACCTTCCTCAAAATTTGGGACATCATCAACAACAACACCATACGAATTTTTATTTATTATCCTTTTAGATGCAATTTCATCTATTTCATTTGCTTCAATGATTTTATTTGTTGAATCTTTGGCCAAATAATATTTTTTATTAGACAAATCTTTTTTAACATCATTAAGTAGAGATTTTCTTCTTTCCATTTGTTCAACTAATTTTCCAATTACTCCATTAGAAGTGCCTGCCTTGACTTCAACAAAGCCAATGATTTTAAGATTATTGTTTGCTAGTTTTTCTGTTATGACATTGTCAAATTCTTCTCCTCTCCCGATGAAATGTAGTTTCCCGTCACTGTCAACTTTCTTAATAAATATGTCTTTTGTGAATACTTTAGAGCCTTTATTTTCTTTTAAAATACGTCTTCTTGCCATAAACTCAAAAGCATCCTGACCTATATTTTCTACATTTTCGCTATTTTTCAATATATTATCAATCTCTCTGCTATGATGTTCTAACACAAAAGCTATGTCTTCTGCAAGGTCCGAGGATGCTCTAGGTACTTTATCAATTATTTTATTCACAGTAACTAAAACATCCCAGCTCTCGTCAATTATTCTTAAAGTTGGATCTTTTCCTATAATTTTCTGAAGTCTGACTATTGCTCTGACTTGTTCGTCGCTTAGACTACTAATAACTTCGTCAGACAGACTTAGTTCACTCTTTAACATCTGTCTTAGATTAACAGTAACTGTTTCAAGTTCACCGAATTCGTCTGCTATATCAACAGCTTTCTGGATGGCTTTAGAGTAGAGGGCATCTGTTTCACCTGTTGATCTTATGCCTTTGTCTATCAGTTCGTCTGCGTTTTTTTCGAACTCATTTGCAACATCATCTATGTGATTCTTTATCAAAACAATAGTGTCCTCTACTTGAGACTGAGTGAATCCTCTTGTTTTTATTAGATAATCTGATATGCCATTTTTTATTCCTTGATCGAATTGATTTAAAAGTTTAGTAGTCTTATCACCCCCAAACTGGTTTACTTCACTCTTTATAAATCCAAGATAATCAAAATCAATATAATTAAAATTGTTTAAGAAGCTATTACCAACATTCGCACCAACATCTAAGTCCTCAAGCAAGATCTTTTCACCATTTTTAAATTTCTTGAGATCGTCTACATCCAGGGTACGTTCAACCAATCTATTTGCAAGAAATTCTTCAAACCACTCTGATCGTATTTTATATTTATAAGACTCAAATGTAGGAAGATTATTTATTGCTCTGTTCAGGCTTCCGAATGTTTCCCTTACTTTTGCATGAGCTATCTCGTGTGGAATAAAGTTGCTGCCCATTAATTGCTTAAATTTTAAATCATCAAGCTCCATAGGTGATGTGGCTGCAATCTCGATTATGTTTCTGCTCTGTTTAGTGGTTATTCTTGCACCATCACTTGTTGTAGAGAACACACTAGCAGGGACTAGTCTTATTTTTTTGATTGCGTTTTTCTCTAGTCCAAATTTATTTATGTTTTTTATAAACGACTCAGCAACGCTACCATCACTAAAAAGCTTTACACCCCTTATAAGCTCATCAGCAATCTCATCACTGAATCTAGCACCAGGCGCTCCAAACTCAAAAATAACCCTTGCAGCACCCTCTGCTTTCTCTAGCTTAGAGATAGAACCCAGTCCTTTTTGATACTCTAAGAAACTCTCAATCCTTTTACCTTCTCTTATTATAGGATCTGCAATATCTGGTGCATCAAAAACCCTGTGACCAATTTTTGGTAGATTGGTTAAAGAATCTAACTTACTTGCTCCTAGAGTGAGCAATTCTACTGTTTCATCATATTTGCCTGTCTGTCTTGCAATAGTAAGCATATCATCAACTTTTTTTATGAACATCCTGCCTCTGACAACATTATCAATATGGCCAACTTGTTTCAGTAGCCCAACTGATTTGTCATCCCATGTCTTACCTATCTTGGCAATTCTGCCCCAGAATTCTGCTACTTCGTCAGAATTACCTGCAACATTATCAGCCATATCAACCAGGCTATACAGTATTTTGTTCGTGTCATCATAATTAATGACGCCAGATTCTCTAGCTTTACCAAGTAATTTGCCAAATTTACTAAAACCATCTTCAAGATCGTCTGCACTTTTAATAACATCTTTCAAGCTGTCACTTTTGCTTATTATTGAAATAAGTTCGTCAGAATGTTCTATGGCTCGAGTGAACCCTTGAGTTAATCTTTTTGCGTTTTTTCCAGATTTTATTGCTGACGAGATAAGATGAGCCCCTGTTACAAAGGGTATAGAAAGAGCAACAACATTAAGAGAGCACCAGAAAAATGATTCAAATTTATTTTCTTCGCAAACTTTAGTTTCTCTAAAAAGTTTGTCACATTCTGTTGCAACACCATATATGTCAGCTATAAAATCTGCTCCAGTCATTAAACCAATGCCGACCAGTGTTAGATCAATCAAAATAACAGCATGACTATCCCTAGGAACACAAAGCCAAAACCCACCGTTTATAAAGGGTACAAGAAACTTAGCAGCTTTCGTTATGTTGTTTCTTGGTAGATTTACAAAGAGATGGTAACCTTCTTTTGAATATTCATTTCTGTCTATTGTGATAACAGGTTCGTCATAAGCAGCATCAAATTCAGTAAACAAGAAATTATTGTCTTTGTTGCCTATTATGATTGCATTTTTATTTTCTAATAATCCTTCAAAATTTCTTTGAATCTCGCTTGCATAATATAATTTGATATCTTCAGGCGAATTGATATTACCATTGCCAATAGGGAATCTCTTTGGTTGGCCATTCGGTTCGAGGCCAAATATATGATAAATTATGAGATGTTTCGTAGCGCTTACAACATCAATACCTGGAGACAAAGGGACAAATGGTATGATATTAATATATGCATACAACTCTTGATCAGAAAACGGGATGTTGTCATCGTAATAATAATTCAATGTTTTCAAAAAAACTTTACCCATATCCAAATATTCCTTATTTCCTTCTCTGAATACATACTCTTCCATATTATCAACAATGGAATCCACAATCGCATTCATCTGCTCAACAGGATATCTATCATTCATTTGCTTCAAAATTTTTTGTTGTTTCAAGAAATCAACAAGACTAGGGCAAGATGCTTCTTCAAAATATATCCTGCATGTATTTTTTATAACTTTAGCATCTTCTTCACTTAAAGGTACATCTTTGTTTGTGCTATACTCCCAAGGTGCTAAGAATAATTCAGCTGAATAAGGGTTCAACATTTCTCTAATACGATCATAATCAGTCTCATTGTAATCAGTCTCATCGCTAAATATTTCACCTAAATAATCTTTCAAACTTTCTCTCTGTTCAGAACCATCTGGTTGATTTTGGAGACTATCAAGTACATCAAGATAGTAATCCCCACAGCTGCAGTAGAAATGTCCAAACTTAAGGTACAAGGCTTTTTGAATTTTTTTAACATCTTCATGGTTTTTGTCTATGCCTGAATCTGGCAACACAATCAATATGTCGTTTACACTAAAAACATCCCCTGTGTGCATGCTAGTTACTTGCTTGCATTTGGGCGAATATGCGCTGTCTGATTTAAATGATACTCCACCACTATTTTCTAAAAAATCTGTATATCTGTAAAAAGGAATGACACTGTCGCCACCAACAAATAGAACATGGGGATAATGCTCATCATCTACCCCTACTTTTTGCTTTATGAATTTTTTTAATTTTTCTTGAAGATTATGCACATCCCATGAGTTCCATGACTCAGTTTCAATATAATCATTTATGTCATAGACTATCCCTCTATTTTCTTCGGCTGTAAAATAGAGTTTTTCTAGAAATTTAAAATTCTGAGACTCTAAAATTCTTGGGCTTACACTGCAGTGATCAAACAAATTTAGTTTATTGGTTAATATTATATACAACGGGTCTTTTATGATATCTAATTGAACTTCTTGATCATTTACCTCAAACGAATAATATGGTGCTGCCCATGTAGGAATTTGGAATTTACAATAATTCACACCTTGACTTATGTTTATCTCTCTTCCTTTTTCACAGCCATCTAACGGTTCAAGCTGAAAGTAAGAAAGTTCTTCACCATATTCATCCAGAGCCCTGTAATCTAGTCTAATTGTTGTATCTTCAGGCGAGTATATCCTTAAGGACACAATATCTCCTGGTTGTTTGTATACAGTTATATATGGAGCAGAGTCCTCTATGCTTATTTCAAATTTATCTTCGCAAGGCAAGCACGAACCGCCACAATCTAATCTTTGCTCACCCATCTGAGGTTGGAACACACCATCAAAACAATGTAAAACATCAAAGCATTTTGCTAATTCATTTTCATCTATCTCAATATCATGAAGACATTTGCCTCGTAATCCTAACAACAACCAGCTTCCATGATAGACACAATCTTCTCCAAGGCTCGAGCAGCGTTTTTCATCACACCCATTAAAAATGCCTCCACAGTCATCGCATGGGTTTTCCCTGTTTACCAGAAGAAAATATCTTTTGCATCTCTTGTAGGTTTCTTCATCATACATATTTTCTTGGAGATATAACTGATGAGAATCATAAGTTTTATTAATACACTCAGCTTCGTCTACTTTATCGTCACAATCATTATCAATTCCATCACCACATATTTCACTATTAATAGCAGATCTCTCTTGATCTTCATCATCGCAGTCTTTGTTAAATAAACATTCGTTTGTTGTTAGCTTAGACAGTTCTCTACAATCTTTCCCCTCAGCACAGAAAACACCAGAATTATCAAGATCCTGATCAACACAGACCTGGATACACAGATCTTCACTGTAATCATATTCTGAATTATAAGGGCAGCATCTATCATTCATAAAATGATCTTTTTTGCCTGAACAATATGTGCCAGTGGGACAATCTTTGTCATTTTTACAGAAATATCCACCTTCACTAGCACTGGGTGCTGTCTTAATAGGAGATAAACTCTGTGCAAACACAATGTGCATGTTTATTACTATTAATATTAGAAATACTGCTATCGGTTTCTTGGTCCATCTCACACTTAAAATATATAGGAAAATTATTTATAAGTCTTTATTATTATATGACGGAAGATTTCCGGAACAAAATCACAACCAGACCACAGAGATTTTTATTTAATTTTTATTTAAAAATAATTTTAGAAAATCAGAAAAGGAAAAATCCAAAAAGTGTTTTAGAAAAGTATATTTAGAAAAGTGT
>QMQO01000028.1 GCA_003650545.1 Candidatus Woesearchaeota archaeon | reverse complement strand
GAAACAATTCAGCATTACGTTTCACATTCCCAAGGTCATTGGGATTTACCACAGCAAAAGAAGCTCGGCTCTTTTGCTTAATCGATACCTTGGGCTTTAGCCCAAGGAGGTTCATTTTTTATTTTTTCAATTTCCCCTTTTTTACTTTTTTATCTTATATTTTTTTACTTACCTTTCTCTTTAATTTCCTTTACTTTTATAAACTATTGTTAATTATCTACTGTTATGTTAAGTTCAATAGGTTTGTTAAAAAGACTAACTGATAAAAATAACATCATTTTGTTAGACAGGGGCAACACTGCTATTAAGTTAGCGCTGGAAATCGCTAGACTGGCTGGTAAGAAAAATGTGCTACTACAGGATCAAGGGGGGTGGCTTACATATAAACAATTTTCTAAAAAATTGAAAATGAAAATTGTTTATCTGAAAACAGACTATGGTCTGGTTCTGAAAGATGATCTCATGAAAAAATCCAGTTCAGATGCGGTTTTACTTGTTAACTATCTGGCAGGCTATCATGCCGAACAAAATATTGGGATGATTCAAAACGCATGTTCAGCTAATGAGTGTATGCTGATAAATGATGTAACGGGAATGCCTGTTAAAGATGCTTCAGTTGGTGATATCATAATCGCTAGCTTTGGCAAAGCAAAGCCTATAAACTTAGGCTATGGTGGCATGTTGGCTGCAAACTTTGAGATTGATGATGATCTGACTAAAAAATACGAGGCTAAGAGATTTAACGATGCTTGGTTAGAGGAATTGTCTGTTAAGCTGAAAGGATTAAATAGAAGATTAAAATTTTTATTAAGCATCAATAAAAAAATAAAAAAGGAGTTGGTAGAGTTAGGTTTTGAGGTGCTACATCCAAATCATAGAGGATTAAATGTGATCGCTCTGTTTAAAAATGCTGTAGAAAGAGAAAAGCTTATTAAGTATTGTGAAATGAATAACTATGAGTTTGTTGAATGCCCAAAACAAATCAAAGTTTTGGCAAATGCGATAAGTATCGAAGTTAAAAGATTATAATTAAAAGATTATAAAGTTAATAAGAAAAGAATGAGAAAGAGATTATAAAGAAAGATAAAGATTATAAAGAAAAATAAAGACATATGTCAAAGAAAGAATGAAGACAGACTTATAACAAAGAAAGATAAAGACTTAATATAAATGGGATTTAATATAAATGGGAGATGATGAACCATGAACTTCATACGAAAAATTTTTAAAAAACAGATCGATGATCTTGTGCACAATCAATTTGTTAGATTTGGTCCCGGAACATATGAAGGCAGAGCTGTGATCCGAGTTAAGATGGGTCAAAAGATAAGGCTCTGGACGAGCTTTGAGTTTGCAAATGAGATAATTAAGTTCATTTCTGAAAATATAGATGACGAAACAGTGAAGCTAAAAGGTAGGATTTACTCTAAAAAAGACTTCAAGTTGGATCTGGAGAAGGATCATGAGAAAAAGAAAGGGTTCTTTGTGGCTACAATAGATGAGACTGTGCCTGTTGAAGAACTAAAGAAAATTGTCCAACAGTTTATGATGGACTATATGTTGTTTGATGTTGATACCGAGGAAATCAAATTCAAGGTCAAAAAAGCACCACATAATCCAAAAGGCAAGTTTGACGAAAAGTTTTGTAATGTTACATTAGACAAGAGCAAGAAGAGTTTGATTGATGATTTGTTGTTCGATGTTAAAGACGATTATAAAGAGGTTGTTGTAGATCATATGTTCTTGATAACAGATGTTGTTGTGGATGAAAAATTGGTTGAGAAAGATCCGGCTGCAGCAAGGCTCCAGGCGAAAAGAAAGGGAAAGATCATTCGGAATTTAGACATTGACGGAAAAAAGGAAATTAAGGAAGTAGATTTTTTGGTTTAAAGATGGCGAAAAAGGTGAAGCCTAAAAAAAAGGTGAAGAAAGGAATATCTATAAAAGAATTAGTAAAACAAGCTGAGACAGAAATAAAAGCCGAAACTGAAATAAAGAAGTCTAAAAAAACAAAAAAATCAAAAAAAACAGAGATCGGTCTAGAAGGATCAGAGAGTGTTAAAGCTGAAATATCCAAAGCGAACAAAACGAAGATCAAAACGAAGAAAAAGAAAGCAAAAGCCAAGGAAGAAAAAAAAGTAAAACTTAATGTGAAACCTACTGCTAATCCTACTATAAAATTTGATACGAAACTTAATATAAATTCTAATATAAATTCTAATATAAAATCTGATGTGAAATATGTTACTAAATCTATTAAACCTATTACTAAATCTGTTAAATCTATTACCAAATCTGTTACCAAATCAAATACGAGATCTGTTACTAGCCTACATAAAAAACCAACTACAAATCTGGCGAAACTTTCAAATGTTAAAAAGTCACCAAAGTCTGTTTTAAAAAGACCCTCTTCTAAAAAAATTGTTCCTGTTTCCGAATCGCTAAGATCTCAATTAAGATTACCAATAAAAGTGCCAAAGAAATACACAAAGAAATACACGAGAACTCTCGTAACAAGCGCTCTTCCATATGTTAATAATGTTCCTCATCTTGGAACCATGGTGTGCATTCTAAGTGCAGATGTTTATAGCAGATATCTTAGGCTAAAGAAAGTTAAGGTAATAAGCGTTCTTGGTACTGACGAATATGGCACAACTGCTGAGACAAGAGCGATGGAAGAAGGGGTTACACCCCGCGAATTGGTTGACAAATACTTTAAGATTCATACTGAAATATATAACTGGTTTAATTGTAGCTTTGACTGTTATGGCAGGACAACCAGTAAGGAGAATGAGGAAGTCACTGTTGACATCTTTAAAAGACTAGACAAGAACGGTTTTATTGTGGAGCAAGAAATCGAGCAATTGTTCTGTAAGCAATGTGACAAATTTCTAGCAGATAGATATGTTGAGGGAATCTGCCCGTACTGTGGCTATGAGGAAGCCAGAGGTGATCAGTGCGAGAGGTGCGGCCATTTATTAAATGCTACAGAACTAAAATATCCTCGTTGTAAGGTCTGCAATGATATGCCTGAAGTTAAGAAGACAAAACACTTGTTTATAGATCTACCGAAGTTGCAACAAGAGTTGCAGGTGTGGTTTGATAGTAAGAAGCAGAACTGGACTCCTAATGCTGTATCTATGACTAAAGCATGGCTGAAAGAAGGCTTAAAGTTAAGGGCTATTACGCGCGATCTAACATGGGGGATTAGTGTCCCTAAAAAAGGCTATGAAAACAAAGTGTTCTATAGTTGGTTTGATGCTCCTATTGGCTATATAGGGATAACAAAAGAGAACAGGAAAGACTGGCGTAGCTGGTGGCACTCTTCTGATGTAAGATTGGTGCAATTCATGGGTAAGGATAATATCCCATTCCACACTATTATGTTCCCTGCTTTTTTGATTGGGACTCGCGACAATTATGTTTTATTAGATACAATTAGCTCTAATGAGTACCTTAATTATGAGACTGGTAAGTTTTCCAAATCTCGTGGAGAAGGTGTTTTTGGAGATGATGCGATCAAGACAGGCATACCTGCAGATGTTTGGCGATATTACATAATGGCGGTCAGGCCGGAGAAGACAGACAGCGAGTTTAGTTGGCAGGATTTTCAGAGCAAGGTTAATAATGAGCTTGTTGCTAATTTGGGTAACCTTATAAATCGAACTATTACATTCTTGAATAGATTCTATAATGGGATTGTACCGATTGGTGTTAGAGACAAAAAATTATGGGATCGTATTAAGAAAACAGAAAATAATATTGCAAAACTTTTAAACGAGATAAAGCTGAAAGATGCTTTAAGAGAGGTGTTTAATGTTTCTAGGGTTGGAAATCAATATTTCCAGAAGCAAGAACCCTGGAAGGCGATAAAGCAGAACAAAAAGAAAGCAGACAGTGCAATGTTTAACCTGATTAATGTTGTCAAGGACTTGGCGATCCTAATCCAACCATATATGCCGGAGACAGCCACAAAGATAAACACGCAGCTAAATATAAAACAGGGTTGTTTGACGGATCTTGGCAAAATTACTGTAAAAGCAAAGCATAAGATTGGTAAGCCAGCAATATTGTTCAATAAGCTAGACGATAAACAGGTTGCTACATTTAAAAAGAAGTTTCAGGGAAAGAAGAAAACAAAAATGAAGAAAGATGTGTTCCCTTTTTATCTAAAAGTTGGTTTAGTCAAAAAAATCGATGATATCCCTGGTTCTGATAAACTGTACAAGATAGAAGTAGATACAGGTGAAAAACGTATTCTTGTTGCTGGGCTTAAACCATATTTCAAGAAAGAGGATATACTAAACAAGAAGGTTGTTGTTTTATGTAACATTGAGAAAGCAAGATTTAATGGGGTGTGGAGTGAAGGGATGATATTAGCTGTTTCGTATGCTAGTAAGATTGGATTGATTGGTTCAGAAAAAAAGCCAGGAACTGAATTGAAACCTGCAGGTTATAAGATTGATAGAAGTACAATCAGCTATGATTTCTTTAGAGTAAATAAAATGATTGTAGTAGACGGTCAGATGTATTTCCACGACGATGTTGTTGAAGATGTGATACCACAATTGGATAATGGTAGGGTTGTATAGTAATATTTTGCAATTATAGTAATATTCGGGTTGGGTATAGTAATATTTATATACTATTTTTCTATTCTTGTTATAAAAAAGAGGTAAAATGGAGAAAGGCCAGACAAGCGTGTATGTTATCATCGGTATAGTAGTTCTAATAGCGATTATAATCTCATTTGTTATTATACCTAAGCTTGGGGTTGAGAGGGAGGAGGTTATAGAGACAGATATTCTGCCAGTTAAGAATTTTGTAGATGGATGTGTGAAGCAGACATTAGGTGCAGGAGTATTATTTACAGCTCTTCATGGGGGGTACTATCATTTACCCGAAAATCGCTTTGAAGCAGACTATGCTTATATACCTTATTATTATTTTAATGGAAACGTTGATGTTATTACGAAAAAGAAATGGGAGCGAGGTCTTGAAGATTATATAAATGCAGAATTGTTAAAGTGTTTAAAAAATTTGAAACCAATAAGATTGATGGGCTTTGAGGTTGAGGCTGGAGAACCACATGCAGATATTAGTATTAGCTCTAGAAAGGTAGAGGCTTATGTGAATTATCCTTTGAGTTTAAGAAAAGCTGGTGAGAAGAAGATCTTAGAAAAATTTTATGGAGATGTTAAGGTTGATCTTTTAAGCATTATCAACATTGCTAAAGCAATAACAGAGCAGACTACTAAAGATCCTAACTCAATTTACATTTCTTTGATGTCTGAATTATCAAATAAATATAAGGTTAGTATAAATGCATTAACTTATACTGATACTTCTGTTTATGTTGTGCAAGATAGTAAAAAATTGGTGAATGACCTACCATTGATGTTTTTATTTGCAACAAAATATGATATTGTCAATCACGCCCCAGAGCTAGAGTTCATACCAGATATGACTGCTTTGGTTGGAGAACAACTGTATTATAAGATGAAGGCTAAAGATTATGATGACGATATTTTATATTATGATACAGACAGTGTGTTGTTTTATGTGAATCATGGTTTAGGTGTGATGAATATAACATTAGAACCAAAGCATGTTGGTACGCATACAGTCGTGTTTAGTGTTACGGATGGTAAACTTAACACAACGCAGGAGGTTACCATAACAGTAAAATGAGAAGAATAATAACAAGAAAAATAACAACAACCATTTTACTTTTTGTTGTGTTGATAATTTTTTTAGCAGATGTATCATGTGCAGAATGTCCAGATAAAACAACATATGAGAATTATGCTGAAAATAAAATGGAGATACAAGAAGCTATAAGAAATGATTTAGGATGTTTATTAGATACAAGCAGGATTGATGCGTATGATGCTGCAAAAATAATCAGGGATATGGATCCCTCCTTAATTTTTGGACTAGAAGAATATATGAAAACTCATTCTACAGAAGTAAAATCAATCTTTGTTGCGTTCAGGAATCGGTACCCAGAAATTTTTGATGAAGCAATTAAAACAAAGTTTGAACTTAGTTCTTTCAAATCAAATGGGTTAGGTGAATATTTTGATGGAGTTTTTAGTTTTGGTGTTAGTGTATCACTTCGCGATTTATCTGGCAAATCTGTTGAAGCTGTTATGGATGACGATCAAAAATGCTTAAAAATTCAAGAAACTTTATTCTGCGATGATGGCGGCGGTGGTTTTATTAGCTCTCTTTTAGGTGTTTTGACTATTAGTCTGTTTCCTCCTGAAGGAGGTTTTGGTAGTTCTTACGATGTTATAATACAGAACATGACTCCGGGCTATAAGATTAGTTCTGGTAATAATGGTGATGTAAGGATACAAAATGCAGAAGGATTGGATATCTCTTTACTTTCCCCAGGAACAATAAAGATAAACGGGAACAGTGTTACTACAGATGTCCAAAATACAATTTTTCATTTAGATAATAGAGATATTTCTTTTAATTCAGATGGTTTTTTAACATATTCTCGGGCAGATGGAGGATATGATATTTTAATGGATATGGGTTCTATATTAAACATGCCGGATGTTGTGTTTAATAATTTTGTCATCCCTGGAGATTTAGATAGGCAATTCAAAGTAAGTGTACGTTCTCCAGATTTAAATACAGTATCTTATACAGGTGTTTGTGGCGATAAAGGGGTTTGCAATAAATATCCTGCGTATGGTCGCGGAGCTAGTGACGACGAAACATACTATGTAGCTGCGATTGAAGATAGCTTTGGCGTGATCAAGACATACGATTATGATAGAGAACGTATAGAACGCGTTCTCTTTTTTGACACAGGTGTATTTGGGAGGATTGCTAACTATAAGTTTCAGGACCCTTATTATACAGCAGAAAACATAGTTGAGGATATTACTTCTTGGAGAAAGACAGGTAAACTTCCTACCTATGTTAAAACATTAGTGCAGTTTAACAGCGAAGGGCGTGTTGTTGTTGATAGCTCTAATCGAGGAACTTTCTTGGATTATTATGTCCTTGATAAGGGAGATATTCTTTTTGAGTATGATGAAGAAGCAGATGATTATGGCATAGTAAGATTTAATAGGCCTACTAAATTTGACCTGGTTGGCTTTATCGGTAAACAGATAATTGATTGTCAAGGAATTTCTGTAGTTTATTTTCTTAAAGAGAGAGGAGAGATATTTGATAATTGTAACTCTGTGTCTGTTATTTCAGAATCATCAAAATGTCATGGTCAACTTTTCTGTAACCTAGATATGAAATGTTCACTTTATAAGCATAGTGTAGCAGTTGAAACTGACTCTGATTACTGTAGTACAAAAAAAATACTAGGAAAAGATGAAGCGATTACCTTGGGTGATGACAAGACGACGTACATGGTGACTAATGATTCTTATATATTATTAATTACAAGAAGTGATGTTGATACAGAGGAATTAAGCTCAGCTGATTATGTTGAGGAAATTAAATTCTTATTGAGTACAGGGAGATGTGTTTCAACAACTCTCATGGATAAATGTTACAAAGTGGTTGATGATGTTGTATATGAATGTGTTAAGGACTCTGTTGCCCCTGATAATTGCAGAACAAAACATTCACTAGATATAAATGCTTTGAGTACAATGTTGCTACAAGAATCTCGAAAAGTACTTATAGAATCAGAAATAAAAGAGGGTAAAGACATAGACGCTATAAGAGATACACAAGAAAATGTTAACACTAGATTATATAACTCTGTTATCCCTATTGAGATGATTATTGGTAGGAAAAAATATAACTATGCAATAAAGATAGGCGATAATAAATATAAAATCCCAGGGACAGATTATGAGTTTAGCGTAAATGAAGATGGTACTGCAACTGTCACATTAGATGATGCTGTAGTAGATCCTTCAACAGGGGATGTTGCTAGATTTGCTTCTGCAGATAATGTAAATGTTCCAACAACACCAGTAATTATGAGACCAGAGGATATCGATGATAAAAAACTGGCTTATATGAATTCTCTAGCAGATGAATTAGAAATCCTTAGGATTAGCAATAATCCTAGAGCATCTGAAGTAGAAAAAGATCTTATAAACTTTTTGATTAATAACATGGATTTCATAAAAACAGAGCAAGATGCTTTGGATTACATCTCTGAAAGGGGCGATACACCCTATTCAGAAGAAGAAAAGAGATATATTGAAGAGGCAGGTTCTTTACCTTATGATCTAGGTAGGATAAGTGAATTGAGGGAAGAATATAATCGGGCAGTTGATAGTGGAGATAAAATAAAACAACTTATTTGTCTAAGAGAACTTAGAAATTATTGTTCTAAAGACGACACAGATTGCTACAATCTTTATAACTCTGAAATTGAAGACATCAAAGCAAGCGAAGGAGAACAGCTCTTTAACTTAAAAGAAACCATGGTTAGCCAAAAAACAAGGGTTAGCCAAATACCAGAAAGACCAGCTATAAGTTCTGGAGCAATAGAACATGCAAATGAGTTGGTTGAAAAGAATCTTGGGTCTGCTAAAGATGAATTTACCAATCATGCTGACGCTGAATTGATAGCAACAATGAGGGCGATAAGAGTAGCGTACAATAAGGACTATGATGAGGAAATATGGGTGCTGATGGATAAGTATAGCCCAGAAGATCTTTTTAATGGATATGTTGATCTTAAAAAACGTCAGTTAGGAAATGAAGCTGCTGCAGAAATTCAAGCAGAAGAAATTCTTCGAACTATTGCATATTCATATAGCTCTGACGAAAGATTGTATAATTATTTTATGGAGGCTGCTTCAATCTCAACCCAAAGCGATTAGCTCAGCTCTTTTTACATTTTTTTTCATATATTTTTAACCAAAAAACTTATAAATCTGAACAAGATAACTATTCTAAGAAGGTATCACGATGTATGCTTTAAAAAGAGGGAAGAAGGCTCAGATAACTATATTTATAATAGTTGCTATTGTCATAATTCTGATTATTGTTGGTGCGATTATTGCTGTTAGAATAACAAGTAGGGTTCCTGGTGTTGGCAGGCTCGATGTTTCTTCTCTAAAGAGCGCTTTAACAGGGTGTTTCTCGATTGCAGCTGAAGATGGCCTGAGGAAGATTGGTCAGCATGGCGGCTATATCAGTCTGACAGACCCTACTTTTACTAGAACAAGCTTCAGAAAAGGATTTACACCTGTTGATGGCGATTATGTAACCTTGGGCATAGACTCAGGGGTTGATGTTCCTTACTGGTATTACTTGTCCAGCAGAAACGATTGTAATAGAAACTGCCGGTTTTCAAGTAAACGTCCACCATTATACAGCACAGATAAGTCTATCCAGAAGCAGCTTGAGCGTTATGTTGTGCAGGCTGCTCGCAATTGTGTTACTCGCGAGCTGAACAAAGCAAAAGAGGAGGGCTTTTCAGTAGAGGAACTAGATGCTGCATCTGCAGATGTTTTAATCAGGAACAAAGATGTGCAGTTTACAGTAACATTGCCACTTAGGATAACTAAGGATGATTTGTTTAAGGTTCTGGAGCCTCTGGTGATTGTTAAGAAAGTACCCTTAAAACGGATATATGATCTTGCTAGTAATATAACTGATCTTGAAAAAGAATATAAATATCTCGAGAAACAAGCGCTGGACTACATAGCTACTTTTTCACAGCCGATCGATGAGACAAAATTGCCGCCAATGGAGGCGACAGATTTTGCAATAGGAAGCAATGTCTACTGGTTGAAGTCAGAGGTAAAAGAGAAAGTAAAGGATATGTTGTCAGACTATGTTAACTTTTTTTTCTTAGACGAAAATATAGGCTCCAAGAGATATTATCTGCCTGCAGAAGAGGACGAATTGATCAGAACGATTGCAGAGCAGATTCTTAATAATGCTCAGATCCCACTAGATGATCATGGCTATGGTGTGCGTTTTATATATCAACCATGGTGGGATACTTATTTTGACCTGAATTGTGACGGCGAGATCTGCAAGCCGCTTTCTTACACTAACACATTTGGAGGAATACTGTTCGGTTACCAAGATTATCGCTTTTATTATGATGTGAGTTATCCTGTTATTGTTAGTATCATCGATGAGAAGGCAGATTGTTGCTCACCTGAAGGGTACAGGTTTATGTTTGCTATGGAAAGCAATGTGCGTGCAAATACCCCGCTCTCAGAAGACTATGTTCTAGAGCAACCACCAGAAGTTGAACAGAATTTTTGTGATGTTGCTAACAAGAATATCCTTGTGCCTGTTAATGTAACTGATAAAGTGACAGGAAAACCAATAGACGGAGTGGTGGTTACTCTCAAGGTTGCAGATAATGATTGTTTTGTTGGAGTTACCAAACAAGGATTCTTGGAAGGGTTGTTTCCATCTGGTGTCATTGGCAAGCTAGAGTTTATGCATCCGGATTATGCTAATACGTTTGCAGACATCGTGATACCTGGCTCTAGCCAAGTTAATGCTCAGATGGAACCTTTCAAGGATGTTACTGTAAATGTTGTAAAAAAACGTGTCTCAAAGAACCTGCAGACAGGCGTGTGGAGTTTGCAGACAGCCTTACCAGATAGAGAACTTGATTATAAAGAGAGTGCAATTGTTATGTTTGATAGAATCAAAGAAGGACCTTTTGAACCAGATGTATTTGTATCAGCAAAACTTACAAGGGATGAGCCTACTGAAAAAATTAAGCTTATCCGTGGGAGATACAGGGTTGAAGTGCAGACAATTAATGAGCAACCATTGGTTGTCGAGCCTGATGATAGATCTTTCCAGGTGAAGACTGGTATTCCATTCCAGAAAAAGACGATAACTTTGATCATTCCAGAAGAGCCATTGGAGCTTGATAAACATTTATCCGGCGGATTGTTGCTTAATGAGAATACTGGCTATTTAGAACTTACAAGGGAGGATCTAAACAAAGGAAATCTAAAGCTAAGGGTTGCTTGGATCGATCTGTTGTCAGTCCCAAGGACAGAGCTAAAGATAGAGGATCTAGGTCAGATGGGCCAGATAGAGATGTACTCAAAAAAATATCGCTATAGCGCATTAAAACCGACAATATCCTGAAGAATGAAGACTAAGGCCACTAACCCATTTTTGGGTTACTAATCCATTTTGGGTTTTTAGAGTGGTTTTAGAAATAAAAACTTTCAAGGCATCAATTTAAAATGAATGTCAACAATAACATCAACAATAATACAAATGCAAAGATAATGTTAATGTTAGTATTGGCTCTGCTATTTGTAGCTGTGGCTGCTGCAGATATACTTACCCAGCCAAAATATTATGGTGTTGATGGTGTTGAAGGATTTCTACGCAGGATTGATAAAAGGTACATCGAGGTAGAGGTGGATAACACAACTATAGGACCGTTTACAGTCGAGATTAGACACGCAACTGAGAACATGTTGTTTGACTGTAGCAGGAAATACACAAATATCTGGACCTGCATCTACCAGGATGAGATGCCAGAACAGTTTGACTTTGGCGCTGATAATCATATTATTTATTCTGTTGAATTGTTAAACAGGAACAGGGTAGCTGTTTCAAGTAAACAGATTGACTTTACAATAGATGATAGTCCACCTGTAGTGAGTGTGTTTGATGTTGTTCTTCCAGACGGTAAGCTTGGCAGAAAACCTGTTGAGATCAAGTTTGATGTCGAAGATCCAGCAGAGTACCAAGGAAGATCAGCAGGATTACTTTTTCTGGTGTATTACATTGATGGTGTGGGCGAGATCAACATAACAGAGATAACAGGAAAGTTTGAGCGCACGAGATCAGGTAGCTTTATGTTTGATCCAAGCGTGATCCCTGAAAATGTTGTGGCAAATGTATCATTCTGCCTACAGGCTGCGGACTGGATGCAGCAGCTGTCAGATCCTAAATGCCAGCAGGTTGAAATTGACAGAAAAGCACCAGATGTTACCATGATAAACCTGACGAGACATGGCGTTCCTGTTGAATATGTTGGTGCCTACCCTATTGTGTTAGACAGGGTTTATATAAATGTTTCAGATGATTCTGATGTTGAGAAAGAAGGTGTCAAGGCTAACTTTTATGAGCTGAGTGATCAGAACATGAATGTTTATAAGGAAGCTGATGGCTATGATGCCCTGATAAAACAGTTCTACTGGGAAAATGTTCACCTGAAAGACGGCGGCGATGTTAGGATATACATTAATGTGAGTGATGTTCTTGGAAATTATCAAGAGATTGTTGCAGAGAAAACCATTGTGAAGGATGACCAGCCACCAGTTGTTGAATATTTTGGCACAAGTTTGTCTTTAGAGAATGGCACTAGCTTTGTATCAAATAAGAATACATTTGTGATGCTTATAGACGAGGTTGGGGCAGGAATGTTCAACCATAACATTGAGGTGGATTTTGGTAATTTTGCGACTGGAGAGGCTGTACGAAAACCAGAGTGTAACCTTAGTGGTGGAAGGTGGATTTGTTTTTGGAGGGATGTTAACCTCAAGCCTGGCTATACAAGCAAGATAGCAACTGCTGTGATTCGATTTGTAAAAGATGATGTTGGCAATGAGGCTGACTTAGTCGATCTTGGTGGGAACACACAAACCTTTGTTGTTAGCACAGAACCACCCAAGCTGATTGACGAATTCATCACAAATGAAGAGGGTTATGACTACTTTACGCAGGGCCAAAGCATTGTTTTCAGGTTTGTGTTTGATAGTCAGGTGCCTATGGCTTATGGAAAGGCTAATCTGTCTAAGCTAAGTAACAATCTAGGTGAAGTTGTATTCCAGTGCGAGGATAGGGAATGTTTTGCGCAGACAGATACCTTGCTGGAAACAAACAGAAATGTAAGGATTAGATTTACATTCTATAACTTTGCTAACAAATCAGTAACATTTGAACGCAAGCTGACTGTTCTTGAGCCACCTGGAACCGAAGATTCGGGTTTTTATATTGCAAAGGTTAAAAGGTCTGGCATGGTTAACAGGCGGACTGCACAATTAACAAATGAGATTGTGTATTTTGATTTTGAATTTAGATCTGGAAGATCTGGTGTGAGGGCTGTAGAGATCCATGTGAATCCTCCGAGCTGTATCTTTGGCTCTAACAAGGATTATATTGCTCATGTTAACAATATTTATGGTGCAAACAGCAACCATCTTGTTTTAGAGTTTATAATGAATAGGATGAGCATGGATGTTCAGTTTATACCTATTAACTGTACATTTACTGTTATAGCGCGGGACAGTGTTAAGTTATATGCACCTAAGTTGATCACATTTGAGTCATACAAGGATAGGGATAAGGGGGATACCTATATTGAGCTGTACAACCTGCCGATGGGTGATATCGGCGAGGGGTTGAGACAGGAGATCAAAGACTTGAAAGGAGGCAAGAAGAAAGATCGTATAAGGAACCTGGCAGAGAGCATAGAAACAGCAAGAAAACTCTGTAATTATATTGGTTTGATTAATGGGATAAGGGAGGTATGGAATGATATAGAGGTGTGGCTTAAATCTAAGGATGACCTTACGGAAGTTGCAAAAACCAATGCTTGTAAACAGAGTGAAAAAGCTAGCGATACAGAGATAATAAGTATAGATAGCTTAGATCGTTTTTGCGACTTTGTGTCTTGTAGTAAACCGCTTGGTAAAATAGTAGATGGAGGAGAAGATATTGACAAACTTAATGAGATCATAGAGGATGTTAAGAAGAGTCTTGACATTGGGGGTTATGTTGATTATCTAAGTGAACTAGGGAGCCCTCAAGGTACAAGTAATGATGATGAAGGTGAAGAAGAAGAGAGCTCTGACCTGAGCTATTATGAGCCTGCTTTTTCATGGGTTAATCCATACTCAACTGAAAGGGAAACATTGGTTGGTGATGTTGCTAAATTATGTTTGCCTGGAATATTGATAAAGATGAATGAGCTGAATGAGATTGAATGTAAAAAAGCCTATTGTCTGCAGACATTGGTGCCGCAAGGCTTGCCAAGGGAGATCTGTGATCAGAACTATGCTTTTGAGAAATGTAAATACTGGCGAGGCGAGCTGTTCAATTTTCTTCCACAGACTGTTGTTTTGGATAAAATCGGTAGATTAATAAGAAACAGGATGAGTAACCCGCTTGCATTATTTGGATTGTATGCTGCAAAAAAATGTAAAAAGTTCTGTTCTAATTCTAATGCTCATGTGTTCTGTCAAAAAGTTGCTTATGCTGATTATCTTGGTACAACATATGGCAGGATCAAATCAATGCAATCACAACTCAAAAGGCTGGAAGATGATGAAGAGAAATGGAGGACAAACATGAATAGTTATTGCGATGCTTTGAAATAAAAAAATAAAAATGGCAGACCAAAGAATAGTTCATTACATTAGACAAGAACTAAATGAAGGTTTTACAAGAGAGCAGATTGCAAATGCTCTAAGGATGCAAGGCTATTCTGAGAAAGATATTGCTGATGCAATTGCTGCTGCAAGCACTGTTAAGGTTCCTAAACATTTTAGAATGATGCCGCATCCTGTCAGGCGTATAAACTTTTTTTACCATCGCAACTTAATCATTGGTGTTTCTACTGTGATGGTTGTGGTTGTTTTGGGTGTGTTCTTGGCTACTTATTTTACTAGGCCTGTTGTGGTGCCAGTAACACCTAAACCACCTGCTCTCCCTGAAGGAGAAGAAAAGACGCCAGTTGTTGAAAAGCCAATGTTGTTTGGAAGCTATGATCCTATGCTTCTGTTTTTAATATCTGAACTGGATAGCTCGGATTATGTTGAAGATTATACCTATGAATACAAACCAAAGAATGAGTTTCGGCTTGGCGAGGATGTTTACCTGTATGTTAAGGTGCAAGGCTTTAAATATGAGTTGCAAGATGATGGTCGTTATCATGTAAATATCTATGAAAGCATTGAAACAAAGAAGGATGGCGAGGTTGTGTCGTTGTTGACTATCGACGAGTTACCTGATAGCAGGATCAACAACATTGTTGAAGATTATGAAAGAAAGAATGAATTTGAATTTAGGAATATTTTAAGGGGTAGGCTGTTTGAGCCTGGCGATTATGATGTTACTGTTAAGATACATGATGATGTTACAGGAGATGTTGCAGAAAGAACCGTGAGGTTTAGTGTGAGATGAATAAGCTAAAATGGTGTTTTGAACAAAAAAGAGGCTTGGAGTTTATAGAGCCAAATGCTAATTTAAGCAAAGAATATATTGAAGAAGCAAATGATACCCTTGAAAATATGTTTGTTGCTAAGGGTAAGTGGAGAGTCATAATTGCATATTACGCTTGTTATAATGCGTTATATTCTGTTTTGATGAAAGCTGGTGTGAAAAGTGAGATACATGACTGTACGATTGCGTTGATGAGCATTTTGCCTGATTTTGAAAAAGAAGATATTGAGTTAATAGAAGCGTTAAAGAGGGATAGAATAGATGCACAATACTACCTTAAAGATGTTGAATTAAAAGACGAAAGTAAGATTAAAGCTTTTGTGTTGAAATGTAAGACATTATTGAATAACCTAGACATTGATGAATTCAGGACTATTTTAAGGGAGGAAATTTAAATGAAAAAAATTAGACATATGTCTAAAAAAATGGACATAACATCCTTGTACCTGGAAGGTTATTCAAATGCGTTTACAGGGCGAGAGATTGCCCGAAAACTTTCGGTTAGTCCACAGACTGCACTTACTCATCTGAAAGAGCTTGTTAGACTAAGGATTTTAAATGCAAATAAAAAGGGACGAAACATTGAATACAGCTTGAACCTGAACAATCTACAAGCAAAACTGTTGATAGAGATGGCTGAGCTGAACAAATCTATACAGGTGTTAACCAATCCTGAGTTAAAGATAATCTTTGAAGAGTTGAGCCCTCTTGCTGAAGCTATAATCTTGTTCGGAAGTTTTGCAGTTGGGAAGGAAAAGCCAGATTCAGATGTTGATTTAGTTATTGTGGGCAGGTCGAATAAAGATAAAATAAAAAAAATATTAAGAAGATATCCTAGAAAAATTAATGTTGAGTTTGTTAGTTTAATGGCGTTACAAAAGGCTTTTCAACAGAAAAAAGCTTTGGCTGTTGAGATAGCTAAAAAACATGTTTTGTTTGGCGATGTTCATGCTATTGTTGATGTGTTTGTGAGGTTTAGTGTGAGATGAATAAGGTGGGAAAACAATATATTTTAATGGCTAACAAATATGATGGAATGAGATGGAAGATGATGGTTGTGTTTGTAGTTGCACTATTAATCGTGGGTGTAGCTGCAGGTGTAGCAGATGGCAATGAAATTGGGAATCTCCTAAATCGGTTTACAGGTCTGTCTGGACTTGCATACTTTCTACCAGGAGACGCGTTCAAAGCATGGCAGGAAGATGTAGATAGGCTGTTACAAAAATCTTTCCTTCTTGCAGGAACAGAGTATCAAGTTGCAAAAATATGTAAAAAGAAAATATCACCACCACCAGGGGTTTCTATACACACATCAAGCTCTCATGCTGATTATGGCGACATAATCTTTCAGAGGACAAGCTACTGGCATGGTAAAAAATCTAAGGTTGCTGTGCCAATATACTGCTCAGAAACAGCTAATTGTACGAGTGTTGTGAATAAACATCTTCAGGGCAAAGTTGATCCAGAAGATGTATCATGTAGGCCTCAGTCAATTGGAAGCAACATTGGTGTGTGCTTCCTAAAAAAACCAAACAATGTTGTTGAGCCATTACTAGTTCAGAAATGGCGCTACACAATAGAATATAATGTATACATAGAAGACAATTCTGAGATTGCATTTAACATCGATCTAAAAAGCAGAAATGGTCGTGTGGTGTCTCTTTGGAAAGATAAATATCCTATAAGGATATGGACAAAACCTGTTGAGACGAATGATGCTGGTGAGGTCATAAGCCCTCCAAGTTATTGCAAATACTGTGAATACGGACCTAACGCAAGAATAATGGATCTGTTTACAGAATACACTCAGATATGTCTAAGAGTTATAAGTGGCGGAGGTCTAGGCTGGTCTGGTGAAATGTGCGTACCAATAACAAAAGAAGGCGAAAGACCATTAAGAGTTGGGGAAGAGCCAGCTGGTTATTCGTCAACAACAGCTCCAGTAACAGAGCAAGTTCTGCCACAATACGAACCACCGCAGGCAACAGATTTTGAAGATTTTGACGAGGGTTCTGTAGGAGAGGTTGCAACAGGACCTGGAACATATACAACACCTTCTCCTTACCCTGTTCCTTCTGTGCTTGAATAGCTATTAAGATATCTTGACAGCAGAATGTTGTATTATGAATGGTGTAAAAATAAAATAATAACTGATATGATTAAATATTGAGGGCTAAAAGCTAAAAGATTGCTAAAAGAAGAAATATAAAAATAGGATTTTAATTTTTTTTTGAAATAATCTTGAGAAAATGCTTTTTAAAATGAATAATTAGTAATAATATGACTATACATTAGAT
>QMQO01000027.1 GCA_003650545.1 Candidatus Woesearchaeota archaeon | reverse complement strand
TGACTGGTTTAACATAACATGTCTTCCAGACAACACAATGAACCAGTCAAGGAACTTGACACAGTACGATACCAACAACTGTGGAGAGATCCAAAATACAACCTTTACAGAATACAGGAATGTATTGTACTGCGATTATATTGTCGATTTAGATGGAGATGGTTATGACAATACAGTAGACTGTGATGATAATAATGCAAGCATATATCCAGGTGCAACAGAACTTGATGACGATGTTGATCAGAACTGTATCAATGACGCACCAGAAATCAGATCATTCATCCCAACATCAAATCCAGAAATTCTAGAAACTCAAAGCCAAGTTTTTATTGTAACTGCAAGCGATACAGATGGTGACAGCCTGTCCTACGAATGGTTTATAGATGATGTCAGTTCTGGTATAGGGAACACTTATACTTTCATTGGTTCAAATACAAATATAGGGGTACACACTGTAAAAGTAGTAGTCACAGACGGTTCATTACAGGCATACAAAGAATGGAATTTAACAGTTGTACAATTGAGCGAATATCACTTTGATTGGACAGCTGGAGCACTTGTAACATTACATTCACAAGAAGACAAATTTGGAGATCCAGGGGACTATCGATATTCGCAAATGATAGGACAGTTTAATTATACACAATTAGGAATAATAGGACCAAATGAAAATGTATTCATTGATGCTGGAGAAAATGTCAGATTTTATTCTGAGCGTGGCTTATATTTCTTTAGATTTGATGAGCCTATAGTAACGGTTGCTTACTTGAAATCAACAACTATGCATCCATCTCTAATGGATTATATGTATGGTGCATACGATTCTTCAACGCATTATGTTGATATAAACACAGATGGCTACTATATGTTTACAAATGGTTGGTGTAGTGATGGAAAAATTGATGAGAAATGTGATGGTGAGGCTAGTTATGGTTATCCTTATGAAGTTATTTTAAATTGGTATAAGCCTAAAACAGGAAACGGGGTTATTATGGACGATGGAACAGGCAATTGGAACTATATAGCAAAATGGGACAATATATTGCATCCAGCAACAGTGAAGGCAAGGTATTTATTGTCCAATCATGGTGTGTTAGATAGAGCAGCAAGAATCACTTTTGCATCTGGCGACGGTGCAATCACGATTAAGACATGCGATAAAGATGAAACTGCATCTGATTCAGAAGTCGAAAACTGTCTTCCTGGATCAGGCCCATATATCTGGGCAAAGGTTTATGATGAAGCTGATAGACCCATATTAAACTGGATTGAAGATATAGTTGTCTATGAAGGAGATACTGTCGTCATTAATCCAACAGCTTATGATCCTAATGGTAATACTCTAACATTTACTTACTCTGGGGATATGAACGGAAATAAGTGGATAACAGAAAAAGGAGACGAAGGAAACTATACAGTTACTGTAAAAGTGTCTGATGGTACTTATACAGATTCACAAACAATAAATATAGAAGTTAGAAGTATACTTGAAAGGGATAATCACAGACCTGATGTAGAAAATTACTCCCCATCTAAAAATTATCAAATTTATCGTGGGCAAGATGTAACCTTTAGTGCAGAATTCGATGATCCAGACGGTGACGAATTGACTCTATATTGGTTCTTGGACAATACTCTTGTTAGACAAATCTCTGGAGACAAAGATAGTTTTACAATTAGAAATATTCAAAGAGAAACCTATGTAAAAGTTACAGCATCAGATGGTGAACTAAATGCATCAATAGTATGGCACATATATTTCTATAGCGAACCAACTGAAAATCATCCACCAGTGCTTAACTACATTCCAGATATTGTTGTAAACGAAGGTGATCTAATAGAGATAAATCCTGTTGCTCATGATCCCGATGGAGACAGTCTTACCTACTATTACACTGGTGATATGATGACTAACACATGGCAGACGGATTATAATGACGCAGGTAAATACAATGTTACAGTACATGTAACAGATGGTGAGTTAGAAGATTCACAGCAGATAAGTATAACGATCAATGATGTTGTGCCAAACCGAGCACCGGTGATAACGCAGGTTAGCCCAGATCAGAGCACGGTACAAGTAGTTAAAGGCCGACATGAGTTTTCTGCTCTAGTATACGACCCTGACAAAGATCCTATTAAATATAGATGGTACCTTGATGGCGAACTACAAGGAGAAAGTAACTCTATAACAATTAACTTCCAAAATACAGGCAGTTATAGTGTCAGACTTGATGTCACAGATCCTTACGGCCTGAAAACAAGTCAGACATGGATAGTAAATGTTATCGATTCTGGTAAACCAGACCTTATTGTTGCTGAAACAGGGGCAACAGTAAATACACCAAAAGCAAACCATAAATTCAGCATCAAAATAATCATAAAAAACATAGGAGATGCCGATGCTGATGATGTCTACTGGACGTTTAAAGACGATCTTGGAACAACATATACATCACAGCGTCCTATCAAAGTGAAAGCTCATCACAAGAAGACCGTGCATTACATACATAGTTACTCTAATCCGGGAACATATGCTTATACAATAACAGTTGATAAAGAAAATAAGGTTGCAGAACTTTCAGAAAACAATAACGAGCTATCTGGAAGTGTTACTATTATCAACTAAAAAAAGAGTTCTGTGATTGATAGAGACTTATTTATAAGATTTATGTTAAGAAATTGGAGGGATCTGAATGAAACGATTGTCGAGATTTATCAGCATTGCCGCGTTGAGTATAGGCACAATATTACTTAGCTATGCTACAACTGGTTGTGGGGGAAGCGGTGGTGGCGGCGTTCCTGAAGGTGGCAACCAGCAAGGAACTTATACGCCTGTTGCCATAACCCATAGTAGGATTGAGGCTCAATCAGGCTCTAATGACTCAACAAATATCTATACAGGTGATACAGTTAGTTATTATGCGTCCTGTTTATATGGTGATTTAAACAAAAGAACGAGTTATGTTGAGTACTGGCTTAGGAATAACGAAGAAATCGCAGATAGCGCAAACCCAACATTTACTATTCCAACTCAATCTTACATCGAAAGGCCAACAAACTTGGCTGTAAGGGTTTGCTGTACAGATACAATCACGGATGCGTGCTTAACATCAAACAACAAACAAGTACATCCTGGCCAATTCGATGCAAAAAATTTTACAAATAGTTATCTGCAAGAAAAAGGCATACCAACAATAGAAATTGATTACGCTTTTGAATGTTCAGGTTATAACTTTACAGTTCCAGCAACAAGCTCTTATATGCTATGCACAAATTATTCTGACTACGAAAAAGACGTCTGTATAATGTTTGGAAAACATGGTGATGATATTGTAGAAGGTTCTTACCTTTTAGACAATTCTGATCCAGCACTAAATGGCGAAGAGCATAGCTTTAGCGTAATCGAACAAAAATCTAGAAAATTGTGGGATCCAACCTATGCAGACTATATAGGTATGGTTGCGCCAAAACTTTGCTTTATCAGTCTTAGAAACACAGAAACACTAGAGAAGTTATTTACCTATGTTGATGCCTGTCTTACACGTTAAAAAATGAATCAAGATAAAATTTTATGGCTATTGTTTACTATTTTGGTAATTTTGATTGCAATAGTGGCACTTCTGTTAAGCTATGTTTATTTTAATGAGAAGTATAATAACCAAAACAATAATAATCAAAACAAGAAGATAAACACCCCACAAAAGTTTATTGTCAAGAATAATAGCGCACAAGATAAAGTACAAGATAAATCCGAGCAAGCAACAGAGAATCTGCTCTATCCTGATAATATGGATAAAATCAAAAATGAAAGTCCTACCAGTCCTAATAAAGCAACAAGTGAAAACACACTACCATCTGGAACAGTTGTATTCTATTATGCTGACGAGCCTCACAGTGAAAACATGAAACAACTTGTCAAGGAGCATCCTGCCATATACTGGTTAAAAGCAGGTGATGATCCTGTCTTCGAAGCAGAACTTGCTTTAAATGGTGCTGTTCCTTCTTTTATGTGTTACAGCAGCATGCAAGTTATTAGAGGAGAGATTTCAGAGTCTCAACTTCAAGATTTTATAGAAAGATGCAGTTAAAGTGAACAGAGCAGACAAAATTGTAATCGTACTAACAATTATTTTAATAGTTTGCATACTTGCAGTGTTATCGTCTTTTGGTTATCTATATATAATGACAAATGCAAAAACAATAGTTTATTCAGAAACAAACAAGATTGTTTCAAATAAAACAGAACTTGTTGCAATAACACCTGAGAATATGAATATATCTGCTACTGAATGTATCAGAGTAAAAGGTGATAAAAGCAGCGATAAAAGCTGTGATAAAAGCAATGATTGTTATGTAAAATCAAATATAAAAGCAAATCTGCCTAAAAGACTTGAAAACTACAGCTTGATATTCTACTATGACGACAGTCAGAATAGTGAAGCGGTAAGGTTATATGTTCAAAACTACAAGAATACTTATTGGCTGAAACGCGGCAATGAGCTAGAGCTGGAATCGCAATTAAATCTGACATCGGTCACACCACCTTACTTGATCTGCATTAATAATGAAAAAACTTTAAATGGTACAGGTGTCACTGGCCGCGACTTAAGACTATTCTTGAGTGTCTGTTGATTCTAATTTTAAGAATTTTATATAGCTGTAGAAATTATTTATAACTCAGAAATTTCCAACACTTAGTTTCACAATAGCTTTATCATAGCAAAGTCAAAGCGAAGCCTTACAGGACTCGCCTTTTATCAATTCTTTTATCAATTTTTTATTTTCTTTTTATTTTTTGTTTTATATCGCCTGTGCAATCGTGATCACAAGCAAACCAAGAATAGCTAATATTGCAGAGTGTTTCAAACCAGCTCTAATGTTTCCTGTAGATAACTTGCCAATAACCAAACCAGCTAAAAAACCCTGTATGACGACTAACATTATGAATAATCCATTCAAGCTTTGTAGCCAAGCTATGATGGAACTAATGAATCCTAATGCAGAAGAAAAATCGATGCTAACTGATACCTGCAATTCTCGTAAACCTGTTTGGACAATCTCAGACGCTATTCCAGTAGTGCTTTCGTAAAGGGCCATGAAAGGTACAACAAAATTTTGTATGACAATTATAACAGCTAAGAACACCATGAATATTATATAATTCTGAATTATCTGTGCATGAATTGTCGCTTCACGCTTCTTTTTTATCTCTTTAATGTTAATAAGAGAGTCTGTAACTGAACTCAATACTGTTCCAATGTTGCCACCATAACTTTCTGCTTCCATCACCGTCTCGATGGCGCGTTTGATGATGTTGCTTTTTGTTTCTCTAGCAAACGTCCGCAAGGCATCGTCTAAACTGATATTCCATTCAACTTGATTAGCTAACTTCCTGATGTAAGGATTAAGCTCTCCATAATCGTTCTTGCCAATAGTAATGATAGCTTTATGCATGGGAATGCCTGATTTTAGTGCAGAGACCAAATCTTCAACAAAGCTAGGAAATATATCTTCTAATCTTGATATTTTTTGCACACTTTGAAAATATTCTAAAAGATACTGAAGGAAGAATAAAGCAACACCAAATATAAAAACTGGAAACACCCATTTGGTGTTCCTTAGGAAAACCAGATCTACAACTATAACCGAGATTCCTAAAATGATTCCTACGATGTGGTTTATGCTCAATTTTATTGTCATTTTATTGTCATTTTTTTTACTGTCCTGGTTGTGTAAACTCTAAATAAAGCAGGAATGCAAAATTAACAACAGGGACTATTAAATAAATGCTTATAGCTATAAGGTTTCTTACATTAAACGGGCCGACTTTTCCGCCTAGTAGGCTGACTAACACAAACATAACAACAAATAAAAGAGGAGCTGTCATCATCACACCAGTGTAAACATCTGAATATAGCGAGATTGTTTCTATAAACTTTTGCCTGGTTAAGTTATAAACACTTCTAAGGTCGGCAGATTTTAAGCTTAGGTACTTATTTAAATCACCGCCTGTGTCTATTGTGTTGATCAGGCCAATTAAAAAATCGCGCATGTGCTGTGAAGGTGTCTTAGAAGCGACTGTTTTGACAGCTGTTTCAAGGTCATAACCAAGATTATCAACCAGGGTAACTATCTTTCTAATCTCGATTGAGACCTGGCCATATTCTTTTGTCTCTGCAAATAATCTTAGTATGCTAATAGGTGGCACTCCTGAACGTGCGACAGCAGACATATGGTCTATTGCAAATGGTAAATTTGTATCAATACTTCTTGTTCTAACCTTTGCTCTACTACTAGGATATAGGTAAAACAAAATAAAAGTGATGGCAGCCGATAATGCTCCTGCAAAAAACCCCTTTAATATAAAGAGATATAATGGATCATAACGTAAATAGAAAAGTGTGACGGAAAAAGCAGTTGCAAATATAAACACGACTACTGTACAGAATACCATTATGTTGACATAGGTGTTAAATAGATAACCAATGCCACTTAATTTGTAGTTCTGATAAAGCTGCTCAAATGTTTTAGGAGACTTTTTGATAAAGCTTAGACTCAAGCGCTCAATTGTTGAGTTAGCAATCTTTGCTAAGAGATCTGTTTTAGGTCCTGTTTGTAGAGCTTCTTCTTTTTTCTTTGTTTTTCTTGTAGCTATAAACCTATGCAGATCTTCTTTAGAAAGTTTTTTTATTTCTGAACGTAACTTTTTTTCTTTTTCTTGCATAGACTTTTGTATAACATTCTGGATTGATCTATCAAACAAACTTACAGATGTTTCTTTTTTTGGTTTTCTTTGTTTATATCTTAAAGATATCTTTTTTGCTTTTATTTGCTTTTTAGCAACTTGTTTTTCTAAAATTAGTTCTCTTACACTCGATTTTCCGTATGTCTCTACTTTTTTTTTAACTGTTTTCTTTTGTTTAGTTTTTGAAGAAAATATATTTTTAGCTAGATCAAGAAAAGATATTCTTGATATTTTTCTTGTTGGTTTTTTTGGTAGCTCTCCACATGCAAGTTTTTTTTTAAGGTATAATCTTCTAAGAACATCTGGTTGCTTTGCAAGTTGCTTTGCAACTTTAATTTTTGATTTTCTTCTCTTGAATTTTGATATAATTGCATCAACAAGTTTTGCTTGCGCCTCTATTTGTTTGGGTGTTTTTATCACACCATATTTTTGTAGATGCTTTATGTCTTCTTCAGTAAGTCCATATCCTGCTTCACGTTTCATCAGTTTATTTTCAACATTAAGTTTTCTTCTGATATATTCGCTGTGAGTTATAATTCCTGCATCGTATTGCTTTCTTAGTAACTTTAGTTGTTTCAAAAGACGATTTTTTTTTGATTTCATTATTATATCACATCATTCTATTCCGAAATTCTTTAAAACAAAACTTGGATCCTTATAGTAAAGACTTACTATTTTGGTGAAGTTATCAAAGTTAGTGATTTTTCTGTGTTGCATTATTTTGAGCAGTTTAACACGACGTTTATACTCTAGGGCTAGCTCTTCCATGCTGATCCCTGTTAGTTTATTTATTTGCTGTAGCACAAATGAACTTGGTTGCTGTTTAAATGTGTCACCAAAAGGATCCCATTCGAATAATCTGTTGTAGCGGATATTTCCTATTGTTTCTTTCACTTCTATGATTTCGTCTAATTCGCGTAACCTTCTTTTGTTTATTTTTCCATCTTTCTGGTGTGTTAGCGCTATAACAACATCTAAAGTTCCAATGAGACTTGCAGACAGATTTATAGGTGGTGTTTCTAGACGCCTTATTAACGAGTGGATATCTTTTGCATGGAATGTACTGAATGAAGGATGGCCAGATGCCATTCCCTGAAACAATACATATGTTTCAGGGCCTCGAGTTTCCCCAACAACAACATACTCTGGATTTTGTCTGAAAGTTTCTTTTAATAGATAAAACAAGCTAACCTCGCCGTAGCGTTTTCCTTCAATATCTGGTGTTCCAATTCCAGGACGTGTTACAGCAGGCAGCCAATTTGAATGGATCAGATTAAGCTCACGCGTATCTTCTATGCTAACAATTCTTACCTCTGGTGGAACAAAGGCAAGAAGAGCATTCAGGAAAGTTGTCTTGCCAGAGCCAGTCTCACCTATAACGATTGTATTAAAACGGTTTTGTACAGTCAGCCAAATATATGCAAATATCTCTGCTGATGCTGTGCCTAGATTCATTAAGTCAATGGGGCTCCATGGCTCTCTAGTAAATTTTCTTATAGTAAATGTAGGACCGCGCGTTGTGATATCTATTGTATAAGTTGCGTTGACTCTTGATCCATCTGGCAAGGAACCATCTAATATTGGATCTGCAAATGACACATATTTGCCACACTTTTGTGCAAGCTTTTCAACGAACCTTGCTAAATATTTTGTGTCTTTGATTGTGATGTTTGTGCGAATGCTGCGATATTTCCTGTGCACAACATATAAAGGATAACCTGCACCATTGCACTCTATGTCTTCTATAAAATAATCAGCCATTAATGGCTCGATTTCGTTGAGACCAACAAAATCTCGATAAAGGTAATACATAATTTTCTGATAGCTCTCATCTCCTATATGCAAACGAAGCTCATTTATTATAAAATTAACATTCCTCTCAAGATAGGGAATCAGGACATTCGCTTCGCTAGCTTTCACATAACTGACATTGATTAGTTCTACCAGTGCCTGTTTAATTATCGTTAGTTGCTCTTGCTCTTGTTTTGTTAGTTTTGGCTCTTTTAGAAAATAAACAAGCTGCTTAGTCTTTGTATCCCAGAATATTCTAGCATAGGCAAAAGGTGGCAACAGAGGATAAATTATATCTATTTGTTTTTTGTCTTTAATCTCTGGAAGTTTTATTAGTTTTGGTCTGAAGTCAATTATGAATTTTCGTTTCAGCTTAGGCTTTTTTAAAAATTTACTAAGTATCGTAATCATAAAATTACCTCTTTTTCACAACTGAACATATATGAAAAAAAGTGGTTTTTATATATAAAGGTTGCTGTTGTTAAATGTTTTGATGTTAATTTTTAATTATTGTGTTTTCTGAAAAGAGAACTATTTAAGAACTATTTACATCAGGATTTCTTTTAATTCTTATTTTTCTTTACTCGTTTTTTCTACTCGTTTTTTCTTTACTCGCTTCTGTCAAATAATTCAAAGATTTGTTCTTCTTTATTGATTTTGATTGTTTGGTCAACACAGCTAATATTGATGCTCTTGTGATTTATTATTGGTGTAACACTAATATCGCTTATGTTCATATCATTAAAATCTGAACGATTGATATCATATCCTAAAAGCAAGCGGTCAATACCTCGAATATAAGCAGGAAAAAAGCCAGAAAAAACTTGGTTTGTGCTCTGACTAGCAAATAACTTAATGCTGTCACCTTGTTCATTTAAGATGAGTATTGAGATATCTGTTATATTAATACCTAGTTCACTTTTTAGCTCTAATGTTATATTTAACTTTGCTGAATCACGTTCAGATCTTGCGTTATAGCTGATGTTCTTGAATTCCAGTTCAATCAGTAAACATTGTTGTTTTTGTGCTGAGACATCTTCTGCTGTCCCCTGGTTCTCTTTCATGAAATCTTCTCCCCAAATTAAAACGAACGCACCTAATGCAACTGCTAACGCAATGAGAATGACTTCAGACACAACAGGTGAAAGTGCTTTTTTTTGATTTTTTCTATTTCTAATCATCTTTTTATTTTTTTATTTATCATGAATATATATTTTAATTTTATCCTAAGTTATAAGGATATTTAAGTGAAAAATGTTAAGTGAAAAATGCCTAATGAGTTGCTCGGCATTGCTGGACCTGCTAGACTCATACTAATTGGTCTGTCTAAAAGAAGGAAAGCAATGCTTAAACCTGTATGCATATGCATTTTTGTCATCTTTCAACATTAACCTGTAAAAAATCTGCATTAGACTGCAATGTGAAAATCAAGTCATACTCAATACTAGAATTTATGTGCGCTTTTACGCGAGCAAAGCTAAGACTAGAGCCATCATCTAAAAGTTTAATATAACCATTGCCTGTGCCTGTTGTGCCATCATCGTTCAATAGAAATTGAAAATTGCTAATACTGTTTCCTTCATAAGTAATCGAGTTTATGATGTTGGCAGTGTTAACACTAACATAATTGCTCTCATTACCGCATCTTGTAAAGTTAACAGAGATTCTAGAATTATTCAGAATTATGTAATTTTCCGTTTGGTAGGTGTTAACATCTGCATCCGACTGGATTTTGACATTGCCAATCTCTATAGCTGCTCGGGGATAGATTATTGCTTGGTCTGTTTTCTGTGTATAGATTACTTTGCTATTTGCTATGGTTATTGTACCTGCTGTCAACTTTAGAGGAAAGTTACGTTGGCTACCTGCCCCTTGGTCAGCAACTTCTTGAATAATTTTATCGAGTTGTAGCATGATTTCCTTGCTTCGGATATAGCTTGATTTGTGTGAGATATTTTTAATGATTGGCAAAGCTGCTCCTAGAACTATCACCAAAACTGTCACGATTATCAAAATATATAAAACAGTAGAAACCCAAACTTGTGCTTTTTTTGACATCTTATCCCTTCTGGGGAAGAGCATTTGAAACCATGAACAATCTGGTTTTGTGGTTTTTATCTGGTTTTTTAGTTTTTTTATACTTTAAATCTAATTAAAAGGCAGATTTTGAGAACAAAAAAATCCTTTAGGATTTTAAGTTCACAAAAAATCTGCTTGGTAAATTTTTTATGTTTTATATGTTTTATTTATGTTTTATTTTTAGGATTACCAGAAAATCAGAGCTGATTTTCTTCATTTTCGATTTTTAGTTTTTGCTCTTATTTTTACTCTTAGCTCTTGGATATTTAAGTTTTCTAACAATTCTAAACAATAAAGTATTTTGTGCTATCCGAATTGAGAGTCTCTTTCTGATTGTTACAACTTCTTGTCTCTGTTCCTTCCCTTGTTGATAACACAGGGATTAAGATAACTTTGGTTATATTTTTGGACTCATCATTGTCAGGGTCTAAGTCAATATAGTAGGTTATTTTACGGAAATCTACACCTGTCACATCTATTGGAACAACCCCTGGATTCCAGGTTGTATTGACTTCAGAGAACTTTTGGAAATCACCATCTTCTGTTTGTGCTACCAAAGTAAAATCCTTGACCCTTAATACAAGCTCTGATTCAATATAAAAAGATATGTTCAACACTGCTTCACCTGAATGACCTGAGACACTATCTCCCCCATCTATATCAAATTTAACTTCTTCAAAAGTTAAACGTATGTTAGTACAGTCTAAAGAACCCTCCGCAACCTTCTCGGATGTGCCTATTTGGTTTTGCAAAAAGCTCTGACCAAAGCTGATAACTAATGCGCCTAATGCCACTGCGAATGCAATTAAAAGTACCGTAGCTACTAAAGGCGAAATACCTTTCTTCTTTAATATCTTCTTTAGCATCGTCATCATTTAACATGACCTCACTGTATCTTCTGTAATATCGCGGCCTGTGCAGAATATTACAGTTCCGGCACCTTCTAGTCGTATTCCAGGAATTATTGTGATGGCTCTGATTGTGCCGTAAGTTGCGTTATCGTAAGGATAAATAAAAGGGTCAGAAACCTCTGACGAATTAATATAGGAGTTATTTAGATTCACGTTTAATGTGCTGACATTACCAGCAACAATTAATTTTAGTTGTTCTATTTCAGTTATATCGTTATTGATTACTGTAAACTTGATATGAGTCCCATTATAACAGACCTCTTTTTGATTTGCAATTTCTAGAAATTCTATGCCTGTGCTTGTACATGTAACTTTTCGCGTAGCCCGTTCTTCAGTATCCTTTACAGTGTCACGGAAAAATCTTTCTCCAAAATCAAATAGAAGCGCTGCAAGAACCACAACAAAAGCGATTAATAAAACTGTAGCTATAAGTGGAGAAATACCTTTCTTTCTTTTCATGCTATACCTCTTTAACAAATTTCAATTGTTTCTGTTGAGTACTTTTGTTCTTCACAAATGATTCTTTTATTTTCCTTTTGAAATACAGGGATTATATCCAACTTCTTAATTATTTCTTGTGTGAGTAACTCTAATTCTTTTGTATCGCCAGGTATTATAGTAATTATCTTTCTTTGATTGTCTGTGGAATTGTTTAAATAAACTAGTCTGAATTTTAATTCCGTGATGGTTATTAAATTGTTGTTGGTTATATTTATATATAAACTTAACGGTTTTTGACACAAACCTGGGACAGAAACAGATACAAAGTTACATTCTTCCACACTAACAGATGTTTGTATATTACTTACGCTTTTCTCTGAAAAGCGTTGAACAAATGTGGCTACAATAACAGCTATTGTGACAACTATAAGTATTAGGAGTACCCAAGATATGTACTCTGAAATTGCTTTTTTATTTTGCATAAATTTTGATATCATTTTCAAAATGGCTTTTAAATAACACATGCAGGTCTAATTCATTATTCGAGATTGTGAAATTATAATCGTATGAATCAAGAGTCAGCACTACATAATTAGTTGAATTTATTGTTATGTTTTCATTTGCAGCAAGATCAAAACTTGTTAGAGGAGTTGTAATTTTAATTGTTTTATCCAAAAGATTCTTTATCTTGATATATTCTTTGTTCTTATAAACATAAGCCAGCCTAAAATTGGGCTCTGTTATAACAGAAAACTCTAGAAAGCTATCTGTAAAGTTGTCAAATTGTAAAAAATATGAATTATTATTGATCACAAAAGAAGATTCGGTCAGATAGCTTGTGTATAGCTCATTGAAAATATTCCTCTCTTCTATAAACTCAATTGTCGATATTAATAGCACTACTACAATTCCTGTAAAAATCACTATCGCCATGAATATATAAAATTGTCCTTTCCTGCTTTTTTTTTGCATCATGTTATTTGAATTATTGTTTTATTTAATGAACTGTTAAAACCTACATTTTTAATAATTAAATTGTTCTGACCAAGTTGGACATTTTTGTTACCTTGGATTATGATGTCTGAATAGCTTAGTATTATATTGACAATGAATTTATCTAACAGTTTGAAGCCAAAGCTTGGTCCTTTCAGACTTAGGAATGTACCTGTTTCTAAATAGGAGTCTATGTTTTCCAAAGCTGCTGGCCTAGTTATAAAGATAAATGAATTATTAGATGCTCTTGCAGATATATACAACAAAGTTGAATTCCCTGCCAGAAAAACATTTTTATCATCCGAAGCAAGGCCATGCATATATAAATCTGGAGAATAGACTATCTGTTTGTACGATACTGGATTAAAACCAGTTCCAAAATGTTTTATTGTGAGTAAAAGATCTTCCACAAGGATCAGCTTATTCTTCGCGAGGTTGTCAACTGTAAAAGTGATGTTGTAATAGCCTGCTGATTCTGGAATAAAACGCACATCATATTCTCCATTACCAAGATCTCGTACCACAAAGTTAATAGAAGTATTATTTAGTCGTACCGTGATGCGGGATTTTGGTATGTTAGAAAGACCTTTACTAGAGACGCGAGGATGTAGCTTGAAGATTGCATAATCCCCAGTATAGATGCTTGATGTTTCCCTCACTACAAACATCTCATCAACGATATCTGTTGTAACCTGGAAATTTAGCATTGAATGATTAGTGCTGCAGCTTATGTTGTAGCTATAAGATCCTGCTGTGAGAGTTAATCCAGTAGTATGGAATGTTCCTCCTGTGAATGAAAACCGAGTCTTTGTTCCAACTGTTGGTGTTATTTGTTGATAATAGCAGGTATCATCTTCTGGTGTATACACATCAAAAATAACTTCTGGTGCTGATAGAGTGAAATTCTTGACGCGGAATTCTTTATCCGGCTCATCGATTATGCTTAGAATTTTGCTAGTTGTAGCTGCTGTAAAGTTTTGTGTCGAACTTACATTACAGGTATAGTTATAAATTCCTAGACCTAAGATTTGTACATCTGGGTTAGAGACTAGACGATCGTTGCGATATAGCAAAGGTGTTACCTGTGTTGTGTTGGCTGTACAACTGATGTTTGTCTCTGTGTCAATAACTTCTGAGAAAGAAGGTATTGCTGTTAAAGTTAGCACAGGTGTTGCAGGATTAACTTGATAATAGAAAACATCAGTGGAATTAGTTTCAGAAATATTATTTTGTGCATATTGTCTCCATTGATAAAAACCAACTGCTAAACTTTGGTGGTCGTAGTAATATACATTGGATTGATTCCCGGTTACTGATTGGTTTTGCAAGCTACCAGTAAAATTGTTTTCCATCAACACGGCATGTATAGGATAGTCACTTTCCCAAGTTATATTAAAATTATGTTGAATTGTTTCAGAGTAAACAGCGGGTGAAACAGGATAAGCATTTTCATTGCTCCAATTTAGGTAAGCTGATGTAGAATGAACTAGTAGTATCGCTATACAAAACTCTATTAAAATCAGCCTCTTTTTCATCACATTTGCCTCTTCAAAATAGAAATAAAGAAGATATTTAAAGGTTATGTTGAGTCGGTGCTGTTAACTTATACTGCTGTTAATTTATGTGTGCTACTGTAACTTATGATAATAGCTAATATCACTCTTGTCACCTTTGATGACTGACTGAAACATGGCAGGAGCAAGTCTGAATCCTCTGGTAACCTATTGAGTCATTCTATTACTTTATATTACTTTAACTCTTCAAAGAATTAAAAATTAAAGCATACAGCATGGCTTCTCATGTGAGTGGACTTGGCTGTAAGCTCCTTAATATACTTAACTTTCTTCTCAGCTATGTTACAACTTTTTGCTATGGATTTAATGCTTTCCTTATGTTCCAATGCGTCCAGTATGCAATCTAATTTTTCATAGTTTAGGCCGATGGCTATCTCATCTGTTAGGCCCGCAACCATGTCAGGACTTGGATTCTTCTTTATTATCTTTTCTGGGAGTTTAAAAAATTTAGCTAGATATCTAACCTGCGTTTTATATAAACCAATTATTGGCATTATGTCTGTACTATCATCAATACCATATTTTACAAAAAAGCCGATTCTGGATTCTGTTTTGTTAGCTGCACCTACTGCTAGAAGGTTTTCAACTTCAGCATGATAGTATAGATTAACCATCCTTGTGCGGTGTTTCAAGCGATAAAATGCATTTGCTAAGCACACAGCACGATTATGACTTCCTTTTAAAGATTGCTGTAAGATGGTTTTTCCTGTTTTTTTTGTGAAAAATTCATAACCCTTTCTAACCAAACCAGGTCGCATTAAAATGGTTGGAGCGTACCTATAAACAGGGAAATTTCGAAGCTGTTGTGTAATGTTGATTTCTTTCTGTCGAACTCCAAGTGACTTTACTAACTCTTTAGCATCTTTTCTATTTTCTTCATTGCTGTCACGTTCAAACATCAACAAAGCGAGAACTTTTTCTTTTCCTAAAGCATTGACGCATAGTTTTAAAGTCAGGGCTGAATCTATACCGCCAGATACACCAACTATTGCTCCATTTCTGTTAAATTCTTTGACTTGCTTTTTTATAAAATTTTCTATATCTGTGCACAATTTCTGAGGGTTTTTTATAGCTAGAGACATAAGATACTATAGATCTTTTTGTTATATAAATGCTTGGTGTAATTGAGGAATTACAAATATTTATATAATTCTTAGCCATTCTCCTTTTATGATCCCAAAAGAGGTTGTTAATAATGTCTCTAAAATAGAACCTTTTATGAAAGGCAAGCGCGGCTTGATCTATATTGGAAAATATAGAAAGAAAAAGGTTGCTATAAAAGTTCCTAATCCTAAAAGTGAGGCGCGTGGTAACCTAAGGAATGAAGGAGAAAAGATCGCGTTTCTAAATAGGTATAAAATCGGACCAAAGCTTTTGTTTTATGGCGAGAACTTTCTTGTTTATGAATTTGTGCCAGGGGAGTTCATAATCGACTTTGTTAAGAATGCTTCAAGGTTTGCGATCAGAAGTGTTCTAATGAATGTTCTATCGCAGTGCTATCTCATGGATAGGCTAAAATTAAATAAAGAAGAAATGCATCGTCCTGTGAAACATATTATTGTTGGAAAACGATTGAAGGTAACAATGATAGATTTTGAAAGATGTAAACAGACAAAAAAGCCGCACAATGTAACACAGTTTTGCCAGTTTTTGACATCGTCTAATTTTGCTGCGTTATTAAAGGAAAAAGGATTTGAGATTTACAAAGATAAGATGTTGAATGCTGCTCGCATTTATAAACATGACATGTCAAGGAGGAATTTTAGAAGAATTTTGATGATGTTAAGATGAAACAAAAACAGAAAAAATTGATTGTGTTTGATTTTGACGGAACTCTGGTTAATTCCTTCGATGAGGTTTTAAAGATATGGGGTATCTTAGGAAAGATGTATAGGTTTAAGATAGTTACTAGGAAAGATCTGTTGCAAATATATCGTGGAAACTTTTTTGAAGAAGCTACAAAAAAATTAAATATAAGTAAAGTAAAAATAGTTCTTATTAGCCCAACAATAAAAAAAATGTTTATTGAGGAGTTTAAAACCGTAAAAATGTTCCCTGGTATCAAAACAGTATTGAGGCGGTTGTGCAAAAAGGCAGAGCTTATAATTGTATCTTCTAATTTCAATAGACTAATGAAAAAGTATCTCGAAGAGAATTCTCTGAGAATGTGTTTTAAGACGATTATGGGAGCTGAGTCTGCGTTTAGCAAAAAGAAGAAATTTGGGAGATTAAAGAAGGTTTTTAAATGTTATGAGTTGATTTATGTTTGTGATACTGTTGGCGATCTAAAGGAAGCGAAAGCTGCAGATGTTAAGACAGCTGCTGTTACATGGGGCTATCATAAAAAGAATGATCTTGCCAAAATAAAACCAGATTATATCTTCAGTAAACCCTATCAGTTACTTGAATTGGTAAAATGAATTTTCAGGAGCGTGTTTTAGAACTTTGCAAGAAGATCCCTTGTGGGAGGGTTACAACCTATAAAGAAATTGGAAAAGCTTTAGGTGGTAAGGGGCAAGTTTATCGCGCAGTTGGAAGGGCATTGCATGATAATAAGCTGTTAGTTGTAGTTCCTTGTCATCGCGTGGTTGCAAGTGATGGAGGTTTGGGTGGATATAGTAAAGGAGTTGATAAAAAAATAAAACTTTTAAAAAAAGAAGGAGTAATAATTAAAAATAATAAAATTAATCTTAAAAAATATTTATTTAGGTTTAAAAAATAATAAGTGTGGAATAACAATAATGTCTATTATAATTACTGAGAGATTAAAAAGAAGATTAGAGAGGGGTACAGAATTAGAGGGTATTCTTAAGTTCTTTCATTATATCTACCTCAAGGATACCCAAACGTTTACGTTTGGGAGGAATTGAGGTCCTCCGTTAGTTTTTTCTAATATTTTTGATTGATGAATGAGTGCGTAACGGAATTTGGCGCACGCACTCAATTTTTTTTGCAATTTTTTTAGCGCGAGCTCCGCTGTCGCGGAGGCGAACGAAAATGAAATTTGCAAATGTTAAACTTGAGCATTACAACCATAAGGTTGGAATCAACTTTTGGCATCTTGAATGAGTAACGAAGTACCGTTATAAGATGTTTATGAAGTTCAAATATAAAAATCTTTGCGAAGCTTGCATTCGCAAAGCTGCTAGTAGGCATAACATCAAAATCCATGTTCTTTCTGTTATGCCTGAACATGTACATTGCCTTGTGACATTGCCAAAAGGCATGAATGATGAAAAGGCTATGCAGCTTCTTAAAGGAGCTTCAGC
>QMQO01000026.1 GCA_003650545.1 Candidatus Woesearchaeota archaeon | reverse complement strand
TCATATAATTTGCCCTCCGGTATAGATGCAAATCGATCATCGATTCGTTTAAGTTGACCTATATCGAACGCTGTATTAAAAGTCGCTATCGGTTTGCCCTTTGCAACGGTATCATCGTAAAGTTTCTTTATTACATCCTTTGCTTCCTTGAGTTCCCTTCTGAATCTAAGAGGTTGGTCCATAAGAGGATGCATCCCCTTTACTAGCCTCTCCATCCTTGATTCATCAAGATCTTCCACATCATCGAGATTAGCAAAATATTTCCTCCAAACAGATATATCCTTTCCTTTCAGCGCCAACCTTAACTGAGGAACATCCTTAACCTTAATGGGTATTTCCTTTACCTCCCATTTATTCGGCGCCAAAAGATAATCTTTAACTGAACGAATCTCAGGAAAGCCGGGGGGAACTTCAACGTATCCTATACTCCGTATTTCAGATGGTTCGTTGGCCGACGTGAACGTCGTCTCAAGATCCACAACAACAAAACCTGTTGACAGAGGACTCCGTCCCCTTGCCATTATCCTTGCCGCTAATGTATCAGCACCATAATGATATTGGCGCTCAAGTTCCGGAGGTATATTTGCCCATGTTGTATTTCTGTTGGTATAATGAACCATGCGGGTAAAATAATTAGCCCATTCCTTTATGGTTCTGGGCTCATTCTCTATCCTTTCTTTCCACATTTGACAAATCATCCTCCGGCAATCAGTATATCTTCACTATCCACTTCAGTATATTCAGCATTGTCTATCTCTATGGATTTCTGAGCCTTCTCTGCCTTGGCAACCAGATCAGACATATATTGAGCAACATCCTTCATGGATTTGGACGCCTCGGCCTGAGCTTTGGCTCTGGCTTCTCTTGTTCCCATCAGCTGCTTCAAAAGTTTATCTTTCCTGGAATGTGCCTTCTCCAAAGCACTCAGTGCAATACTCGGCTCAACAGTCTCAACAACATCCCGGCCCGATTTTATATACTTGGTCATCTCAAACGAATGAAGAGATAGCTCCGCCTCAAGCCGCATTATCTTTATATCACACAACACAAGGTCTACTATGAGAGTTCTATCCAGCTTATTGGAGGGAAGATCCAGCTCATGGAGGCTTATATCCAGCGCTTCACAATAATCAGCAATCCACATATCAATCAACATAAGCTCTATGGGACAATCTGCACCAAGAGGCGCTTTGCCCCATTTTTGAAGTTTACACTTCGATGCATATCTACATTTAGGCCCGGCACACAGAAGAGCTCCGTAAACTTGAACCCCGCGTTTGGCTTTTGTAAGAAACTTGGCAAGCTCTTCTCCCTGCTTCTTTGTTATCTTATAATCATCAAAAAAACCGACAGGAAAATAGTTTTTGGCCAGTTTCCGAACAGCCTCTATTGGAAACTCCTTTATGGGTATCAGTTGACAATCATCAAAATTATCTGTATCACTCACTTCTCATATACACCTTCCCTTCCGCTACAGCATCAGCTAACTCTTTCAGTTTTCCGTTAATAGGAGAATCAAAAAACAAAGATGCGGCGGAATAAACATAAGGACAATCTTCACCGAGATTATCTATGAAATACTTCAAATTCTCAAACTTTTCATCAGAAGACAGATCACTGACTATATGATACAAAAGAACATAAATCCTGTGCATCGCAACAGCAACAGGATTAGATGTAGGATCCTCCATCATACCCCCCCTTGATCAATTTTCTACGGGACGGGGATAAGATTGGCTAAAACTACTCTGAACCGCTCACCGCGAAGGCATCATCGCGCAGATGTCAAGCCATCGTTATCCCACAATCCCAAAACGAGCTTTCCCTCTATTTCTTATTATACCACAAAAAAACACAAAAAACAACCAACAATCCTTCAAAAACCCATCAGCATTTAGAAACACCACAGACAGGGCAGTAGATACACCGTCCGTTAAGCAGCAACTCAGATGAACATACAGGACACAACCCCTGAATAGATGGCTCATCCTTGCCTGATGGATTAACAGACAGAAATTTCATCATCGCTTTTGCTATTCCATCCTGACAACTGAATATCTGCGAATCACCAAATCCGTATGGATTAGGACATCTTGTATCTTTCAGCTGATCCACCAAAACTACGGGGTCTACTCCCGCTCTTAATGCCATGCTGATAATTCTGCTAAGCGCATCCATAAATCCGGATACACAGCCTCCGCTTTTCCCCAGCTTGGCAAAAACTTCACATATGCCCTCCTCATCTCTGTTAACTGTAACATACATCTTTCCACACCCTGTATGTATACATTCCGTAACACCCATCGTCATTTCAGGTCTCTCTCTCGGCTCCATAAACCTGGTTGTATCCTTTGGTTTCACCGCATCTTCCATTATCTGCAATTTCCTGCTTCCGTCCCTGTATATGGTTATTCCCTTGCACCCCCACTCAAATGCTTTTTTATAGACGTCAGCAACATCTTCTATGGAAGACTCACTTGGCATATTTACGGTCTTGGAAATACTGTTATCAACATATTTCTGGAAAACACTCTGCATCCTGACATGATCAAGAGGAGCAACATCATGCGCTGTGACAAAATATGGAGGAAGAGTTTCATATTCTGCCGCCAGAGGATGTCTCCATACCAGATCAGCACCAAGTGACTCTTTCAGATTCCTCTTTTCAGAAAAGGCAAAATTCGGCTCTATTCCGGGGGAACATCCTGCAATCAAACTAAGACTTCCAGTGGGCGCCATAGTAAGCAGAGTGGAGTTCCTTCTGGGAGGCATAATTCCTTCATCATCAACCGCCTTGCATGTCCCATAAAGTTCAGCCAGCTTTACAGATTCATCTTCAGCAATCTTTCTCATTACAGAAACAATATCTTCTGCCACATCAAAAGATTCATTGCTGCCATAGGTAATCTTCATCTTCAGCAACATGTCTGCAAACCCCATCACACCCAGACCTATTTTCCTGGTCTCCTTTGACACTCTCTCTATCTGCGGATACGGATAAACAGTTGCATCTATCACTCTGTCCAGGAAAAGTACGCTGTCTCTGACCGTTTTTTCAAACTTATCGTATAGAAACTCGCCATCCCTGACAAAAAGAGAAAGATTTATAGATCCCAGACAGCATGATCCCCACGGATGAAGGGGCAGCTCACCGCACGGATTGCATCCTTTCAAAGGACCATATTTTTTTATAGGATTCATTCTGTTGATAGTGTCCATAAAAAGAAGTCCCGGCTCGCCATTACGCCATGCATTGGTAACTATGGCATCCCATATTTCCCCCGTTGCACCAGAACCCACAGATTTTGCAAGCCTGCCCCCTATAACATCTGACATAAAGCTATCAGTTACAGCAACAGATATATTAAAATTAGATATCTCCCCTTCCTTCGTTTTTGCTTTTATAAAATTTAAAACCTCCGGATGATCAACATCCAGTATACCTATGGCCGCCCCCCTTCTCACGCCGCCTGATTTTATTTCTGAAATCATACTGTCATATGCTCTCATGAAAGAAACAACGCCGGAAGCTATACCATTGGTTCCTTTCACCGGCGATCCAGCCGGCCTTAGTGAAGAAAAATTAATGCCTACTCCCCCTCCGCTTTTATATATCATAACGGAATATTTAAGAGTATCCATTATACTTTCCATGTTATCTTCAAGAGGAAGGAAAAAACAGGCAAACAGCTGCCCGTCTTTCTTCCCTGCATTGAACAGCGTCGGACTGTTCGGGAGAAATCTAAGATTGTACATCATGTCATAGAATACATCAACCTCATCTACAGTATTTCCTACACACCGCGCAACACGGCCGCATAAATCGCTCCATTCTTCCTTTATACCATCCACAGTCAGAAGATATCTCTGGTTCAAAACAAATTTCGCGCGGTCAGTCATAAAATCGGGGAAAGACATTACTCTAATTCACTCCTTTCCTCTCAGTTTACCTTTTCTTCTTGCTTTCTCCGCTTCATCCTCTGTAACAAATTCATACCCTTCTCCTGGGCCATCACCAAATGTTCGAAATACCCTCAGTTGAAGATCATCTCCAACAACAGTTATAGCGCCGCAAATACACTGAAGAGGCATTCCCATGGTATTGGAGGGCAAAACATCATCACATCTTAAACATTTAATTGGCACTATGATCACACCCTTTGCAAAACTAAATGATCAAATTACCTACACTTTTTCTCAAGTGTAGGTAATCTGATCATCATAAATATTCCGAACATCATCGGGAACAGGATCGGTGTTTCCTTCAATAACCTTAAGAAGATTAACACAGCATCCAATATTATCGTCATCATCAAAGTTATTACAGTTCTCACACGATCCATCACAACTCAAAGACACAGGAACATTATAATCTCTAATCATAATTATACCCCCTTAATTACTTCCAAAGTCTTCAAGTGAACCATCTATCGGCAACAGTCCCTCATCAAGCATTTTATCAATCCATTTCGAAGCAAATCTGTCAGCCTCATCTTCCAAATACTCAAGCCATGTGTGATCAGATACTCGAGCCACCAATTCGGGCATATACTCACCTTGATATCCATGATATATTTCATGGAGGATATAGAATGCCACAACGGGAGGTGACTCATCTTTTAATGCATCATAATTGAAATGGACTATATACCTTCCATCACTTGAACCAACATCCCATTCAGCAATCCCTACCGTTCTTTTCAATACATCATCTGCAACCCCATCCAATTCCTTGTAAATTGTATCATATGTCTTTACATCATAGTCACCCCCCATTTGTTCCAGAACTATGATATTCACCATGGATGGGAGATCTTCTTCCAGAACTATAGTAATAGGAGGATAACAATCAGGAAGTCTGGCCTCTATTATATCCCGTATCTTAAAAATATCATCTCTGGTCATTTTGATCTCCTTATAGTCTTCCCGATTTACTATGCATCTATCGAGTCCGCATCTACATCATCGGCGGTAGCCGGAACAATATCTCTGGAATTGCATTTATTGCACCCTATATATTCAATTATTTCTACATCCGCCGACAAACCCCCGCTGTCTCCAATAGAAACACTTTCAAAGCCTCTTACTATTTCTCCTGAATCAAGCTTCATATACGAAAGCATGACATATCTCGTCTCTCTTATCTTTGCAACAATATCCAGCGAACCGCATTTAGCGCATTTCACTATATCAACGTCTCCTGTCTCTTTCATCATTTGTCACCTCCTTCAAGCAGATTACACAGCTCAGTATAGAGCATATCCATCTCTTCATCAAAGTATCCAGAAACAAACGACAATCCGAACGAAAGACCCGAATATGTGATTACCCAGTCAGTATTCCACAGTGCATCCTCACACCCCTCCTCGGCCAGAAGGTCAAACCCTGAATCAGACAGAGAAAAATAATCGTTCCTGCCCTTGCGCAGTAACCCTCTGTCTATGCCATCCTCAACAGCGTCTGATATTCTATCGCGAGGATAATAGAGATTTTCTGCCAGGCTTCTGGATGTACCAAAATGGCGGCTTTTTGCTATACCGATATACGCAATTATATCACCAAGAACTCTCGAATCCAGTTTCTCCCCGATTCTGATCCTTATGCCGGCAGGAACGGAACTATTGCCAATAGTATGAAAGCCGGCAGAGAACCTATGTCTAATAACTCCCCATCTCTCAAATATCGGATCAGCATTTCTGCCGCCTGCGGAAGCATCCGGGAATGCTCCTTCAGCGTCAATATATTCATCAACTCCAAGAAAAAATGCAACACTTGCATCTTTCCTTGAAGACCTCTCTATACATTCTCTTGCAACAGAACCCATGTAAATCCAGTCATCCATGGCATCATCTCCGAGACTTCCAAATTCACACACATAATCAGATATACCTCCCGCGATCCTTGCATCGATAAGCGGGGGAAATATTTTCATTACCTTCAAAAGACGGGGAACAGAGACAGACGAACCATTTTTCACTATCCATCTAAGGGCCCTGTCAAACAGCGGCGGAGAGAACCTTCCTACAAGCAGAGTAACAGCAATCAGCGCCTCCGGATCTATAACCCATTTCTGCCAGTTCGCATCCACAAAACTGCGGACAGAGGAATTATTCTCAGTAAGGATAATCCACTGGGTGGTTACACAGTTCATGAGGTATTCTATACCTCTGCGATATTTATCCTTCTGTCCGCTCTTTACTTTTTTTTGCTTTGTATTCTTCGCTTCTATAATCGGTTGCATAAAACCCCTTCCCTTTGAATATGATGCCGCCGCCTGTTCCTATCAGCCGCTCGGGCTTTGTGCCACACTTGGGGCACTTTTTAAGCGGAGGATCGTTAATCCCCTGAAAAACCTCAAATTCTTTTTTACAGTTTTCACAGTAATATACATAAGTCGGCATGATACATCACATCCATATTATCAACAGATATGTCACCCATGCAAAAATCGTTAGCAAAGTCGCACCAAGAAGAAAACTGTCCAATCCATACTTCATTGTCAGCACCCCCTTGCAAGTCTAAAATATCTTACCCCCATGGCGATACTCCCTTTGCGCATTATATTCAATCTTAGCCAACAAGGCCCTACCGACATCATAACCCTTCTCCGCGGCATAATCCATTATCCTTATTATGACATCAGCTAATTCTTCTTCCACGCCACTGTATTCAGGTATATGGTCGGAGGGAGGATTTCCATTCCTCATATAGTCCAATGCCTCTGACAATTCACTGTGCATCAATGCTACAGCTGTTCCATCCTCTCTAGGAACATCCCACCATCCTTTCTGATGAGCTATGGTATTTACAACTGCAGCAGTAATATCGAAAACATCGGGAAAACTCCCAATATCCAACTAAATCACCTCCAGTATTACGAAGCATCGTCTTGTAAACAGGTTCGGAGAACTATACACAAAAAACAGACTCAAACCGTCTGACAGACAGGTCGAGGTAGTCTTTTTCGGTATCTACACCAACGAACCCTCTACAGTGCATACAGGCGACCATGCCGGTTGTTGAGCTTCCCGTAAACGGATCAAGGATCAAGTCACCCTCATCAGTGGCGGCCAGAATAATCCTCCTCAGCAACTCTTCAGGCTTCTGCGCCGGATGTTTACCAGACTTTTTTTCACTCTGTTTAGGTGTAGCAATGGACCAGACAGAACGCATCTGTTTCCCCTGTTTTTTCAACATATCCCTCTCGTGCCAGTTACCATTTTTCATCGCATCATAATTGAACGTGTGTCTGGCATCTGGATCTTTCGATGCCCAGATCAGTGACTCATGACTTGCAGTGAAACATCTGCATCCCAGATTGGGAGACGCATTGGGTTTATACCATGTTATGTCATTAAGGATCCTGTATCCTGCAAGCTGGAGAGCAAATCCGCATGCATAGATAGAGTGATAGGTACCGCTGATCCAGATAGTTCCGTTTTTCTTCAGAACTCTTCTGCATGCTTTGATCCACCTCAAATGGAAGTTAAAGTCATCGGCTGCACCCATGCTTCTATCCCACTCTCCTTTATTAACAGACACTCTCTTCCCTCCGTGGCAGGTAAAGCCGCCGTTGGACAGATGGTATGGCGGATCAGCGAAAATCATATCGAAACTTTCGGCGGGAAAAGATTTCATTACGTCTACACAGTCACCGTGATACAGTTTAAAGTTTCCTTTTTCGTAATAAGGCCTAACCGTCATACCATCCATCCTCCGATAGCTTTTTTTGAATTATTTAGACTTTATTGCACCACGTGTTTGCACTACGCGGCTCACGTAACACCCTTATCGTCATTCTGCTTGACCTCTTTGAGCTTCTTCACGAAGGGAAGGCCGGTTTTTTTATTAACCACTATTATGCAATCTTTCGGTATCTCATCGGGCGGCCTGCCCTTGTAGTATTCATCCTTGGAAAAGAATTTCAAATGTCCCACTTTGTGGAAATAATAGGTAACACCCTTAGGATTAGTATAGCTATTAGGCATAATAAAAACCTCCTTATAATGATTATTTTTTTTGGACTAAAATACACGTTTTACAGCCTCAGTGCAATGGAAACGGCGACACAACTATCTCCGGTTCTATATATACCGGCCTCGGATTACCATCTTTATCTAGCATCATCAACCATGTAGCAGACAATCCGGTGGGCATATATAGTCCATTAGGATCTGCTTGTGGAATTGTACCATATTTTCCGCCAATTAATCGCACTACTTGCATTGGATTAGTATACTGCACTGAGTAGGGAAGACCATAGCCTATACATTTCCCAAGGTAAACAAGCTTCCCCGTATAATCGCTTTTAAGGTATGCGTAACAAATAAGGTCTTCGCGATCTCTCAGCTCGAAGATCATCTTGGCTAATTTTCGTTCCTGGAAGTTCTTAATAGCCGGCATACCTATTTGGGCATAAGCTTCTTTCATGGCCTCCTTAGTTCTTTTATTCATTATTTTTTCTGCGTCTCTATCAGGTATTCTGCAACCCAATAACCCAAATGCTGTTCCAGTAATCAGAACAGCTGCTAGAAGTTTTTTCAGCTTAAGTTCCTTCATTTACTCTCACCTCCTTCTTATTTTATCCCTCTTACTTCCTCTAGCCTCCATATTTGATATTCCTCAAAAAGTCCCTAAGCTCCGGCGGCAATTTATTTTCATCATACTCAGCAAACTGATGTCTTATAGTCGAGGCCAGGGCATTTTTTTCTTCCTCTGTAGTTGCTCTCAGATACTGGAGCCGATACCTTGTGAGATCCTGGAGTTTAGCTTCGTTATAGGATCTGGTTGCTTTAAATACTGTTCTCCTCACACTTTCTTTACGGGGACCAAAAAATTTGTTCCACATCAAAGCGGTATATTCGAGGCCGAACATTAATATTCCGAGTATAACTATGCCGGCTGCTGCAGCAAGTGCCCTCAAAAAGTATTTTTTGCGTCTCTTGCGTCTGGTTGATTTATCTTCCATCTTGACACCTCCCATACTTTTTAGCCGGGTCCATCGAAGCCCCGCAGACACGGGCGGGAACCACGGCAGCTTCGATGTGACCCGGACCCTAATTAGTAGAACTGTAAAGTAAGCAATACCCCCTTGCTCAGCTCCCAAAAAAACGGCGGCTAAAAAAGAAGATTTATTTTATTTGTCATCCTACTATCATTATACCACACCACCTCCCCGCAGTCAAGTACAAAAACATACTAAACACCATTATTTTTTACTGCAATTATTTGCTGCAATTTTCTGGTGCAATTTTCACGGGGAATGGTTTACGCGGGATGGATTTCTTTACTAACACAAACGTAAATTCTACGCGGGATGGTTTGCAAGGGAGAGGCTTATGTATGACAGATTTTTCTACTATTTTTCGCGGGGAATATCTTACGTGCAGCAATTTTTTGTTGCAATTTTCACGGGGAATGGTTTGTGTGGAACAAAAATGGGTTCCAATTTTCACGGGGAATGGTATGTATTTTTTTATTCGGGGTTCTTTGTTTCACGCCCCCCAGTCTTATGGGAGAGCGTGATACATGGGACCTCGAAAAAATAACCTCCCAATAGCAGGGGCGGTCCTATTGGGAGGAAGAAAGGAGGTGATCGCCCATGAGGGATTATCCTCGTGTTAATCCCTCTTCCTCCTCCTCCGAGGGATGGAGGATAATTGTAGCAAGAAAATTGCTACATGAAGTCCTCCATTCCCTCGATTGGGAAGGAAAAGAGTATCTCAAGGAAGAGATACTCTCCTTCCTTAAGAGGGAGGAAGAGGAGATCGACTGGCTCTCATAGGATGAGAGTCAGTCGGTCGAAGGCTGAAACCTTCATGTTCTTCTCCGTCGAAGTTATCCGGAGGAGCATGAAGGGGGATGCCTAGATGAGAATCGAGGAATATATATGGGATATGTTCCTCGGGGCTGGTTCCGGTCCTTAGCGTGATTGCAGGAATGGGATAAGTGGATTAATCCCTTGCATTTTGCATAAAACAATAATCCGAAAGGAGGTGAAAGAGATGAGAGACGTTTCTTGCATCGGGAAGGTCGGATTGGTCTCACAAGACCGACTCGACCTTCTCCAATGCCAAGGAGAGGTCTTCGTCCAAAGGGGATTGGTATATCTCCGGAGGAAGGAGACCTCTCCGGACCTTCGGGTTCCCTTCTCCGTGAGGAGGAGGAGGAACCTGAAGGCTCATCTGAGGGGAAGAGATTAATTTCCCTTCTCCTCAGATGAGGCTGCCTGATGAGCCCGGACTGGTTAGACACCTCTGACCAGTTACGTGGTTCATCAGGTAAAGGGGGTCAAAATAAAACATTTTCTTTTTTTACCCGGGGAGTGCGTCCGGGTGACCAACGCCTACTGAGCAAACAGTAGTGCTCAGCGATGGCCCGAGAGGGAGCCACCTCCACGTGGTTCGGGCTGGGTAACGCCAAGAGCTCCCAATGGAACAGCTCTCATTTTTGAGCCGATGCATGGGAGCTGCTGTAGATGGAAATCGGCTCCGGCAGCTGTATGGAGGAGCTGCATGCAGCATGTCGTGATTATTTCTTTTCAGCCCCAGAAAGGAGGTCCAAAATGATGGACCAAAAAGGATTAGTTGTAAAAGGGATTGAAACTCCGTTTGCGATCCTCCTGGAGGAGGATCTAAGGCGGCGTAAAGCCGCCAAAGAGGCTGCCGCCAAAAAGCGGCAGAAAAAGATGGCCAAGAAGGCCATCGCAGAGGCCGAAAGGGCCGTCAATCGGGTCCCCTGGACCAGGGAGGCCCGAAAGGAAGCCAATCGGCTCGTTAGGAAGGCCGAGAGGCTGGCAAGAGAGACAGGGATCGTCCTGTCTCTCTCTCTTGAGGAGTACTATAAAGACCTCCTCAAGAGGGAGGCAGCCTTCAAGGCGAAAGCTGAGAAGGCTAGAAAGAAGGCCGAGATGAAAGCCTGTATCAGGAGGTTGCGAGAAGCAACCCCGAAGAACAGGCCTTTCGAGGCCCTTCTTAGGGGACATTGATAGCCCCCATGGGAAAAGTCCTGTTCCCACGTGGACCCAGGAAACGGGCTCCACATGGGAGCAGGAGAACTTCGAAGAAGGCCAAAAAGCCTTTTTCGGAGTTTTTGAAAGAGGCCATAAAAGGCCTCGAAGGAAGGAGGTGAAATAGATGAATTTGAAAAGTCTGCTCCTTGCAGGAGAACTTAAGAAAGATCTCCTGCGGGAGATAAAGGGAATAGATGCCCGGGCGAAAGTTCGGGGATTCTATTCCCAGAGGGAGCTGGCTAGGATCAGTCAGCTCAACAAGCTGATGAGGAAAACTCATCGGCTTATGATGGAGGAAGCTAGAAAATAGTTTCCTTTATCAGGGATTGTATCCCAGAAAGGAGGTGACAAAAAGTGATAGGAGCTGTCCTGGGCCATGAGTTCAGGATCATACCTGATGGGACCCGTGTTGTTCCGTCAGGTTACCTGTCCTATTCGACAGGTAGGAGGATCCTGGACTTTATATATCCGGGGCAGTCCCTCGTCCTGGCAGCATGGGACGAGCGCCAATGGTTCGCTGAAGAGCTCGAAAAGGCTCTCAGTGGCCAGGCATCGTCCCTTGTTGCACTGGATGAGGGTGAAAAGTTCCGATTTATCCGGAACCTCTTCGGAGGTGTCGGTAAAGGATCGGAACGGGTAAAGGTATATGCCTTTGCCAGGAAAGGGATCACGGGAAAGGTGATCCTTTACTAATACATTGGGGCGGTACGGGAGCCACCTCCGCGTGGTCCGCCCTGGGTAACGCCAAGAGCTCCTACTGTATACAGCTTCCATGGACAGAGCCGACACATGAGAGCTGTTGGTTAAAGGAGTCGGCTCAGCAGCCACCGTCTTCCGGGCTGCATAACATCCTCCCTCGGTGGAAGCATCCCATCTCGGGCCGAGGCAAAAGAAAGGAGGTAGGAGATGGAGAAGCTGAAAAATTTAGGAGAAGTTGATAAGTATGTCCGAAGCATTTTTGCTTCGGTAAATATCGAAGTCCTCTTTGAAGAGAGAGGATATGTTATGGCAGCACACGTTGTTGCCAGAGGGGAAACAATAGACATCCTCCTCTTTAATTGGGTAGAGGACAGATATCTGTTCTGTGGAGCAGAATAAGAAAAGGGGAATAGACAATGAATAAAAGAGTCATAAATTTGACCCCCCACGAAATCAGGATCGTGGGGGATGAAGAGCGGGTTATCCCCTCGTCTGGCATAGCCAGATGCGGGGTGACCCGCGAACGGATTGGGTCCATCCCAATAGATGGGATGGATGTGCCGGTAAATCGCTCTGTGATGGGCGAGGTAACCGGCCTGCCCGATCCAGCACCCGGGACGGCATATATCGTCTCCCGGGTTGTTGCCGAGGCTGTAAAGGCCTCTGACAGCATCCGAGACGACATATATGTCGTCGACGAGACGATCCGCGATGATGCGGGTCGGATCGTTGGGTGCAAAAGCCTGGCCAAAATATAGGCCAGGCGAGAAAGGAGGTAAAATAGAATGGATAAGAACAAAGTTAATATGGCGAAGTTGAAAGACTTCGCTCTTCGGGTAGCCAAAGAGTTACCCGAAGCAAAACGAGGGGACAAGATCCTTGGCTTCCCCGTAATTGGATTCTCCGGCGGCAAGTGTCGGGGGATCCAGGTGAGAAAGCCCGGAGTCGGCGTCTTTACGTTTATTGAACAAAATAAATATAAAGACAGCCGATATGCCCGGCTGGCTCGAGAGGGCCACGCCATTCTCTGGGTCATCCCACCGTGGAAGATCCAGAAAAGGTGGTGGTTGATCATGGACGGCAAGTGGATGGGATAAGCCGTCCAGAAAGGAGGTAAAAATGAGAAAGACAAAAGTAGAAATCAAAGAGTTCGATGACCGGACGGTCATCGAACTGGAAGGGATGACCCTTACTCTACTTTATTACAGCAATAAGGGTCCCCTTGTTATAGTAGAGGGGAAGGGAGTCAAGGAGGACTTCCGGTTCTGGAAGGACAACCTCTCTGCAACGTTGCACGTATCGTTGCCGGATGATAATATTGTCCTTCGGTAAAAAGGAGGTGATAAGGGAAAAATGAAAATTAAGTGTTGTCAGCCTCTTCTGTTCCCATGGGGACGACAGCAACATGGGTCACATGGGAGCAGGAGAGGCCCCCGAAAGGAAAGGAAGCCTTTCGAGGTGTATCTGAAGGAAGCCCTGGAAGCCATGGATGACCGAAAGGGCCTGGACACAATGGAAGGAGGTGAAAAAGTATGAGGATCGGAGTAACTGGGCATCGCCCACGTGCTCTGCCGGGTGGGTATAACCTGGATCACCCGGCGAATAAAGCCATCCTGCGGTGGCTGACGGAGAGACTTCATGAATTGAAGCCATCCGTTGGCTGCACAGGGATGGCGCTGGGCGTTGACCAGTTATTCTGTCTGGCCTGTGTAGAGACACAAGTGCCATATGTGGCATTCGTGCCCTGTGCGGGCCAGGACAGAGTATGGCCTCCAAAGTCGCAAGCACTATACAAGCGGCTTCTGGAAGCTGCACACGAAGTACGAATGGTCTCCTCGAAGCCATACTTTCGTGGCTGCATGGAAAAGAGAAATGCAGCCATGAAGGATTGGCTGCTCGAGGAGGAAGGGTCCGTCCTCCTGGCAGTATATGCCGGACTGCCGGGAGGAACAAGGAGGATGATCGAGGCTTGCAAGAGCAAGCTGGAGATCATAGTCCTGGATCCGAGGAAGATAAAGTAGTTCTTTCTTTTTTCATTTCGGGGTCACGCCTACTGGGCTTGGCCCCGAGAAAGGAGGTAGTAAAATGGCTAAGTTCTTTAGTGCAAATTCGAAGATGAATAGTATCGCAAAGGCCGCGCATGAAATAGTCCATGGGGAAAGAGAGCCTAAGGAGGGATCCAATGTAATAGTATCTAAGTCCAAAAATGGCGACCTGACCATGCTAGATTATCCTACGGAACTGAAGTGCAACATCAGAGTTGTACAGGGTAATCCAGAGAAAGTGGATCCAAATTGCTCTATGGTATACATCACATTGGAAGAGATTGTATCCTCGGACAATGAGTATGGATTCAAAGGAGCCCAAATCACGGGGATGATCAAACCAGACAAAAATGGGAAACTGCGAGTATTCTTCTTCAGTGATATGAAGTAAGAATAAATTCGCAGACAATATGACCATTAGAAAATAGAAAAGGAGGTGATAACTAAATGACATTCTCGGTCTTGGGTATGGAGTTCAGGATCATTCCTGATGGGACTAAAGTTATCCCGTCAGGATACCTGTCTTATTCGACAGGTAAGAGGATCCTGGATTTCATTCACCCAGCGGAGTCTCTCGTGCTAGATACATGGGAGACGAAGGCGTCCTTCGCTGATGAGCTTGAAAAGGCTCTTCTGGGCGAGGACTCTTCCCTCAGAGAACTTAACGAGGGAGAGAAATATGCCTTTATCCGCTCCCTCTTCGGTGGTGTAGGAGAGGGAAGCAAACGGGTAAAGGTATATGCCTTCACCCTGGGTGAACTGAGAGGGAAGATCATCGTCTACGTAAGGTAAAAAGACTCTGATCTAACTCTCTGGAACCCAAGATCGGTGTGGAAGTACATGGGAGCTGTGCTGGGAAGCGCCGAGTGGTGCTTGCATGGCTCCCATTAGAGATATATCAATTGGGGCTTGCACAGAGCCCCGAAAGGAGGAAACAATGAAGAAGAAAATAATCGTAAAAGAACATCTAATAAAGCCGTCACAGTTACGTGACATAATTCACGTACTGAAGAAAAAGGGCATAAAATTGTCAATGGATGATATCCTCGACATCTACGATGCCGCTGGTGTCGTGGAGAAAGAAATCGAGGATAAGTACGCATAAGGAGGTGATTTTTTATGCGTAGAAAAAAGGTATATGCCGCTACTCCATGCGTCTTTTGTGGCGGCAAAGAGATTAATGCCCCCGATGACACCATCAGGACACTGTCCGATGGTCGTCAGTATGGGGAGTGCATCTGTGGCGATCTTCTCCCCGTCGCCGCAGAAGAAAAGAGTGAGTTCGATGAATTAGCAGAGCTCGCTCATGAGTGCATCCTCCGCAGAGCATGGCGCGAAGGCGGCGACGAGGCACTCAGGAAGCTCCTGGAGGAGATCGATGAATTTAGATCTCAATAGGACCGAGCTCGAAGAAAGGGGAGATAGAGTGATAAATGGATATCGGTGCGATGAGGATGGCAATGCCCTCATCATGCCGATATCCATCGTGGTTAGAGACTCTCGTCGCAGGGAAGAGGACGTCATCCTCAGTCCGACGGACGACGAGAAAAATTATGTTATAAGCCGGGTCAGGTCGCTGATTCGGCTCAAGAAGGGATGTCCATCAGTCTCCGAGCATCCCAGTGTGAAGCTACTGTGGATGCTGGAGAAAATGGGACTGGTTCGCATCCCTGGAAGGAGGTAAAAGATGAATATAATATTTCCAGAAAATTTAGATAAAAACGAGGAAGCCAAACTGGAAAGGATGGCTTCTGATATTATCACCCTGTTTCTGGCTGCAGCAGGGATGATAAATGAGAGCGCGGCCAAAGAGAAGGATGAGACCGAGGCTGCCTTCAACAAGGTGGTCGACGAGATCATCATCGAAAAGGAGGAATTAGTATGAATATAATAATTGCTGACCTGATGAAATTAGCATCAGACATCAGGTCTGAGATCGGGAAAGCCGTCGAGCAGAACAGAGGCACGGCGGCAAAGTTAGTTCGCTCTTTAGCAGACAAGCTGGAGGGCGAAAGGAAAGCTGTTATTAACACAACAAAAGACGACGTAGAAGCCACATTGGCTGAAAACGTCGTAGAAAAGGAGGTAGAATAATGAATATCAATCGTGTAATTTTAAGCGGGAATTTAGTGCGGGATCCCGAACTGCGTTACACGCAGTCCGGACGCCCGGTGGCGAACTTTACGATCGCCGTTAACAGGCAGTATCGGACTGCCAGCGGCGACTTGGTAAAGTCTGCCGATTTCCTGCGCGTGGTCGCGTGGGGAAAACAGGCAGAGAACATCGCCGAGTATCTCGGCAAAGGCCGGAGCATAACTGTAGAGGGACGCTTGGCCAGTCGCTCGTATGAGAGCAACGGCCAACGGAGATATATAACCGAAGTGGTCGCGCAGAACGTAACGTTCGGGCCACGACCACGCTCCGAAGCCGAGCCCGAAGCAGAGGCCGAGGTGGCAGTGGAATCGGAGGTAACTCCAGCCACTGACACCAAAGCTGAAGAGACATTCTGAAAATAAACGTTACTCCGGTAGGGCTTGCCATGTGTGAGCCCTGCCGGAGAACAACGAAATTTTTTCGATATACATGGGAACTATACTTTACTTCTTTTCTTTTTTTTTGCCCCCCTCCGGGGGGCGGGGGGTGCATAATATCGAAATTTTTTCGAAATGCATGATGGCTGCTCCATCGTATAGACGCTAAAATGCTCTCAGACGCACGAGGTTTCGCTGTATTGCATTTTCGGAGTCGGGGTATACTATAGTATACCCCCGCATGAGTAAATGGATTCTAGACCCCTTTACGTGCGTCTGACGGCATGTCAGATGTGTAACCTGAACCCCCCTCCGGGGGTCAGGGGGCAGTAGCTCATCCCCCGAGCTTGTCGAAGGGATGTGCGCAAGTACCGTGCCAAAATGCACCTTACTGTAATAGTTACACGAAGGATCTATGGAGGAAGCTTTGGGGAAACTCTTCTCTCAGATGAGGGTAAATATGCTTCCCCCCGGAAGTGCATGCATACACTCCCGGCTATACACACTAACCGCCGGCTTGCGTAGCAGCGCTGACCCCTCAAGGGTCAGCGCAGTGCAGCAGTGGTTGTCCCCGTCTGTGAACCTTGTAAAGTGCGCCTCAGGGTATATATATTAATATATTAATAATCTATTATTGATGTATTAATATATATACCCTGAACTTTTCCCTCGCGAAATTAGACACTTTTGCGCGAAATATCCCCGTCTTCACCCTCTTTCTTCGCGTAAAAATGCCTTCGATCGAAGCTCTGTGTTAGATATTAATAGTATAAGTAATATATAATTACAGTCGAAGTGAAACGAAGACTGTAATTATATATTACGAAGAAAACACTCTATATATATATATCGAAGGCAATGATGCACGATTAATATGAAGGATAAGAGGGGATAATAAGGGATAGTTAATAGGATGAGATATATAAGAGAAGGGAAGAAGGAAGGGAGAAGAAGGGGAGAGAAGGGAACATTTTGGGGTGCTAAGACCCCCCTCCGGGGGCCAGGGGGGTGATCACTCCGAAAGTGTTCAATATATGCATGCATCGTATGCATGTATCTGCTGTCGAACTTTCGACATATCCTTTTTATATGGGTAAAAATTACACAAAATGGATTCTAGACCCATTTCTGTGCGTCTGATGCGAAATTTGGTGAGTGATGTGACGTTACACTTTTAGTCTTCATAAACTGTTTCCTTCAATTTTCGTTGTCGTAATTAAAATAAGTCTGGTGTACCTTTTAGTACACCGTAACCCATACTGATCGAACCCATATATAGGTATACCCCCGCATGAGAAAATGGATTCTAGGGGCATTTCTGTGCGTCTGACGGCATGTCAGGGGGTGTGCTGAACCCGGGTTCGGCCAGGGTAAAATAAATAAAGGAGGTTTTATATATGTCTAAGATGTCCAATAAAGAGATATTTGCCATCCACGAATCAGTAGATGAATACGAAAAATACATCTCCGAGCTTGAGAATGAACTCTCTGATGCAACAGACAGAGCAGATGATGCATACGATACGATAGACAGGCTTGATGATCGCATTGGAGAGCTCGAAGCTGAGGTGGACGACTATACAGAAACCATAAAGGAAGCTGTATTGCGTCTGAAAGAACTCAAAGCTTCGTTAGAGGCTGGTGAGATCGATGATGTGCGGGTGAAGCTCGATACGATTATCGGGGGTCTTGAGCCCGCGGTGCAGTTGCTGCAATAACCCAAAGGAGGTATTACCATGAAGAGAGGTAAAATTATAGGAAGGAAAACTC
>QMQO01000025.1 GCA_003650545.1 Candidatus Woesearchaeota archaeon | reverse complement strand
TAAAAATGTGAATATAATGATTAGCTACCCCGGTCCGGCTAGCAACTTCGGGCCGGAGAAACTTAATGAAAACGATTATGAGACAATCATGAAATCCGACTTCATTGCAATTTTCAGCTGGAAAATATATTAGTTTATCGATTTTCAGATTCATCACTTTCCTCTTCTTCAATTCCTGCCTTGCGTTTTTCGATTTTAATTTCTGGTAATAGGCCGTATGCGCGAAGCAATTGTCTAATTGCATCAGCCACAACGTCATTTCTTGAACGATAGCCGTAATGCCCTACAAGTTTATCTATTCTATCTGCAAGTTCCTTTGGAATTGCTACTCCTACCCAACCTTTTCTAACCATTCTATTTCACCTCCCACCGGTTCAACATATGTGGTGTAGGTTTTAAATAATTTATGTATTTATAAAATACGGGATAGATCTTGTTTTGGAAAAAACAAAAAGAGAAAAAAATATATAGAACCTGTTCCAAACTTTATGAACGAGCGTGAAACCGTGGCAAACCTCGAGACACATGAAATTAAAGACACAGTAATCATCGACGTACCCGAAGAACTTCATGAAAAACTTATGCAGCTTGTCGAGCGCGGCGTCTTCAAGGACATTGGCGAAGCAGTTCGAGTAGCAATTCACAAACTTCTAATTTCACTGGGGGTTGAAACATGACAATAAAAGAAGATGTGATTGCTGAATTCTTTACTGATCTATTATGCGGTGAATGTGAATTAAAAGAACCATGCGATAAGAAAGGAGCTATTTGCAAAGCGCTTCAATTCATCTTAGATTCTCACATAAATCCTGAAGATGTTTCCGAACTTATTGAGCGTTATCTTAACTATAAAATTGAAAGTTGAGAGGACGTGAAAAAGAATGCTTAACCAGCAAACACTCAAGATTTCATGCCCATATTGTCAAAGCAAAAACATTACTTCACTAACTATTGCAACCGACAATGAAATCATCGCTAAATTCTTTTTCTGCCGCAAATGCGGCCGCTTCTTCGAAGCAGAGGAGAGTGAAAAGGCTTGAATAAAGATCTTGCTGCGTTTCTTGAGGAAGCATTCAACTTAATTAATGAAGGAATTGACAAAATTAACAAAAATCTAGAACAAATCTATCAGGTTCTTAAGGAAATCAATGAAAAGCTAGCGAAAAATGAGGAAGAAGAGAAGTGGCATAAATTCAAAACCGGAACTGGCGAGTGGGCCTTCAGTAATGATTTCCCCGAATTAAAGCGCATTCTTCAGAAAAAGAAGGCCCGCGGCAATAACTTCGTCGAAATTGACGGTTATCGTTATCGATTAAGCGGTGACAATGATCGCTTCATTCAACGTTACCCAATTTCCAAGGCGGGTGATAAGAAGTGAGTTCTGTTATTTTGAATGCGTGGCCGATCCAAAGACCTGTCTTCAGAAAATATGATAAGTATGCTTATTGCAAACACTGTGGGAAATGGATTCCTAAGGAAGAGCTTAAGACGGATAAGGCAGGTAGGAAGCGCTGCCCAAAATGTGGGCGGCTTGTTAGAGTTAAGTATGCGCGTGTTAGGCAGCGCGCACGAATCCGCGCAATGCTGAAACGCGGTAAAGCTGTTCGCTGCATGTTTTGTGGTGAAAGATTCACTGATTGGGTTGAGTTTTCCCGGCATATTAAGTATGAGCATGGTTTAGAGTGGTGACGTTTCTATGCGCGTTGTAAAACACATCATCGAATATGAAAAGCCCGGCGACACATTTCTGCTCATTCCATTCGGCGATCTTCATGTTGGTCACCGAAATTGCGATAAAGATAAACTAATTGAGATCCGCGACTTCATCTTACATCAAGATGCGCTCTGGATCGGAATGGGTGACTATGCCAACGCAATTTTTCCTCATCCAAATGAGAAACGACTTGATTTAGATGTAATTGATCCCGAGCTTTACACGCCAGAAAAACAGTATCAATTCATTTATGAGCTTTTTGAGCCAATCAAACATAATTGTCTAGGTTTGTTGACTGGAAACCATGATGACTTACTAAGACGCCGTCATTATCATAATTGGGTTGATGAGCTTGCATATAAGCTTGGTGTGCCATATCTTGATTTTGCTGCATTTGTAAAGCTTGTTTTCAAACGCGGCCGCCACACCGTCACCATCGACATATTTGCGACTCATGGCTATTACTCGGGCCGGCGGATCGGCGGCAAAATAAATCGCGTTGAGGATCTTGCAAGATACTTTGACGCCGACATATATCTTGTTGGTCATGTACATGAAGTTGCCGGTTTCCGTAATATTCAGCTTCGCGTCACAAGATCCTGCAAAATCGTTGAGCGCAAAAGGATCTTTGCGATTACCGGCACATTTCTGCGAGGCTGGAAGATAACGAAAACCGCATCATACGCTGAGCGTCGCTTACTCCCGCCAAACAAGATCGGCATCATTTCAATTTGGATTTGCCCAGAGCCGGGCCGCAACAAGCAGCCAGATATGCACATTATGGAGTGAAATGCCATGAAATTCCTTATTTTTTCCTCTTTACTCGAAAAGGCTGATTTCGCAATTAAAAGTGGGTTGCTTTTAGCACTTACAATTATTTTAACAATAATTATATATATTTGCACAATTACAGGCGCATGGTATTTAACCGATGAAATTTATCGCATAATCGGCGGTCCAGATCTCAACTCACAATACACAATTGATTTCTTCAAAATAATTATGTACATCATTTTCGCGACAATTCTCTTAATTACAGCTCATCTCAGTTTTGTCTTCATTCTCGCTGGTATAGTTGAATTTCTTTGTGAGGGACTGAAATGAGGCGTAATAGTCGTGAGAAGGTTATTGTAAAGTATTCGCCAGGTTATTTTGATCAGCGGAATATGTTTCTGTTTGAGCAAGTAATGTGTGATGATGGTCAATACGCTTATTGTGAAGCTTATTTTGTGCGTGGAGAGCGTGATAAGTTTGTTTTGCATGTGCAGCGGCCTGCAGTACGTTATCTCGGTGTTGATGAAAATGGCTATGAGATTAATGAGGTTGCTTTGAAGAAGCTGCCTTGGCCGCCTATTCCGAAGCCGCCGGTTGATCGCGTTAATGAAGATGAGTTGTGGCAAGAAATCTATGATTATGTTTATCAGCATATTGATTTTAGCGAGAAGGAGCATTACGCGCTTATGGCGAGCTGGATCATGGCGACGTGGATCCCCGAAAAATTCAATGTAGTACCTTACCTGTTTTTCATCGGCCCACTCAACTCGGGTAAAACGCGCTGCCTAGAAGTTTTGTGGCAACTTAGTTATCGCGGCTTAATGTCAACAAGCATTCGACCAGCCGGATTATTCCGCGCATGTGAAGCATGGCACCCAACAATCATTCTTGATGAAGCTGAAATCTATAATCGCAGCGACATGCTTGAAGTCATGGCACTCCTAAACGCTGGATATCGACGCGGACAATGTGCAATACGAGTTGAAAAAGTTGGTGAAAATAAACTTGAACTCGGCCTTTATGACGTGTTTGGCTTCAAGGCAGTTGCATGCACAACTCTTTTAGCACCGACATTTCAGTCAAGATGCTTCATAATTAATATGAGCCGCGCCGTGCGACAAGTGAAGATTATGCTTGATTTTGACTGGGCCGCCAATCTCCGCAGCAAACTGTTACGATACCGCATACAAAAACTAATTGAAGATGACTTTAACGTAACTGAGGATCAAATCGTACGGATAGGTGAGAACGGCCGCCTAACTGAATTATTCATTGCACCGCTCGCTGTGACGCCGGCCGACGTAAAACAAAATTTGATTAAATATGGTGAAAGCCTAGCAACAATAATACGTGAAGAAGAACGAACAACAATTGAAGCTGAAGTCATCGACGCAATCATCAAATGTAAAGATCTCGTCGAGAAAAACAAATTACCATTACAAACTATTCTTGATCAAATCAATATGAATCGAGACGAAAAAGATCAAATGCGACCTACACAGCTTGGCAAAATTTTGAAGAAGCTTGGCTTCAAGAAAATGCGAATGAGTAACGACGACAGTCGAATCGCCATTAAATACGATGAAAAACTTATAGTTCGACTTGCACGCCGCTACATTCCATCATCACTAGACCTGTTTTTATCATCACATCCTGTGATGATAACGCCGGAAAAAGTGATGATAACGAGTGATGATAAAACAATGGAAGTGATGATGAGTGATGGTAATACAGAGAAAACACTAGAAAAATTAAGTTTTAAGCGCTGGATCATCACACTCATAGAGAAACACCGGCCGGAAGGCATAGAATATCGACAATTGCTGAACACCTGTGCACTCAACGGACTAGCAAACCCCGATCCAATCATCGAAGAACTCATCGATGAGGGTAAACTATTCTTAGAGCGTCGGGCCGGTAATCTCTACTTAAAACTTATGGAGTGGAATAAAAATGAAGTCTGAAGATTTTGAGGATTTTGAACCTCCTTGCTTTAAATGCAAACACGCTGAACACGTAACTTCAGGCGGATTACTGCTAACCCGCTGCAAAATATTGGACGAGATCATCTGTGATCGACAGTGGATAACTGACGAAGTTTGTAAGCATTGTGATTGTGCTTCATGTGAATATTTTGAGGAGAGTGAAGAAAATGCTTAGTGTTTCTCACAGATTATCATCACTTATCATCACTCATCATCACTTTTCCGTAGATTATCATCACTTTTCACGCGTATTACCATCACTCACTGTGATGATAATTCAAGAAGGAGTGATGATAACGTGAGTGAAGTCATATTAATTCCATACAGCCGGCCCGAACTCGCCGAAAATAGCTTCTTATCACTTGATCTTGAAGGCACGATTAATCAAGCAATCGATGAATATTTAAGGCGTGAAGAACGACCATTAGTTGTTGGCGTTTACTATCCATCAATGATTTCGTATTGTTTAAGGCGGCTCTTTTATCTTTATACTTCACCGCCGAAACCCGTTTCAAGTGAAAAGCTCAGGATCTTTCACGCCGGCAACATTATTCACAGCTTCATTAAAGAAGTTTTGGAGAAAAGTGAGAAGATTGAGTTGCTGCACAATGAAGGTGAATTCGCAATTATTATTGATGATATTCAGATCCGCGGTCGCTACGACGATATGATTCTGCTTCGCGGATTTAAAGAGCCAATTGTCATTGAAGTGAAAAGCATAAAGTCATTTAGAAAGTGGGATCGTGAGCGTAAGGAGCATGTTGATGTTGAATTACCTTATTCTGAGCATGTGAATCAGCTTATGATTTACTTGTATGCGATGCGCTGCCGTTATGGCGCAATTGTTTATGTTGAGAAGCCTACGTTGCAGATTAAGGTTTGTCCAGTCGTGTTTGATCGTGATCGACTTGATATGCTTATTGATCGTGTGAAGCAGCTTCATGAATTTATTATTACGAAGACGTTGCCGCCGGCCGAAGCGAAGCAAAATGAGTCTATGCGTTGGCAATGCTATGTTGCTTGTGAATTTCGAGAACATTGTGATAGATGTGAAAATAAAAATAATATGAAAAAGGGGGAGGGGGTATCATTTTGAAATCTCAGAATATTGGTTTACTGCTTGAGAGATTGTTTAGGGTGTGGAAGTCTTCGCAGTTTTATGTTGAGTTGCTTGATGATCTAAAAAGTTCAGTTGAAAATCTTCAGGTTGATGAGCTTGGGAATGTTATGAGTGAGCTTGATGATGTGAGGCGGGAGCTTTTGCGTGATCTTGAAGTTATTATTGGTAAGCTTCAGCGTGTGCAGCAGCATTCTAAGATCATGTATTATGAAATTTGTAATGCAAGATCATCATCACATGAATGGAGGTATAGGGTTTGGGTAAGCGCATGATCCTCGTAGCATCGACCGGCTGGATGTATAAAGTCGTTATAGACTCACATTTACCGCCGCAGCTTGACATTCGACTTTCACACTGCATTGAATGCGGCGCAAAACTTAAAGTCGTTGAATACATCGGCGCAATACATTTAAAAGAACTCGTATGCCCAAAATGCGGCCTTGTGCATGCAATCTTTGGCGCTGACTTCTACCGCGACGTTCAAAACGAAATCATTGAGCAACTCATCAAACAACAAGAAAAAAAGGGTGTAGGAAAATGCGGTTGATAATGAAACACAAAGATATTGAATTATATGAATTTGATGGTATAGGTAGGAAATGGTTTTGTTTGTCATGGATTGAAGAAAAACACATCAAAACAATTTGTTTTCGCAAAAAAGGCTGGGCAATTCTTCAATTCAAAAGAAAAGTAAAGGAGCGTGAGGATAAATGAGAACTGAAAAGGAAGTTCATAAGAAAATCCGTGATATTGAATGTGTGATGGTTAGATACATTTTGGTTGTTGTTTTGGGCCGGCTTTGCCGCGAATGTTTTAGAATCTTTAGGAAACGTGGGCCGGCAACTAGATGTGATGAGTGTCAAAAGCGTTTTCGCCGCGAATATAAGCGGCGGTGGCTGCAAGATTATGTGAAGAAGAATAGAATTAAGATGCGGTATTTGTGGCGGGTTGCACAAGCAAGACGAAGAAACTCAAAACATGTAAGATCACTTTCAATCGTCAAAGATGAGCAAGGCAACTTCAGAATAAAAGCAGCACTAGACTTAGAAAAACAAAAAAGAAAAATGAAAATTAAGTGACTTCAACGTAATTGTCATCGCCGCCGGATTTTGTATAACTATCGCTAACTTTTTTACTGCTTGTTATATAATATCTATCTAATAAATATTGTATTGTGTCACTCATAGACACTCGCTTACCTTGTTTTTTCTGCAATTCACCTTGAAGCCGCACAAGCTCCTGCCACACATTAAACTCAACTTTAATTGACTTCAATTTACGCTCACTCATCACTCTTCCACCTTCACGTAACACTTCTACTTTTTCTCCTTAAGAGTTTCCATAACGCCCACTGGTACCCGCATTTCTGACATTCACCATAAACCCAGACTTTGCCAACCTCAGTTTCAACCCCATTTGGATGATCATAATACTTCATTTTCAGCCGACCGCCACACCAGCTGCAACGCTGCGACTCAACAAACTCACGAAGCCGCTCCAAAGAAAAAACTTGAACTTGCATTATAAATCACCTCTCAACTTCTTCGATAGAAATTCTAATGATTCTGCCACAACAAGGACACTTTACTTCTGCATATTTTCGCCCAGTTTCCTTTATTTGTTTTAAAGCTTGTTCAAGAAATGTACCTCTAACTTCATTGAGCAACTGCTTATATGGTACATATTTTATGAATGGAAAATATGGTAGTTTAATTTTTACCATTTCATTCATGATTTCCACCCGGTAGAAAATGTGGTTGTAGTTGTATTTAAATTTTTCGGAATCAGTTCTATTCAAAGGGAACCTGAATAGAAAAGTTTATATACTTCTTGTTCTAAATTTTCTACTGGGTGGAAAAAGATGGAGCCTCTTAAAAAACTCGTGTTTCGACTTCCTTCAGAAAAGAAGTGTCTTACTTTTTTGATGGAGAATGATGAAATAAGATATGCAAGTGAAGGACGTTATGGAGGCTTTATTTTCCGCGGATCAAAAGAAGAGCTGGAAAAAGCAAAACTAATAGTTTTTAGCGAGCCTAGCGTTGAGGAAGTTGAGTTAAATGTTAATGAAATTCTGCCGGCCGACATCATTGATGTTCTTGGAGCAGCAAGTGAAGTTCATAAAGTTACTTATCAGCTGGTTGCAGTGAAAGTCAAAGTAATAAAAGAAACTGAGAATTATCTCGTTCTAGACATTGATAGTATTGAAGATTCAGATACTGCTGAAGCAATTCGCGTATGCTGGGCTTACAGAGGATCAAGAAGATATCCACGTGGATCAGAGGCAGGCCGACAACTCGCAAGAATAAAAGTTCGCTTAATCAAACATGATTTACAAGATAATTTCTATGCAAAAACAGCAGAAGACTGTGGACGTGAAACAGATTACCGCGACTCAACACTATACTTCAAAAAGATAATTAAAACACCAAACTTCAAGATTAAAGAAGCAGGAGAGAAAGCAATAACACTTACATTCACAATTAAAAGTTTAAGTGACATTGAAGAAGCAATAAAGCAGCTTGAAGAACTTAAAACAAAATTCACTTAACTTTTTTCCAAATAATTAAGATTCCTTTTTTGCTGCTTATTTTTACGTCAGTGTTGAAGCCGAGGCTTCTAATTATTGCTGCAAAATTATATGCTGCATCCCGCATCAAATAGAGAATTTGTTTAACAAATTTTTCATTAACATTTGAAGGATCATTAAGTTTTAAGCTCCAGTGGCCGCGATCATTTTTTAATGCAGTATATGAAACTGTAAAATCAACGTCATTTTCTGCGAGGCAATTAAGCTGATCTTCAATTGCTTTATGATAGAGTGATGCTGCTCGCATAATAATTGTTGCGGCCTCATCCGCCGCCATCGACATTTAATTTTCACCTTGTTTTTCAATTTCCCCGCGGTTCTTTAAACCGCTGGGGTTCATAAAATATTTTATTATTTTCGTTATTTAAGTGTTTTTGACATTTCTATCTCGGTTCTAAGCTTCATTTTCTGCTGCACGTGATGAGTAAAATGATGATTCACTGCATATTGCTGTGACGTGAAACTTGTCTTATGACAACTATATTTTGTGAGAATTTTGTGAGAGGATCCGCCTTGAATCCCATTGTTTTCGAATTGCTTACTTCATTAATTGTCGGTGGCATCGCTTTAACTTTATATTTACAGCGACGTGATTTGCGAGTGCAACTTTATCTTGCTTGTGCACGTCGGCCCACGCTTTTCAAGATTCTTTCATTTACATTTGTATATCTTATTTTTTGGCTCATGACTTTGCCGATACATGAGTTTGGTCATCTCGTTGTTTTACGCTGGCTTGGCGGCGACGGCTACATTAAATTAATGCCGCATGGCGCCGCTGTTTTCCCAACTGCATGGCCTGAATCGCTTAATCGAATCATCGCTGTTGCATTTATGGGCGGCGGTTCGGTTTTCATTCTCTATATGATTCTTGCATTGCGGCCCGGCCAAGACATTGACGATAAATTCGCATTAATGACAAACGCGTTTGCACAAGGCATTTACGCATTCTGCGAGATGCTTGCGTTTGCAGGTTTGGATTGGCTTTACGATTGGCTGCCACTCATCTCGACTTTCGGCACGATCCTAACTTTCACATTCTTTGCATATATTTACACTCGTAAGATTTTGGAAAGGTGGTTTAAATGAGTAAAGAAGTAAAAGAAGAAGTAAAATTGACGAAGAAAGAGCGAGATTACAGATTCTGGCTTGCAGTAGCTTGGACTGGCGGCACATTTGCAGCATTGTTTGTCGGGCTTTTGAAAGGCTTTAATGTTCAAGACATTACAATGCTCATTTCACCATTACTGCCACTTGATGCCATGTTTATGAAAGCATACTTTGACGCAAAAGCCGAAGAAGCAAAGAAATAGCAGGTTCTTGTGGGCCGGCGATGATGATCCTCCCAAAGCTGAATAATCGATGATGAACTTGGTCGCTAGCTGAGCCGGCCCAACCCCCCACCACCATTTTGGTGGGATCATCATGGAAAGTGATAGGAAAGTTGAATTTGACTTTAACACGCTTGCATTCTTTATTTTGCTGATTGCACTTATTTTAATTGATGTTTTTCGGCCTGGATCATTGCCCGGCTGGATCATCTTCTTAGTTTACATTACAATTTCAGCTTATCTACTTTTGACGATTTTCGTTATTCTTCTCAGTTTCATTGTATTATTTGCAAAACTTTTTGAAGTGTGAAAACATGACGCTTAAACGTTATACTCGCAATTCAAAGCCAATCACCGTTAATTACGGCCTTGTCAGCGAACTCGACTATATTTTTGACTACATTCAAAAAGATAATCCTGCCGTACTAGACATTGTAAAACGCATAAGACATAAAGATCCCGACCGGATCATCGAAGAAGCAACACGAACCGTATGCCGCCTAATCAAATATCCATTCACGTGGAAAGGTAAGCCGTCAACTGAGCGGAAAGTCTTAATCTTCAAAGCAGCCGGCCCAATCTATCATTTCGAATTAAGCTCAAAATATGGCTGGTTGAAGCCGGCCCAAACCCTCAGAGTCAAATACGGCTTATGTATTGACACATCATTACTTCTTGCTTCACTACTCTTAGCGAAAAACATACCGTGTAAAGTTGTGTTAGGCGCGATCATCGACGCAAAAACAAAACAGTTCTTAGGTTTTCATGCGTGGGTTGAAACGACATATAAGAATAAAATATGTATTATAGAAACTACTGCCGGCCCTAATCCATTGCCGATCATCGATAAAGCAGCAGCAGAACGCGGTTATCGCGGCATTATTTATGATGGTTTTGCATGGTTTGATGATCAAGAGTATTTTGAAGACGTGAAGAAACTTAAAAAATATGATAAGTTGACGCGGGGAGTAGTTGAATGGGAGTTCGAAAACCCCTCGCATTAAGACTATTCGAAAAATTCTATAACCCGATGGATAAGCCGGAAATGCAGCTAAAAATTTGGCAGGCCTTCGACTTCGACTATGAAAGCGAAATTGAAACAGTGCGCGAGCAAATCCGCGAAGTAAAGCGAAAAGTGAAGAAGGTGATTTAAGGTGAGTGAAATGAAAAGCGTATTTGAGAGTTTAATGGCTATTGACACGCAGCTTGAACGTGAAAAAATAATTGAGAAACTTAAGGAGCTTTTTGACATTTGTTATCGCTACTCAACAGATAAAAGACTCAATGTGAAGCGAAGGGAAAAGTGGGCAAGGCTTGCTGCATATATTGCTCAAACAATAAACTCAATACTCAACAGCTATGACGAGCAAGACATAAAGAAGCAACTCGAATTACTCAAAGAAAAACTAAAGCTCCTCGAAGAGATGATGGAATAGATGATCCTCACCAGAGAGGCATGTAGGGCCTCAATGAAGGGAGGGATCTCTTCACATTCTCATCAGCATATTCCAACCAGAATAAATTTATACTACGTTCTAAGAAAATATTGAATTGGGCCGGAAGGGTATCCCGCTGGCTGCAGGTGCCTCGGTTGCTAAGCCTTAAATCACCAATCATCTAGCCTGGTTTTCATCACAGATTCAGGCCCTCCGGCCCAATATTTCTGGTGATTTTATGAGTCGAAGTGAACTTGAGCGTCTCACAAGAATATTCCAACCAAAATACTCTAGGTGTGATTATGATTATTGCAATACCATGTTATTATTATCAAATAAAATATGTGAAAGAGCTTGGTTTTCTTACTTTTCCGGAGTTTGTTGACAATGAATTTGTTCGTTTTGGTAAACCAAATGTGAAGAAACTACTTAAAATTTTAGTTGAATATGGTAATGAAGTTAAATTTGTAGTTTATCCTGATTTTCGTTATGATTTATTATGGCTTCTTAAAAAATTTTCACATATAAATTGGATTTTTCCGCTTCATTTTAAAAGTGAACTTAATTTTGCTCAAAATTTTGAGTGGGTTGCTTTTCCACGAAAACCATGTTTAAAAGGATTGGTTACACGTGATTATTCATTAAATGAATTTTTAGAATTTACAAAAGATAAAAAACGTTGGTTTTTAGGTTGGATGGGAAAGAAGCCGGAAATAATTTTAAATTTTGATGGATTTGACACGACAATACCGTCTTTTTTCGTCAAAAATGGTTTGATATGGCAAGGATGGAAAAAGCACACTCGGCCAATAAACAAATTAACAAACGAAGAATTGTTTAAAATAAATCTTCTAAACTTTAAGAATGCAATTATCGAATTAACAAACCAATCACAATTAAGGCGATTTTTATGAGTCGAACCGAGCTTGAACGACTTACAAAAATCATTGATAAATTGCTTAAACAACAATATAAGCGTGTTAAGTTGCCGAGTGATCCGGTTGAGTTTTGCGTGAAGATTCTTGGTTTTAAGCCGTTGCCTTATCAAGAAAAGTTGTTGCGGGATCAATCTAAGCGTATTGTTGTGAAGTGGCCGCGTCAGAGCGGTAAGTCAACGACAATTGCAGCCCGCGCCATTTGGTTTGCAGTTACTCACCCGAAAACTTTAACGCTTATTGTTGCACCATCAAAACGTCAAAGCATGATCATGATGGATAAGATTCACGGCTTCTTACTAAGCTTGCCTAAAGATCTTCGCCGACAGCTTGTTTTAAAAATGCTGCGAACCGTCATAAGGTTTAAGAATGGATCTCAAATTGTCGCGCTTCCATGTTCGGTTCATCTTTTGCGAGGTTATACGGCTCATCAAGTAATTACAGATGAAGCCGCATTTTTCAAAGATGATGAAGACATTTTTTATTCAGTTCTTTATCCAATGCTTAGCACGACGGATGGCACGCTTATTGTGAGTTCAACGCCTTGGGGCACCGACTCAGTTTTCTACAAAATGTGTATTGATCCAAACTTTAGCAAACATTTCCTAGATTGGCGCGAAGTTGTAAAATGCGGCCTTGTAAGTCTTGATTTTATTGAGGAGATGAAACGACAGTTGCCGGCACAGCGTTTCAAAATGGAGTTTGAAGCTGAATTTGTTGAAGATGAAGATTCATGGTTGACGCAAGACTTAATTGCTAAGTGTATTGATGCTGAGCTTGATTATTATTCGTTTGATGCGCGTATAACCAGTAAAGATCTCTATATTGGTATTGACTTCGGTAAGAAAGTCGATTATTCAGTTGTTACAGTTGTTGAAAAAGAGAATGATGTTGTTAAGCTTATTCACTTACATAGATTTCCACTTGAAACGCCTTATGCTTCAGTCATCGGTTATGTAAAGACGCTTTATGATCGCTGGAAATTTGTGCGGCGAATCTATACTGATGTTACAGGTGTTGGCGAATATATTACTGAGGATATGAAGCGGGCCGGCTTATCAAACGTCACCGGCATTACCTTAACATTGCCGCGTAAAGAGGAAATAATGAGTTTACTGAAAGCGAAGATGCAAGAAGGCTTAGTTAAGATTCCGTATGATAAGGATCTCATTGCTGAATTAAATGTTGAGAAGTTTGAGCTTACTAAGGATGGCCGCATAAAATTTTATCATCCTGCTGGAACGCATGACGATCGGCTTTGGGCTTTCGCGTTAGCTGTTTATGCTGCATTTACTAAGCCGCGAATTTTTGTTGATAAGGCGAAGAAAATTTTCTAGAAACTTGTCTTATGACAATTATAATTTATGAGATGAACAAGCAATTCAAGCGCTTCTTCAAGTTTCTAAGGTCACAGAAAACAGTCATTGATAAAGCAAAAAATCCGTTTGTGAGGAAGAAAAGTTGAGTTTTATTGAGCGCGTAAAGAAATTTTTCAGAATTAAAAAGCAAAAAGGCATTGTTGACTCAGCTGCAAGCCTCTTCAAATACTATGGTGAGCCACCTGAAGATGATCCCAGCACTTACGAGTATTACTATTTGAATGATCCGGTTGTGCGGGCCGCCGTTGACTTCATCGCTGAAATGGTTGCCGGCGTCGGCTACTACACTTCATGTGAAGATGAGCGTGCAAAGCAGATTGTCGATGAATTTGCAGCTAAAGTAAATCTTGACGGCTTACTTCTTAGAGCAACTCGCAACATGCTCATTTATGGCAACGCGTATATCGAAAAAGTTTTTGACGGTAAAAAACTCCTTAACATTAAATTGTTACCGTCAACGAATATTCGCGTAAAACGTGACGAGCACGGTGTTATTGAAGGATATGTGCAGCTTGTCGCGGGCCGCGAAATACAATTCAAACCTGAAGAAATCGTGCATTTAAAATATCTTGAAATCGGCACGAAAGCCTACGGCATTTCAATGATTAAACCCGTTCTTAAATTCTTGGAGATTAAGAAGCAATTTAATGAAGATATGGAAAAAATCATTCACCGCTATGCTGCACCTAAAGTAATTTGGAAATGCGGCGATGAGGCAAGTGTTGAAAGCCTCAAAATTGTTCTTAACAATTTAGATCCGGATGAAGATCCAATTGTAAGCGGCGACATTCAACATGAGGTTATTGAGATTGATCCGCGATTAAGATTTGCTGATTTTATTGAATATCTTGAACGCAATATTTTTGAGGGTTTAGGCGCGCCGCTCTTAAGTTATTTGCGTAATGCAACTGAAGCGTCGGCCCGAGCAATGCTTGAAGCCGTTGAGCGCCATGTTGCCGGTTTACAGCGATATATTAAGCGTAAAGTTGAAAGCGAAATTTTCAAGCCACTCATTGAAGGTTATGATTTAACTGAAGTACCGCGTCTGAATTGGGGCTTCCCACGCACCAAACTTGATGAATTAACGCTTAACGATATTGCACAACTCGTCAAGCCAGAAATAAGCATCATCAACACATCGACGGCCCGCAAGTGGCTTCAGAAAATGGGATTTCCAATTGAAGAAGAAACTGAAGCTGAGACTAAAGAGGCGCTCGGCTATCGTGCAAAGTGGGTTGAAACACCGAAACAAGTTATGCTTATTCTTGTTGATCCTAACCGGATTGACAAGTCAAGCATAAGATACTATTCAATTGACGCTAATCAAGGTATAAAAATTATGGTTGCGAAAGTCACGGGCACCGGCGGCCGACGATGGGTTTGTGCAATCATATTTGACAAGTCTAAAGCCGAGTGGGATCTTTCGAAGGCAAAAATGTGGTATAGTGATCAGTTTCCGCTTGTTTTCGAGTTTATGTTTAAGGAGTGAGTTTTATGCCGCCTAATCGTCATCCCGACTTTGAGACAATTTATCGCAACTTCATCGAAATATATGGTGAAGAAAAAGGTGAAGAATATTATCGCATGTGGCTCAACAAATATATGCTTGACGAGACAAAGCCAATTGAGCCGCAGCTCCAGAAATTTCGAAGAGAATGGCGAATATCATTTGAGAAGTTTCGTCTTGATGTTAAGCCATTAAGGATTCGCGGCTATGCCATTCATGCCGGTGCAACTCGCAACTGGAATTTATATTTAGAGACTGAGTTGAAAAAGGCGGCTCAAAGCCTCATTGGCGTGCCGGTTTACTTGGAGCATGTTGACGTGAATAATGCGGTTGGCAAAGTCGTGAATGCTTATTGGGATGAAGATGAGCGGGCAATTGTTTTTGAAGCTGAAATTTATGATGATGAGGTTGCCGATAAGATTCGGGCCGGTGTTATTAAGCATGTAAGTATTGCAGCTGATTATGAGCTTATAGATTATCTTGATGGTATTCGTGTACCGCGTAATCTTCGTTTTTGTGAGCTTTCACTTGTCGCCGTGCCCGGCGATCCACATGCGAATATCATGGTCATTGAAAAACTTGTTTGTTGTGAGAATATGAGTGAGAAAAAACAAGAGAAAGTTGAGGAGAAAGGGAAAGAAAAGGAAGAAGTTTCCCTGAAAGAAGTGAAAGAACCCAATATTGAAGCTAAACCGACAGTTGCTGAAAAGCCAGAGCCGAAAATTGAGGTTGAGCCAGCAGCCTCCGAGCCACAAGCAAACATTGATGTCGGCCCAGAAGCCCAAGTCAACGTTACAATTAGCCTAGAAAACTACAATAATGACAAAGAAGTTGCTGAAGCCGTTCCACCAAAACATAAAACGCCGAAGGCACCTGAAGAACGAGAGTGGGATAAAACCGCTGCAATCACAAGAATACGAAAATGGGCAAGTAGTGATGGATCCGGCGATAAAGACAAGATTGATTGGCGAAAATATCGAATGGCATTTGCATGGTATGACGAGAATGATCCGGAAAACTTCGGCTCATACAAATTGCCGCATCACGACGTGATCGACGGTAAACTTGTCGTCGTTTGGCGCGGCGTTGCTGCGGCTATGGCTGCATTGATGGGTGCGCGTGGCGGCGTCAATATTCCAGCTAAGGATCGAAGGGCAGTTTATGAGCATTTACGTGCACACTATGAGCAGTTCGACAAAGAGCCGCCAGAATTCAAGGAAATGCTTGAAGTAAGTGACGAGGTTCATGCTCCTCATCAACTTGAGGAGCCGCAGCCGACGGTTGCCCCCACGTCGGCTGTGGAATCTGTGGGGGGCAAAAAAGAAGTAGAAAAGGTTGAGGGTGAGGAGAAAATGGAGAAGGTAGAAGAGAAGGCAGGAAAGGGTGTTGTGATGGAAGAGAAGGATCCAATTCTAAAGACAGTCAAGGATCTTAGAGAAGCTGTATCTATTGGCACTGGTGTAACTCAAGTAACGTGGAAGACTGAAATTGAAGCGGAGCCAATTGGACTTATTGCAAACTTAAGGAGCGCTGTAAGAGTAGTTCAAGTAACTCAAGGCGATAGAGTAAGAATAAGAAAAATAACTGTTCCAGAGTTCGCTCAGCTCACGAAGGGAACTGAGCCATCCGATACTACTTGGACTGTAAGCGCAGTTGAAGTAACATTGAACGAATACGGTTTAGTCGGCACCATTGATTATCAAGACATTGAGGATCTCGGCGAAGAGCTTATAAGAGCAATAAATGCTGGCCTCGCTAAAGCCGCTAAGCTCAAGGAAGACGAAGTTATACTGTCAACTCTCAAGGCTGATACGAATATAACTGAAATTTATGGTGGAGATGCAACTGATGTTGACTCAATTGATTCTGCCGATACTTTCACCGCTGACCTCGTATTAAAAGCTCTTAAGACTATTGCCGATAATGGATATGATGTAACTCCAAGCGACCTCGTACTCGTACTGTCACCAAAGCAATGGCACGATTTAAATAATTCATTACAATGGTTTAAGGATGCTAGTAAGGCCGGTGTCGCTGGCGGAAAAGTTGTAATGGACTCAATCATGGGCATACCAATCGTATTATCAAGCAAGGTTCCAACAACTGAAAATGCTGGTGGAGTCACCTGTTATCACGCCTTTCTCATGAGGCGCGACGCAGTAGTTCTAGCTCCAAAACGCGAATTACTAGTAGAAACACAGAAAGAAATCGGTAAGAGACAGCTAAAGATCGTTGCAACTCACAGGTTTGGCGTTGACGTTTTATTTGACAAGGCAATCGTTGAGATCATCACTGCATAAGCAAGCGAAACTCAAACACTGTTTTACGTGAGTATCCGCCGGTTTATTGGCGCCCGGCGTAGATGAATTTATATGGGCCGCAGCACGTCGGCCCAGCCTTCACTATTTTTATAAACGCTCAATGGTGATTTGAAGTGACGTTAACAACAATTAGTGATGTAAGGGCAATCGCAGGCATAGAAGCCGACGTCATCGACGACACTACACTACAATCAATTATTAATCAAGCCGAACACCTCATCAAGAACTGGACGAACAAAACTTTCGTTGACACTGCAAATGGAGAAACACCGCCCAGCGCAACCGAATATTTTGATGGCGGCGTCGATAAAATCTTCGTGAATAATCAGCCGATCATCAATGTAACCAGCCTTAAAATCAATGGTGAACAGAAAACTGAAAACGAAGACTACTACGTTTATCATAACGTTGGAATGATTAAATTCAGCGACACTGTTGATTCAGGCGAAAAAATCATTGAAATCACATACACCTACGGCTACACCAGCGACACGCCAGAATTTAAAATTGCAAGTCACGCTGCAACGCTTCTTGCTGCATCATTAGCGTATGGATCTCTTGCACGGGGCAAAGAAAAAGCAATGATGTTCTATGAAATGGCATTAAAAGCAATTGAACGACTTAAATCGCAGGTTTATGTGAGAGTGGCATGAAATGAGCGCCACAACGCCATACCAGAAGCTCATAAGCGATATCAAAACACTACTTTCAGATAATATTCAAAACTTGCATGTTTATGATGAGTGGCCCGGTGAAAAAATCAAGTTGCCGGCTGCAATTCTTTATACTTTTGCAACGCGTGAAAACACAGTTTGGTTCAACAGAACATCCAGAATTCTTGAAGTCGGTATAACAATTGACGTGTGGGCCGGCAAACCGAGTTTGCGCGACACGTATGCAGATCAAATAATTAAAGTATTATATGAAAATATGAGCAGTTTCTGCCTCGGCATTCGCCTCGTAAGTTCACGTGATCTTGTTGAGTATGCGCGTCGCGGCGCATTTTACCGCAAAGCACTCGACTTTATGTGCTTGGTGATTGCGCCTTGAATGTTGATAAGCTAAACCGGTTTTTTAGTGAGCTTGCACTTGCATTATTTCGCGCACGCAATTTAACCGCTTTCCTCGAATACATACATGACAATTTTCCTCGTCTTAAGGATGAGCAACTTCATGTGTTTGTGAATGTGCTTGTTGATGCGTATATGGAGTTTGAACAAAATCTTAAATCAATGTTGGATCTTGTTGATGGCCCTGACTCGCAGCAGGTTGCGGGCAGGAAAGCCGAAACATGTGAGGGTGAAAAAGCATGAGTTTAGTTGTTGAGCGTGGATATGCCGTTAGGCACGGCTATTATGAGGAAACAACTTTCGGCACAGCGCCAACCGGCACAGATACAGCTACATTATCTTATAATTGGGGCGACGTTATAGAGATTGATCCAGCCATCCTACCACAATATATTAGAGTTCGCTATTTAAGTGGATCTCGCGATGTTGCAAGGCATGTAAAAGTTCGTGAAGACGTGAACTTAAGAACAATTCTTCAGCCGACAACGATAAACGTCATGCAGTATGCAATTGGCAATATTAGTAAGAGCGTGACATGGTGGTTTAATTTCACAAACATAAATAAGGATCTCGTTTTAACTGGCTGTAAAGCAAATGAATTAACTGTTCGAGGCCGGCCCGGCGAGCCGCTTGCAGTAACAATGAATTGGCTCTGCAAGGATCATAGTGAAACTGCGCCGCAGTACAGTGAGTTGCCAAGTGATCCCGGCACTGATCCATTTGTGCCGCCAAGCGACGCTGTTCTAAAAGATGGTTCAGCATTTGTTAAGGCAATTGCTTTTGAGCTTAGAATACGTAATAATCTTGAGCGAGTTCCAGGATGGGATACTAAGCCACAGGCAATTATTGAGAAGCATCGAGAAATAACTGGATCAATCACCGTAACTCTTGAAGACTTCATAGAATTAACTGACATCATAAATGACACTGAATTCTCACTCACACTTAAAATAAGCAGCATAAACAGCTTCAATTTAACCGGTTGCAAGTGGGATGAATTTAGAGTTCCAAGCCGGCCTACCGATCTCATTGGCTTAACACTGCCGTTTACAGCTAAATCAATAACTTTAGCTTAGAGGTGACAATTGATGCAAACTGAAAAACTAATTCGCATAGGTAATGAAGAGTATATTATTAAGCGCTGGAAATTCAAAGAGAAAATCGAGCTTTACAAGCGTGCTGCAAAGCTGGATCGATCCGGCAGAATAAAAGAACTTGACATTGGCGAATTTATGATTAATGCAATAGTGCTCGGCGTTAAAGAGCCACAATTAACTCGTGAAGATGTTGAAAATATGGATGCGGCGGTTGCCGAGCGGCTCTTCAATGAAATTATTATTTTTAATGCAATCCCTTTTCAACAGTAAGAGCACTTCTTGAAGCATATCGCACACGAGACGTACATCTATACGACTTTGAAGTGCAATATATCATTGTAAAGCATCTTTTCATGCGATATTATCACATGCAGCCAAGCGAATTCGACAAACTCGACGGCCGTGAAGTTGAGCTTTTACTTCTTCTTATTTCTGAGGATCTTAAAAGTCAAAGTGGTGATTAGGTTTGTCGAGCATTGAATTTCATGTTGACATAAGTGAAGCGATGAGAGTTTTAGATCGATTTGAACGGTTTTTTGATGAGGATCTTGATGATGAGTTGAC